>JADIME010000006.1 GCA_017694935.1 Candidatus Merdivivens pullistercoris
TGGCATCCTTCCGGCACGTTTTCGCCGTTTTTATCGTAAAATAGCGCTGCTATTCTCCTCAAAAAACGACAAAAACCTGCGCGGAAGCCTGTCTCAAATGTTCTGAGAAAAAATTTTAAACAGCTTCTTAATTATTAATACAATTTCTATCATGAAAAAAAGATTTGCCATTATCGCTTTAGGCGCATGTTCTGTGTTACTTTCAATCTATGGATGCGAACAAGAATCTGTAATCGAGAAAGAAGATCCGGTACTGAGTGCCGCCCCCGCATCGCTGGAAGTCCCTGTGGAAGGGGGAGAGTTTCTGGTTTCCGTGGAATGCAATCTTGAAAGCTGGGAAATGGGAACCGAGCAAGAGTGGATCACACTTGAAAAACTCAACGACATGACCATAAAATTGACAGTTTCGGAAAATCCGGCAGAACAACCATACCGTACAGGCACCGTCAACATAATGTCACCTGAAGTTGAAGGACTTTCATCCAGCATTATTATCTCACAACAGGAAGGCTACACGCTTGAAGGAGACTGGAAAGCCTTGGCCATATACGACAAAAGCAGCAACAGTGATACATGGGATCTCGCCAATGACTATGTCAGTCTCGGAATCGATGCCCACTATATCATGGATTTGCAGGAAAACAAACTTACCATGACAGTAAACATGGAAAATGTAGAGCCACTTGAACAGATTTTTGACATCGTATCATACGAACCCGGGGGTTCCTTCACTGTTTCTTCTGAAGAAGAAGAGGCGCAGTATGATATCTCTCTACTGGACTCTGACAATCTGGAATTCATAGGTTACAGTTCATTCTTGGACACTTATAGCAAGATTGTCTGTGTCCGGGCAGATGCGCAATAAGAATCTGCTTGAAAACATCTTAAAATCGACGAGCCGTGTCAAAATAAATGTTTGGACTGCATCCCAAAAGTTTTATGTCCAACTTTTGGGGTGCAGTTCAGTGTCCAGAATCACGCAGTTCATGTTGGCGAAAAAGTTATCACCCACTTCAATATTGTAGCCATAATCGCAAAAGAAATGAGAAACTATAGTGCAAAGGTCGGCACAAACAGTTCTTTCAGCCAACAGCTCCGTGTCATAATTGGCATCGTAGATGCTTACCCGCTTTTGCCTTCATTTTCTCCGTTTCCATATCAATCCAAACGTTAAACTTCTACCTCCTCACCCCCTTCCACAGGATTAAGGCACGCGGCACGCCAGCTCTGCAAAGATACAGACAATAGCGAAACCGCTAACACCATGACACCGGCGGCAGCGAATATCCACCAGTCGAGGCTTGTCTTGTAGGCAAACCTCTGAAGCCAGGCATGCAGCACCAACCAAGACAAAGGCACCGCCGCCACGAATGCAAGCGCCATGTAACGGATAAAATTGGAATTGAGCATTCCCACTATGTCCCGCGCCATGGCCCCGTTTACCTTGCGTATCGCTATCTCCTTGGTACGTCGGCGTATGATGAACGCCATGAAAACAATCAGTCCCAGATCCGCTATAAGAAAACACAAAAGCGTGAACGCCAGCACCAGATCCCGCGCATTGAACTCATTGCGGTATTGACTGCGGAATATGTCGCCCAACGGGATGAAATTACTTTGGCTTTCAGGGTAAACCTCATCCCATGCCGCCTCCAGGGACTTCACGGCATCCTCCATACGGTCTTCATCCAACCTGACCATAAGGACAAACTGGAAAAAATTGCGATGCAGCATGACAAGAGGTATGTTTTCCTCGAAAACGCCCGTGTAATTGTAATCTTCCGTGACCCCGGCGACTGTTCCGTTGTCAATGTATCCCAACGACCCGTGCCTGATTTCAAGCGGACTGCCGACAGCTTCCTGCGGAGAACTGAAACCGAGTGCGGCCATTGCGCTGCGGTTAATGACATATTCCTCGCTCCTCTCCGAAATTTTCCCGGACATCATATAATCCGTCATCATGCCGTCTTCCTGCCGGATGCCGTATGGCAACGGGGAAAAATCCTCCCCGGCAAGCAAAGGAATGTCATAAAACTCTAAAAAACCGTTACCGGCAATCATCACGGGGAGCTGTACCCAATCGTCAGACCCCCCGCGCCTTGCTGTCACATGATCCCTGATGGCGTCTCCGGGTATCTGAAAACAGGTAGTCATGCCTTTTATGTATGGGCTTTGCGAGAGCCGTTCCTGCAACAACGGGTATTTTTCCATATAAGGTTCGGTTAGCCCGCTCATTACCATGACATCGCGGCCGTCTCCCCCTGCCTGTATGCCCTCTATCTCATTCATCTGTTTACTGATGCCTATCGCCACCGAAAGCACGGCTATCACCACCATATATTGGCCGGAAAGCATCCATCTTACATTTTTATATGAAAACCGGAACGGCCTTGAAGCCTGCCCGTCATTGAGAAAACGAGTTGCTGCCATGCCTCCCGATGCAGGAATTACAGCCACCGATACCGTAACGGCCATGAAACAGGCACAGACAAGGGCGGTAACCGGAAAATCCAGACCGCCTTCGACCAATCCTGTCCTGAATGCCGCCTCCGCCAAAGCCAGTCCTATGGCAGTCGCGGCAACCGCCAACACAAAAGCCTGCAAAGACTCGGTTTTCAATATCACCGACTTTGAAGCCCCGTGCAGGCGCAGCAAACGGTAAAGTGCGCTGTTGTAAGAAAACACAAGGGAAACATTGAGCCACAGGTTGAACATCACCACAACCAGCAACAGCGCATTTGCCCCGAGTATCAGCCATATATAAACTATATTGCCGTTCACTTCCAGTTCACGGAGATTGTGACTGTGCAGGTGTATGTCGGTCAATGGCATAAGCATGGCATAAAGGCCTGCCCCGTTTTCAGACGAGCCTTCCGGAGACATGGAAACGACAATATCCGAGATTTCCTCTTCGACAGCCCTCACATCACTGCCTTCCTTCAGCAGAAGATAGGTATAGCAGAACGTCTGCATGTCTTCGGGCATCAGCCCCAGAACATCCGCCCTCCAATGCGAGGTTTCGGGAATATCTCTGAATATCCCTGCCACACGGCAGTCCTTGCCTTCCACTTGCAAAACCGAATTCATGATGCCGCCATAGCCGGTTCCGCCATACGCTGCCGCCGTCCCGTCATCTACCGCCCCTGCCAGTTTTTTCGCAAAGCTCTCACTGACTATTACCTGCCCCGAAGTATCCAGCGCATCGTTCAGGTTCCCTTCCGACATGACAATGTCGAACATGCGGAGAAAATCCCCATTGACATAACAAGTCTTGCTTCCCGCTATTACGGATTTCCCGCGATAGCCGAGTTCCGGCCTGTAAATCTCATGCAGTTTTGCTACACCTTCCACCTGAGGCAACTGCCTCACGGCATCGTCCAGCATATTGCCCCAGATCCTTCCATCGACGGGTTGTCCCACGGTTCCCAAAGTCAGGCGGACGATACGGCCGGCATCGGCATTGTACCTGTCCCAGCTCAGTTCACGCCGGATATGATTGAATGATATCAGGAGCGATGCAAGGACGATGGCAAGTCCGGCCAGATTTACGGCCCTCAATGATATATGTTTCCCCAGCAATCTGAAAACCAACATGGCTATGCTATATTTTCACGAAAAATCCTTCACAATAAAAGCGGCAAAAGTACGAAAAAATTCATGATTATCAGCAAAATTACCCCAAAAATCATGAATTTACCTGCTTTCGTCCGGAGGAGCCGGGAGGGGCATGGCGTGCCTCACAATGAAGGGACGGGTACCCGGTTTGTACCCGAGGGAAAGTGTTACGATTTCACGGCAAATCGATTCACTTTCCCCCCAAGAATACAACATTGCACTGGCAAATGCTTTTTTGAAATTTCCTGGAGCAACCGCAAATTGTCGAACTTACACAAAACCCTGTAAATCAACACATCCCGAGGACATAAGTTAAGTCGGCATGCTCCAGCAGGCCTGTTATTACATCGTTGCTGGAGCAACTGAAAATTGCTAATAATTTACAGCTTACACATTATCACTAAGTTACATCATAACAAATTAAGTCCGGGCGCTCCAGCAAATTCTGTTTTACACAGGACAGTCAAACCAGCGAAAACCGGGTACTTCCCTGACCCCTCCAAAATACTAATCCCCCGGCTGTATGCTCCAAGCACAGGCATTCACATTTCGGAACGGTTGCGCCGAGCAATGCGGTGTCGTGCCTCCAAAGCCACGCCCCGACTTAACTTTTGTTTTTGTAATTCACTATAAATCAAGAATAAACAATATACACAACAAAAAATCACCGTGGATTTCAAGGGCTTCCTGAACCCTCAGAATCCACACTTATGAAATATTGGCGCAATAGTAATTTATTGTATATCAATACATAACAGTACATTAAGGTTAAATCGGGGCGTGGCCCATAGAATCTTCAGGAGAGGATTTGGACCGGTTCTACTGCCGGCAGGACCTACGCTCCGCGCTCTAATTGAGGGGTGGGGATGATACCTCTTATAATTGACAAGGACGGCCAGAACCATTCCGCCGCCCTTGTAATTTTAAACAGCCTCTAGCTTTAAAATACAAACATTATAGTGTGTCAGAAAGCAAGCATCGGGCGTGCGTTCATACCCACATCCCATGTCTTTTTGGTGTTATTGCATGCTACCATGTTGCTGGTGGAGTAAAAGCTCCATTCCCTTGCGTCGCTGTCGAATGTCTCGCTGGAAGTCCACAGATGTTCGGAAGTCCCGTTCGACATGAAAATATCTTTTTGCCCATCAGGTATCTCGGCCAGATATGGACTATTGAACGCAAGCGGACAATCATGGCAGGTGATGCTTCCGAGCGGTATGATGCCCTGGTAAGACAGAGGCCGGAACTGATACAGCAGGTACCCATCAAGGCAATAGCCTCCTATCTGGGGATTGCCGAGACCTCGCTAAGCCGCCTGAGGAATCCCAAGAACCACTCGTCCAGAAAACCCTCAAAATGACATGGATCAGGCTTTCGCACGGCGGCGGATGACAAATACATAGACAAGCAGGATGACATTCATCAGGAGAGCGTAGATGATGGCGGGAATGGCCATCTCGCCGCTATTGAATATAAACGGGGAAAATGCTATGGCGATAGCCTGAGCGGCGTTCTGCATACCGACTTCGATGACTATGGTGCGGCGGACGGCGGGCGTGAAACGCCCGAGACGGGAAAGCAGCGAACTGCAAAGCATCGCTATGAGTATCAAGGCGGCGGTGGACAGTCCGAGCACGGCAAAATTGTCCGTGATCTCCTTGGTGTACTGGAGGAAAAACACCGCCGCCAGGAACATCAGGGCCGGAAAAGCGGCCTTGCCAAGGACTTTATTGACCTTTGCGGCGGCATTCGGGCTGAAACGGCGAAAAACGGCTCCGGCAATGATCGGGACAAAAAGCAGCACCAGGTTCTGAAGAAGCAACTTGCCCACCGGCAGGGCAACCTCTACGCCGGACTGATGAGAGATGAAACGGGAAGCCAGCTCCATGATGAAAGGCAGGGTAAACAAAGTAACCACACTGCTTATGGCCGTAAGGGTCACGGACAAAGCCACATCCCCGCGCGCCAGCATGGAGAACACATTGGAGGAACTCCCACCCGGGCAACAGGCTATCAACACTAATCCCATGAAATATACCGGGCTCAAATCCAACGCCCAGGCTATTCCGAAAGCCAGCAGCGGAAGTATCACCAACTGTCCTATCATCCCTGTCAGCACGGCACGGGGATTACGCGCCACGTCCGCGAATGACTTGACGGTCAGATCAGTACCAAGAAGAAACATCAGCACGATAAGTATCGGCATCACTATCCAGACTGTATTCATCCCAAATATCGTTTTTAAAATCGCCTGCAAATGTAATATTTTCGGCATTCCTGTAAAACAGGTACAAATATCCGGCATATCGGTTATTTGTCTTCCGGCAGACGGGCTAATTTTGTGTCATCAAAATTATGACGGCATGAAAAAGTTTTTGTTTATTTCGTTATTCATTTTTATAACACTCAATGTCATGGCACAGGAAAAAATAACACAGACAGCCGGGAGAGACCAGCTGGGCGGATTTGCGCCTAAATTCGCAGAACTTAACGACGACGTGCTTTTCGGCGAAGTATGGAGCCGCACCGACAGGCTCGGACTCCGCGACCGCAGCTTGGTCACCATCACATCCCTGATCAGCCAGGGTATCACTGACAACTCTCTGGTTTTCCATCTCCAGTCGGCGAAAAAAAACGGCATCACACGCACCGAGATAGCCGAAATCATCACCCATATCGGTTTCTATGCAGGATGGCCGAAGGCATGGGCGGCCTTCAACCTTGCAAAGACAGTATGGGCCGATGACACCGCAGGGGAAGACGCAAAAGCCGCATTCCAGCGCGAGATGATTTTCCCTATAGGAGAACCCAACACCGCATACGCTAAATATTTCATCGGCAACAGCTATCTCGCTCCTGTTTCACGCGAACAGATCCATATATCAAACGTGACATTCGAGCCGGGCTGCCGTAACAACTGGCACATCCACCATGCTACCAAAGGAGGCGGACAGATGCTCATCGGAGTTGCAGGCCGAGGCTGGTATCAGGAGGAAGGAAAACCGGCGGTTGAGATACTTCCGGGTACCGTAATCCATATCCCGGCAGGAGTAAAACACTGGCACGGAGCCGCTGCCGACAGCTGGTTCGCACACCTTGCCTTCGAAATCCCGGGAGAAAACACATCCAACGACTGGCTCGAACCGGTAACGGATGAGGAATACAAGACTTTAGAGCCGGCTGATTAAGAAGTTTAGAAACTGTTTAAAATTTTCAGATTATACGCTGCTGTCGGCCACGGCAGGAGCTATTTGTGAAAATTGCCGGAGCGGTCGCAAATTGTCCGCTTCATACAACAAGTTACAAACCAATACATTACACAGGAGAGGGTTAAGTCGGCTTGCTCCGGCAAATTTTGTTTTTGTGGTTCGGTCATTAAGAAACTGTTAAAAATTTTTCAAAAGTTCATCATTACGGCAGCTTTCCATTATGGTGGTCAGCGAGGAACCTTAGCACAGGATATGAAAGGATCGCTTCTGCTCAATGAAGCACAACAACATTCACAAGTCTCCATCTTCCCGTCATCCGACCGTACATCGTAGCTTCTTGTAAAAACCTTTCCCAATCTGAATGGAACAGGAGAGCGGAAAAGAGGGCCGTCGAAACAGAAAGTGTGATATTCTCCGTTTTCCCCATTGGGATCCACATCATCAGGCAATGAAGCCACAAAAGCAGAATCCACTTCCTTTCCTATCGCTTTCTCTCCAAGGCTGTCAGCCATTGTCGTAACCACCACCGTACGCAGGCCGGACTCAAGATAATCATGCATCACTTCCATGGAAGATTTTCCCCACAAAGGCTCGACAACCTCTATGCCATAAGGCTCAAGTCTGTCTTCCCTGTATTTCTTTATGTCATGCAAAAATATGTCACCGAAGATGAAATGTGTCACGCCCAAGCTCTTAAAATATCTTACAGCATCCGACATCGCCCTTTCATAATCCGCCGCGCTATCATTCGACTGCGGATTCACGATGTAAAGCGGAATGCCTATGCTTTCAGACTGAGCCTCCAACAAATCTAAAGGGATACCGTGCATTGTCGAGCAGCCGGTTTCCCGATCGACAACAGTAAGCAAATAAATTATTTCATATTTTCCCGATTGCATAGCTTTCAACAGAGCATGCGCTGAATCTTTTCCACCGCTCCAATTAAAAACCGCTTTGATACATGTCATAGGCTTTTTGATACATGTCATAGGCTTTTGTCACATTTATGGTGGTCTGCAAGGAATCTTTTCAACAGAAATGTCAGGAAATATGGGAATGTATAAAACCTTCCATTGAACCCGATGTTTTTATAACCCAATTTGATTCCGTATTTGACATCCTGATATTTCCCGTCTTCTATCAGCCTGTCAAGCGATGCTGTCGATCCATCTTTTGCCTTGACTTCCACCGGGACAAGTGAATCCGCATCCCTGACAAAGAAATCCATTTCAACGGAAGGTTTGTCACTACTATAATAAAAAAGCCGATACCCCTGCTTTACAAGCATATCTCCGACAATATTCTCATAAATGGCACCTTTATAAGTACCAAGATTCTTGTTTGCCCTCAAGTCCTCCTGAGCCTCTTCGTCAAGCGATGCAATAAGAAGACCTGTATCTTTGAAATACACTTTATAAAGTTTCGGATCATAATTCCCCGTCAGAGGCAACTCGGGCTGATTCATACAATAGCAGATATTGATAATACCGGCATCCGCAAGCCACTCGACACAACCGATATAATCCCGGTTTCTAGCATTTTTGGCTATCTTGGTAATCTGGAAACGTTTGTTTTCCTTGGCGAGAAAAGTTGAAATATGATTGTAGACAGCTTTTACCTTTGCCTTGTCCAATCCGTCCACATATTTGGTAATGTCTTCTTCATAGTCTTTCAGCAATTGCTTTTGGATGGCCAAAGTACCGCTGAAATTCTTGTTTTTAATATAAGTATCGACTACTTCCGGCATTCCCCCTATTATAACATAGTCCCGGAACAAATCCAAAAGGACGTTCATTTGCAAATCCGAAAAAGGCTCAAGGCCATGCATGTGACTGTAAAGTTCTTCTACAAAACCGGATGGATACCCATTTGCCCAAAGAAATTCCTCGAAATCCATGGAATACATCTCGTAATCATCTTTATAGCCTACACTGTTCGCTTCAATCTCCTTGTAATTTATCCCCATAAGAGAACCGGAACAAATAACATCGAAGCGTCCGTCAAGTTTGAAGAATTTCAAGGAAGTCGCGCAATTCGGACAAGCTTGCAATTCATCGAAAAAAAAGATTGTCTCTCCTGGTATAAACATGAAATCCGGATTCAACAATGAAACATTTTTCAATATAGTATCAACCTCAAATCCATCGTTGAAAATATCACGGTATTTCTTCTGCTCAACAAAATTTATCTCAATGACACTTGAGTAATTATGTTTTGCAAACCACTCGACAGAATGTGTTTTTCCGACCTGACGGGCTCCCTTGACAATCAGAGGTTTTCTGTCAGGATTATTCTTCCATTCCATCAAATATGAATCGATTTTCCTTTTCAATTGCCTTTTCATAAACTAATCATTTCATTCGCCTGCAAATATAACGGTTTATCACATTTTTCCATATCAGAATATGTAAAAATTTCACATTATCCGGATATTTTTATATCTAAATTTTCACATTTTCCCTAAAAAGCCATCCGTCTTATGCAAAAATCATACATCTGACATCATAAAATACAGGCAATTGAGGTCGTCGGCCAAAAAAGTTGCGATAGTACAACTTTTTAATATTCAAGAAAAAACGTTGGTTTTCATCGGTAAAATTAAATAAAAACAGGCTAACCCCCAAATTTTTATTTCGGCCTGATTAAGAGCAGATTATGTTCTGACAAAATCCTATCTGACTGTCATTCAGGCAGTAAAAAAGTGTCACGAATTAAACCAACGTTTAATTATTAACATAAAATCCTTATGTTATATGAAACAATTCTTTTTTAGCCTTTTGTGCATTACCGCAAGTATGCTGGCGGCATCTTGCGTGGACGACCTCGAAACTCGCATCGACGGCATCGAGGACAGAGTAGAACGATTGGAAGAAATCGTTGATCAACTTAATTCTGACGTGTCTGCACTGCAGGGACTTATGAATGAAACACTCTTCGTTGGAAGTGTCATCGACAACGGGGACGGGAGTTATACCATAACATTCGTCGATGCCGATGGCAACATAGTATCTTCTACCACAATTTCCGACGGGGAAGACGGGACATCCTCCGAAATATCCGTAAGAATGGACAGTGACGGAAAATACTATTGGGTACTGAACGGGGAATGGATGCTGGACGAGGACGGCAACAAGATACCTGTATCCGGAGACGACGGAGTCACCCCTGAATTCAAAATCGTAGAGGATTATTGGTATGTTTCTTACGACGGAGGCCTGTCATGGCAGCAATTGGGCAGGGCCACCGGAGAAGACGGAGGCAGCGTGTTTACTGACGTGAAGATAAGCGAGGACGGTTCACAGGTGACATTGGTGCTGTCAGACGGAACGGAACTCACGCTTGACCTTTTCGGCACTTTCGACATAGTATTCGAAGGCACCAAGGGCTTTGCCATGACGGAAGGAGGCACATTAAGGATTCCTTTCCAGCTTACCGGAGCCACTGAAAACAGTGAAGTGGAAGCATTGCCGGGAGGACTTTGGAAGGCAGAAGTCGAATGGACAGGCGAGGCCGCAGGTGAAATAGTCGTGACCGCAGCCGACGGGGAGACCGACGGGAAAGTGATAGTGCTCGCTTCGGACGGGGCGAAACAGACAGTGATGAGGACGCTCACGTTCAAAGAAGGATTCCTGACAGTAGTCACTTCCGCATATCCTGTTTCCGGGCGCGGAGGAGTGATTGAGATACCTCTCACGACCAATCTAGACAATTACAGGGTAACCATGCCGTCCGATGCTGAATGGATAACTCATACGGAGACGAAAGCGCCCGAGCATGAAGAAATACTCGTATTTACCGTCGAGCCTAACGAAACTCCTGACACAAGGACCGCTTTGATCTCGATAAAGAACACACGCAATGTGGAATTGCAGACGATCATGATAACCCAGGCATCCAACAATGTCACCGACCTGTCGGCAGGCGGAATCGCCAACTGCTATATAGTCCCGGGAGCCGGAGCATATAAATTCTCCGCTGAAATGATGGGGTATTCCAATACTCCTATAAATATCGACAACCCTGCAGCCGACTGGCTATGGGTGGACGGCTCTTCAGACCAGAACCTTCTTATCGGCGATGTCGAATACAATCCTGAGGACAAATGCATCTACTTCCTCGCTACCGGGAACATGGACGGAAACGCAGTCGTGGCATTGTACAATTCGGAAACAATGAGGATTGCATACAGCTGGCACATCTGGTTCGTGAACGGAGGTGTCAAGGACATAACAGCCAAGACATCCGGGACATGGATGGACCGCAACCTCGGAGCTACGGGCTACAGGCCGGAAGACGAATGGAGAGCATACGGACTTCTTTGGCAATGGGGAAGGAAAGACCCGTTCATCGGTTCTGACGTATGGATGTATGCGACAAGTGCGGCCGGAGGGAAAGAAGGCACGGCATTCGACGACATGACAGCGCCTAACTACGTAAACCCTAAATTCGCCGACACTCACGACTGGTGGTCCCAGTCGAATTCAAGCCAGTTTGAAACCATCGACGCGTCATTGGCATTCCCTATGCGTTACACATGCCGTGCCGCCGGCGACGGTGTATGGACTGACGAGCTGGTGCTTTATACCTGGCGCACGGAAGACGGAAGCAAGGGAATGTATGATCCGTGTCCTGCCGGATACCGCGTGCCTGCACATACCGAATTTGCAGACGGAACCGTTGTCGGCTCGCTTGCATACGACCTGCTCAACGGGGCGGAAGTGCCTTATTTAGGACAAGAGATAAACAACGGCGCACTTTACACCGGCAACGGCCCTGAGAACGAGACATGGCTTCCGGCCGTCCCTTACCGCGGCACCGGAGCATCCATCGGAAAACTCCTCGCTTTCGGATACTACGGTACTTACTGGACAGCCACGACCAATGATTACGAAGAAGAGTCCGGGAAAGCATACAAGTACAACTCGTATATCTCTTCGAACACTTTGAAGTTCACCCAGAGGAGCAGTTCTTCAAAGGCCGGAGGATACACTATCCGATGCAAAAGGGACCTTTAACGGCGAAGAGGATTTTTCAGAATCTTTAATTCTTGCAGGTTATGAAATCTTTACGGATTTTAATAATAATATCTATCCTTGCATGGGGCGCGGTCTCATGCAAGGATGTTTACCAAGACGATTACATGGCAATTTCCACGGAACACTGCACATTTCCGGCTGAAGGCGGGACGCAGCTAATAGAAGTCGTTTCTTCCGGGGACTTTACAATCTCACAGGCGGATGCGGACTGGTGTACGGTTGCCGTCGAGCATGGGGACATCTCGGTAACAGTCGGGCCGAATGTTTCCGAATCCGAAAGGATAACGGCCTTCAGTATCACTCCGGATTACACAGAGGACGTATACACGGTTACCGTGATGCAGGCTCCGGCCGGTGAAACCGTCCTGGTCCTGTCCGACACCTCGTCCGTCCATGTTTTCGATGCGACCGGCGGGGCTTACAGATTTTCCGTCAGATCCAATGTGTCATGGCAGGCAGTGATCGACTCGGACTACTATACTGTTAAAACGGACGAGTCTTCCATGGAAATAACAGTAGAAGCCCCGGTCAATGAAACCGGAGACAATCACGAAGCCACATTGACCGTCACTGCCGGCTCAGGCGGGAACTCGGCTTCGGTACAGATAGCCATATCGCAGCTTACGAAAGCCCAAAGCCCTTATTATCAATTCATCGGCAACTGGGACATGTATTGTTCCGAATGGGTTTACGGGGACACCAGGATTTCCGACGGCGGGACATACACTTCCTGCAACATAGTGGAAAACGTTCCGGGTGAAAGTTACGAAATACAAGGGCTGTTCTACATGACAGACGACGGGGTCACCTTCACACGCCTTCCGGCATTCTTCAATCCGGACGACAACACGATGGAAATCGAGGTAGGAGAACAATGCGGACTCTACATATACGGAATGTATCCGGTATATTTCATGATGTGCAACATGAGCGACAACTCGCTGCAATACGACAAATTGCTCACCTGCACGATAGCCGATGACGGAAACCGGATAAATGTGGAAGGGTTCGACCCGGGATACGGCTGGGGCATTTTCCCGTATATGGGAGGAAGTTATTCCAGAATGGCAGACTTGTACTACGCGGCAAGCGATGATTCATATTTTATACGTGGAGGGGAATAAAGACTGGATGTTATGAAAACAGAAAAATCATATTTTATCGCGCTCATCGCATTATCCATCGCATTATTGACGACCGCCTGCACCAAGACCATAGTGGAAAAGGTTGAAATGGAAAATTCCGGAAACGGAGCGGGACAGGAAATAATGCTTTCATCCGACGATGAGAGGTATACCGTAGACAACGGCGGCATACCGCATATAGGTTTCTACACCTCCGGAGGGACAGTGATGCTGCAAGCAAGGACATACCATGTCTCCGACTACTTCAGCACAAGCCCCGAAGAATGGATAGAGACTTCATCGGACAGCAAGTCCGGACAGATATCCGTCTCAGTACAGGAAAATCCGGATAAAGGCGACAGGAACGGACGGGTAGTCATAACCGCGGTATCATCCGACGGGGACAGCACCCTTGTCACGGTCATGGTGAAACAAAACGGCACGGGCACCCCTGAACTCAGGCTGGACGCGCCGTCATGCACCTTCCCTCCTTCGGAAGACTACGGCGAATCTGTCATTATCGTTCCGGTACACACCAACCAGGACGAATGGTGGTTTGAAAACGACACGAATGACTGGTTAAATATAGAAAAAACCGAAGAAGGCCTAAGACTGACAGCACTTCCCAACTCGACACTGTCGTACAGGGAAACCGAGATACGGGTAACGGCCGGTATCGGAGAAAAATCCATAACAAGGACACTCACGGTAAGGCAGGACGCCGTATCGTACATTTCGGTAAGCGACTCATTCTCCATAAGCTATGATGCGGTATCCACACGCATACCTATCGCGTCGAACTACGACTGGCATGCGACGAGCGATGCTTCCTGGATTTCCGCAACGGAAGACAAAGACGGCAATCTTCTGCTCTCTTCCGAAACCAACCGTTCATCCACGGAAAGCCGCAGAGCCGTGATAAGGATAACGGCAGGCCCGGCGGAAAACAATACGGCCACTGCCGAAATAGCCGTGATACAGTATGGATACAATCCGTCCGCACTTGTTTTCGAGACCGTGACATTCTATGCCGGAACCACAATCTACCTGCCGATTACAGGCGATGTGAACTGCACAGTCGATTGGGGAGACGGGACGGTGGAAAAAGTGACTTCCGAATTTCCGTCCCACGAATATGCCACGGCGGATTTCCACACGGCTTCGGTTACAGGAACGGTAACGGAAATAAATTCATCGGAACTCCCTTCATTCTCATACCAATATATCACGGGTGTGGCGCAATGGGGGAAAACAGGCCTGAAATCCATGCACCGGGCATTTTACGGATGCCTTAATCTCAGGTTCATCGCCGGTGACACAGAAGGGTCCTTTGCCGACGTGACGACATTCGAAGAGGCATTTTACGGCTGCGAGCGCTTGCAGACCCTGCCTGAAACGCTGTTCAGCCATGCGCGCAAAGCCACATCCTTCTACGGTACGTTCCAGGAATGCCCTTTGATACCGTTGATCCCTGAAAGGCTCTTCGAAAACACCGTTGCCGCCGACATATTCCGTTATACATTTTACGGATGCACCTCCGTAAAGGAGATTCCGGCTTCCCTGTTCGCAAACTGCACCAATGCCACGAGTTTCTACGGGACATTCCAAAGATGCACCGGGCTTACCGCGATACCGGGCGAGCTGTTCTCGAATAACACGTCCGTCACTTCGTTCGGATACGTATTCAACGGATGCACCGGCATAGAGACCCTGCCTGAAAACCTGTTTTCTTCATGCCGCAATGCCACGACCTTCACTTCGGCATTCAGCAATTGTACTTCGCTGAAGACCGTGCCGACGGGGATCTTCGACATGAACAAGTCCGTCCGTATATGGTCAAGCACTTTTAACAACTGTACCGCCCTGACGGGCGAATCGCCTTATACGGAAGTAGACGGGGTAAAAGTGCATTTGTATGAAAGAGAGGATTATCCTGACATCTTCGCGACACCTACCACCACCGAAAGGTGTTTTGCTAATGCCACAGGGTTAAGCGATTATCAGGATATTCCGGCAAAATGGCTATAATAAACCAACGTAAAATGAATCTCATGAAATCGTTTAGAATATCATACATTTTATTTATTGCATTTTTCTGCCATGCATGTACTACCGTGCATAAGACCGAATATGTAATGCCCGGATGGCCGGAGCCTCTTTCACTGTCGGAGACACAGATAAATTTCCCTCCTGAAGGCGGCACAAAAACCATCATGGTCGCGAGCCGGTACGGACAATGCACTCTTGACGGGGTTCCGGAATGGCTGGATTACGAGCTTGATTCGACAAAACTCGTATTGGAAACATCCCGCAACTACTCTGAAGAACTGTTGTCGGCGACTATCAGGATTTCAGCCACCGACGGGGAATCTTCCGCCGAAGACACGCTCAGGGTGATACAGTTCAATGACGGTTATGAAGACCTCTCGTCTTCAGGGACATCCAACTGTTATATAGTCTCCCCCGGCGGAGGCAGTTACCGTTTCATCGCGACTGTAAAAGGAAGCGGCAATGAAGTCTCGGACGGGACAGGAGGAAGCAGCGGGCTCGGTGTCTACATATCTTCATACGGTGTTTCGATAGGAAACGCCTGCTCGGCGCAACTGCTGTGGGAAACCGTTCCCGACGGGGATCTTACGTCAAGTCACGACGTGATAGCGGGAAAACCCGAATTCTGTGACGGGTACATTTATTTCCGGACGGGAAACCATGCCGGCAATGCCTTGATTGCCGTATGCGACGCTTCCGGGGAAATCCTGTGGAGCTGGCATATATGGTCACCCGAAACAGAGCCGGGAACAAGCGAATACAACGGATATACATGGCTTAACAGGAATCTCGGGGCCTCCAACAACGAGCCGGGAGACATAGGGAACAGAGGACTGCTTTACCAATGGGGAAGAAAAGACCCGTTCATACCGTCGCCCGCACCTTACGGGGAGAACTACGGGGGAGCGTCTGACCGTCAAAACAATTCGATAGGGGACGGCACGCTGGCACAGGACTTCATCTCATACAATGGCCTGCCATACGATGAAGCCCCGGGCAATATCCCTTATTCGGTAAGGCATCCGGCGACATATATCAATTTTGCCGGCTACCAGTCCCATGACTGGTATGCATATTCGTATGAAGACAACGTTGCATTCCAGTCGTTCCTCTGGGGCGACCCTGCCTCTTCCGAGTATTCCAAATCGATATTCGACCCATGCCCTCCGGGCTATGTCGTCGCACCCGACGGGGCATTCGCGAAAGGGGATGCCGGGACATTGCAGGGATGGAAGGCGGACAACTACGGTTACTATTGGGAGAGCGGCAACGGAGACTATTTCCCTATGCCGGGATACCTATCCGGAACCATGTCCGACAGTCAGGGACCGTTAGTAGGCTGCGGAGCCATCGGGGCCTACTGGCTCAGCACCCCGTCTTCCGATTCATCGGGCAGCTATTTTGTCCAGCTGAATACCGCACAGGCAGTACAGCTCCGAAGCTACAAAGTTTACGCATTCTCGATAAGGTGCGTAAAGGAAGGTGCATAAAAGGAGTTGCGTAAAAAAAATAGCGGTCCTCATTAAGAGGCTATTTAAAATTCAGACAGCTTCCAAGAGGACAGGCTGCTATTCAAAAAAATCGTTTCTGGAAACGGGGCCGGCCAAAGCCAAGCCCCGTTTTTTTCCCATTTTGGGACAAACAAGATACTGTTTAAAACGGCCCGATGCTTCCGGCAAGCCTGTTGTATTCGCCGACGATGCTTTCCATCACCGTGGCGACCGGCAGTATTTCATTGAACTGCGAGACATTCTGGCCGATTTCGAGTTCCCCGTTTTCCAAATCTCCCTCGAAGATGCCTTTTTTTGCACGCCCGCGGCCGAGAAGCCCCGCAAGCTCGTCCTTGTCCGCACCACGGCTCTCAGCTTCGCTCACCTGTTGAAAGAAAGGGTTGCGCGCAAGGCGTGTCGGACTCAATTTTTTCAGCATCAGGAAAGTATCTCCTTCCCCCAATCCTGTACAGAAACTCTTGAATTCCTCGCTTGCCGAACTCTCCTCCGTAAGCGCGAAACGTGTCCCTATCTGAACCCCTTCCGCCCCCAAAGCCATGGCAGCCAGCATTGTGGCACCGCTTCCGATGCCTCCTGCGGCGATAAGCGGCAGCCTTATTGCCTTGCGCACTTCGGGGATCAGACACATCGTGGTAGTTTCCTCGCGCCCGTTATGCCCGCCGGCCTCAAAGCCTTCCGCCACTACCGCATCCACACCCGCATCCTCGCATTTGCGGGCAAACCTGGAAGAAGAAACCACATGCGCCACTTTGATTCCTCGCCCGTGCAGAAAAGGAGTCCATGTCTTAGGATTCCCAGCCGAAGTGAATACGACAGGAACCTCCTCGTCCGCTATTATCTTCATGATCGCCTCAGGCTCCGGGTAAAGCAAAGGCACATTCACGCCGAAAGGCTTGTCCGTAGCCGCCTTGCATTTGCGGATATGCTCCTGCAAAGTTTCAGGATGCATCGACCCGGCCCCTATCAGTCCGAGACCACCGCAATTGCTGACTGCCGAAGCCAGCCTCCATCCGCTGCACCAAACCATTCCCCCGGCAACTATGGGGTAGCGTATGCCGAATAATTCACATATACGGTTCATAACTGTTACTGTTATCTGAACGAATTAGAAACTTTTAAGAAACTATTTAGAAGCTGTTTAAAATTTTTTCTTAGAACATTTGAGATAGGCTTTCGTGCAGGTTTTTGTCGTTTTTTGAGGAGAATAGCAGCGCTATTTTACGATAAAAACGGCGGGAACATGCCGGAATGATGCCTCA
>JADIME010000075.1 GCA_017694935.1 Candidatus Merdivivens pullistercoris
AAATATTCCGGCTACATATTGACCGAAAAAGAAAGATTAGTGATGAACTATGCCGTGAACGGTCTGGATGTCAGGCAGACGGCGGCGCTCATGAACAAGTCTGTGGAGACCGTCAAGGATTACCGCAAGTCCGTCATCGAGAAACTCGGCGTGAAGAGCATTTCCGAAGCGATACCCGCAATCATGGCTCACAGGATGTTATGACGGCTGTGCTGTGCAGTAAGTTCAGGCCACACCCCGACTTAATTTTGATGTGGCGCAACCACTTTATACGTAGTGAGTTAGTGTTGTGATGGAAATCTTTAAGCGTGGCTTACAGGGTGTTCGGAACCCCCTCGAGGCCACGCCGATTTTTTCTATGGCAATGTGTATGGATATGATTGTCAATAAATTGTATTCATGGAAGTTAAGTCTAGGTGTGACATCAAATGCGGAGCATCTGTCAAAATCCAACACGCAATGATTACGATAAAAACGTTGATTTCCTTCCAAATTCCGACCGCAAGATTGTTTCCAATCATTCAAGTCTCAGAGAATCATGCAGATTTTTGAAGCTGCTTAATCAACCCGCTTTTGCAGATATGCGATGACTTTTTCCGGAACCGCGTCCTTGAAGAGCACACGCTTCCCGGAATCCAGAAGATACAAAGAAGGTATAGCCCGTATCGCATACAGAGAATTGTCCCGCAGTATCCCGTAAGGGTCATAACCGTTGTGCCAGTCAGCGGGATAAGAGGCACTGTAATCCATCCAAGCCTCTATGTCCGAGTCTATGTATATATTGAGGACTGCCACTTTTCCGGAAACGATAAGGTCCGAAAGCCCAAGTCCCGATGAGGTCCTGAACGACATCAGCATATCGATGATCTGGCTGCACGCATTGCACCCGGGATTGGTAAAGAACATGATAGTGTAATCGGCATTTACGGAATGCATGGTGGATACTTTCCCGTCCCTGTCAGTAAATGCAAAATCCGAAGCCACGCTTCCCGGCGGATTCAAAGAACACAGCCCTTGTTCAAAACGGTACCTTCCCCTCAATGTTTCATCAACCAACGGGGATTCCGCCAATACAGAAGCGATGAAAGCGTACAGTTCTTCATTGCGGTAAGGGGAGTTGGGATCATAAAAATACAGCGACAGGTCGTCGGCAAGGCACCGGAACAATTCAGGACAGGTGCCGTCGCCGCTTAATGAAGCCGCCCGCCCAAGCAAATTTTCGAGCGTGGAACGGAACGTAGCGGCATTTGACAAGAATACCTCAGGGTCGGAAGACACCACGTCCGCCAGATAGGCATAGTTGCGTACCGCATCCTTCAGGGCCGCCCTTGTCACTCCCAGAAAAAGCGTGTCCGAATCGGGAAAAATCCTCGAAGTATCCAGATAATCATTCCAGAAATGCCCGCAAAGGTATTCCGCCACTGCCACAGGACCCTGCTGCTGCACCATCAGAGGAGCCTCCGGGAAAGGAAAGGCAACCGGCTGCCCTCCGTCATCCGTCCGCCCGCCTCCACAGGAACAGGACGACACAATCAAGACAAAGAATACAAGCACTGCCGCCGCCAGGACGGCACCGGACCTTCTCCCGGCAAAACCGGCACGGGCGGATTCAGAACCTACACATACGGATCCAAAACCGGCACGGGAGAATCCAAAACCTGCACGGGCAGACCGGCATGAAGAAAATATCGGATTATCAGACATCCACAACTCCTATTTATTCTGTTTTATCTCTATTATCGCCTCGGAAACGTTGATGATAAAGTCCCCGACCCTTTCCAGTTCCGAAACTATGTCCATATAATACGCGCCGGAAAGATAATCGAAATTCTTGTTTTCGATATTGCACACATGCATGTCGCGCAGCTTGTTGCGGCAATGATTTATATCCTGTTCGGCATAGTAGGCGTTCTCAATGTTCTTCAGTACCATATAGCCGGCCTGAAGGTTTTCCGTCATGCAGTCTATGGCCTTGTCCACATAAGAAAGCATCTCATCGAGGTGCGACAGCATTTCGCTGTCGAATGTCTTCTTGTGTTCCCTCTTCCTATACAATATGCGCCCTATCGCCTCGGCAGAGTCCCCGAGGCTTTCCAATTCTCCTATGATTTTGTACATGGCCCGGATACGCCGGCTGCTTTCCTCGCTCATTTCACCGGTCTCGGCGACTTTGTTCAGATATGCCGCTATTTCAAACTCCAGCTTGTCCGTTATCTCCTCGTACCGGCTAAGTTTCTTGAACAGGGTATCGAAACGGCCGGAATCGCTCTCGTGTATCGCCTCGCGCACATAACCGTAATCCTTTTTGCATATCTGGGCAAAATGCACGATTTCCTGTTTCGCTTCTTCCAAAGACAGCTCGGGAGCGCCCCAAGGGCCGGCCTGTATGAATTTGAGTTTAAGCCCGTCTTCCGAGTCTTCCGACTTGTCTTTGACAAGCCATGTCACGAACTTCACTATCAGAGGTATGAACCATATCAGGAGCGTGGTGTTGATCAGATTGAAAAGGGTATGCACGAAAGACACTCCGTACAATACCGCCGTGCTGCCTGCCGCTACCGCCGCCTCGGCCCCGGCGATTGTCTGTGCGTCGGCGCCTGATGCCTTGAATATATCCGACGTATTCTGTAAAGACACCATGTCCACGGTCAGAGGATCCGGCAGCCCCAAGGCCGTGACAATCGTAGAAACAAGCGACAGGAAAGGCTTGAAAAGGGCAATGGCCCAAATGACACCGAAAACGTTGAATACCGTGTGCGCCCTTGCCGCCCGTTTTGCCGAGACATTGGCCACCGCCGCCGCTATGTTGGCCGTAATCGTAGTGCCTATATTTTCACCCAGCACCAATGCAGCCGCCATAGGGAACGGAATCCAGCCGAAGTTCACCATCACAAGCGTAAGCGCCATTGTCGCCGAAGAGGATTGCAGCAATATCGTAAGCACGGTGCCTATTCCGAGGAAAAGCAGCACCGAACCGAAGCCGTAGCCTGTCCACTGTTTCAGGAACTCCAATACTTGCGGGCTTTCGCGCAAATCGGGAACCGAGTCTTTCAGGAACGTCAGTCCGAGGAACAGCAGGGCGAACCCGACCACGAACTCCCCGTAATTTTTCCGCGAACTTTTTTTGGATATGGACAAGAGGAAACCCACGGCCATCAGCGGAACGGACAATATGGATATATCGGCCTTGAAGCCCAGAAGGGAGATGAGCCATGCGGTTACCGTCGTGCCTATGTTGGCACCCATTATGACACCGACAGCCTGCGAAAGGGACAGAAGGCTCGCATTCACGAAGCTCACGACCATCACGGTAGTCGCGCTTGAAGATTGGATCAAAGCCGTGATTAAAAGCCCGGTAAGCACGCTTTTGAAAGGGTTGGATGTCATCGATGCGAGGATGGAACGCATCTTGTCCCCTGCCGCTTTCTGGAGTCCTTCGCTCATGAGGGTCATTCCGTAAAGGAACATTCCCAAAGCCCCGAACAGGGTCAGAATCTGTAGAAGTATAGCCATTTTCAGTGATATTATCGCTTTGCAGGTGCAAATATACCATTAATTTCTTAGTTTTGCACTGTTATGGACCTGTTAAAGAAACATATCCCTATTTTGACCGTCGCGACCCTCGCCATGGCATTCCTGATGTTTCCCCGCAATGCGGCCGCACAGTATTTTTCACTCGGGGACGATCCCGGAAGCACAAAGTGGATGCAGCTCGAAACCCCGAATTACGATGTGATATATCCCGTCGGGACGGACTCGCTCGCATACGACTATGCGTTCAACCTTGAAAGATACCGCCCGCTGTCCCTTTGGGGGATTTCCACCACAGGGAAAAGGATGCCCGTGATACTCCACCCGTACAATGCCACCGCCAACGGAATGGTCATGTGGGCTCCGAAACGCATGGAACTGCTCACTACGCCCGACGGATATGCACCCTCGGCCGTACCGTGGAGCAGGCACCTTGCCATGCACGAAAGCAGGCACATCGGGCACATAAACAATTTTACCGGCAGCGTATTCAGGCCGTTTACATGGATATTCGGGCAACAGGCGGGCGGACTGTTTTTCGGCCTGTACCAAAACACTTTCATGTATGAGGGGGATGCGGTCGTCACCGAAACCGTACTTTCCGAAGGCGGCAGGGGGCGCGAGGCAAAGTTCCTGAGCTATTATGCGGCGGCTTTCGACAACGGGGATTTCCGCAACCGCGACAGATGGATAGTCGGGTCATACAGGCATTATACCCCGGACAATTATGCATACGGGTACCTTCTGGGAAGCTATATCATCTATCTTACTGAAGACTACGGATATTACGGCAAGATACTCGAAACCATACGCAAACGGCCTTACATCCCCTGGGTAAACAATTACGCATATAAAAAGATAACCGGGAAAACGAAGAGAGAGCTTCACGACGAAGCCGTAAGGCTGTATTCCGAGACATGGGAACAGGCAGCCGCCCACAGGCCGCCGGTCACGCCAAGACGGATGGTTGCGGAAGCCCCCCGGAGATATACGGAATACTCGGGAGGAACAATGGGGCATGACGGAAGATTGTATTATATCAAGCACTCGCTTCACGAGCCGTACACCCTCATAGCCATGGACACCACGGGAAAAGAGCGGAAAATCATCCCGTTCTCCTACAACACGAGCTGCCTTGCTTCAAATCCGGAGGGGAGCGTGCTCTACTGGACGGAAACAGTCAGCGATGAAAGATGGAGCTTACGGGAAAGTTCTGACATATTTTCATACGATCTGAAGGAAAAACGCAAAAAACGCATCACGAAAGGTGGCAGGTTCTGGAACGTGGCGCTATCGGATGACGGAAAATATCTGGCGGCCACGGAATACGCGATTGACGGAAAATATTTTCTCGTAATAATGGACACCTCCTGCGGGAAAACCGTAAAACGGCTGCCTTTGCCTCCGCGCACACGGTTTACGGAAAACGCATGGCGCGGAGAGGAAATATATTCTCTCGGAATCACCGACGGGGGGATGGGAATATGGAAGATTTCCTTTAGCGGAGAGAAAATATCCGCCGGAGAGGAAAATTCCGTCCCGGACTCTTCAGGTTTTTCCGTTTTCCTCCCGGTCGAACCGGTAAATCTTGCGGAAATAGGAGTATACGACGGTATGATAACGTATGTGTCCGACCGCGACGGGATTGACAATCTGTACGGGACGGATGTCCATACGGGGAAAACCTCATATTTGCTGTCCACGCCTTACGGGATGGATTCATACATTATTGACGGGGAAACCGGCAAGATGTATTCTTCACAACTCGGCACTCTCGGCTATCTACCATATATCAGCGACATAGACAAGTCAAGGCCTGCCGGCGACACGATTTACAGGAACCCGATTACCGAACGGATAACCGGGATTGCCATGAAGCAAATCCCCGACAGCCTTTTCAATATCGTTCCCGACAGTTCCTCTTTCAGAAAAAAAAGATACCGCAAAGCCGGGCATCTGTTCAACATCCATTCCTGGTCCCCGTTTTATTTCGACACGGACAATCTGCGTAGTCTGAGTTTCGATGCCATCAACGAAACCGGATCTCTCGGGGCGGCCGTATGGTCACAGAACCATCTCGGCACGGCAGAGGCCATGTTGGGCTATTTTTACAAGGGGGGAAGGCACGGAGGGGCTTTCAAGTTTTCATATACCGGGCTGTATCCCGTATTCGAGCTGGATGTGAATTTCAATTCGCGCTCTTTCATCCGCAACCACATAGACTTTGCAAATATGGAAACATCCTCCGCGATGGCCGGTTCACCGCGCAAGGACCCGTCCCTGCAGATAGCCCTGAGCGCGTACGTGCCTTTCACTTTCAACTATGGAGGATGGTCGAAGGGGCTTGTGCCTCAGATATCGGCAGGGTTCACCAACGACAGATACAAAATAACCGTACCTCTGCCTTTCGGGACGATGACCGAGGAACACTCGTATCTTGTCACGCTTACAGCGTCCCTGAGATATTACCAGATGAGGCAGACCCCGGTGGCGGCAGTATATCCTGAATACGGTTTCGGGGCGGAAGCCGGATTCATCGGGGCCGGAAATATGAGAAAATACATCGGGGACAGGTTGTACGCGTACATTTACGGCTACCTGCCGGGCATAGAGAACCAGGGGATAAAATTAAGTGCATTGCATGTAAGAGACATCCAAAGCAGGCCGTTGTCGCTCGGCGGACTGTCGCTTGCCCCGCGCGGGCTTGCCGGAAACGCCGGAACGCTGTTCTATCCGTCCTGCGGGACTTTGGCAACAGCCGATTATGCCGCACCTGTTTACTTGGGGGACATCTCGATTCCGGGAATACTCTATTTAAAGCGTGCAGTGCTCAATCCGTTCTTCGACATCGCCTTCGATCATTCCGGAAAGGCCGCCGGAGGGAACGGCACGGGGAAACGCATCCCGGCAAGAGAATGTTTTTCCGCCGGAGCCGACATAACTTTTGAAGTACACATATTCAACCTCCCGTACAGTTTTACCGTCGGGACAAGACTGGCATACAACGGAGGGAACGCGCTGTCATCCCTGCCGGGGACAGACCGGTTTTATGCCGGGTTCCTGTTCGGGGCATCATTCGAATGAGCCTGCCTTGCCAATGAAATCCACACCCTGTAACCGTTTATGGAGTTCATCAGGTAGAATATCCACATCAGCACCATAAGGGATGCATGGCTGTCGCCCTCTATCGTGCATACCACCCACATGGCAACGCTTATGACATTATTGACTATCCACAGCATCCATTGCTCGGCAAAGGCGGCAACCATCAGGATCTGGGCGATTATGGACAGGACTGTCGTGGCGGCATCCTTGTAAGGCTGGGGGTCTCCTACCTTATCGAGTATCAGGGCCGCGCCGACGGTCAGCACGGCACAGCCGAGTACCAGCCAAACCCTTTGCATCGCCGTCATCTTCCTTGCTTTCACCGCCTTTACATCATCCACCGCTCCCCTTTTGCGCCAC
Organism: Candidatus Merdivivens pullistercoris; assembly: GCA_017694935.1. GTDB lineage: Bacteria > Bacteroidota > Bacteroidia > Bacteroidales > UBA932 > Merdivivens > Merdivivens pullistercoris. The sequence goes on from JADIME010000075.1 coordinate 6,997, forward strand.
TGCCACAGTCCTATGAACTGCATGGGGAAATAGTAAAGCGCATTAAGCGCAGCATCGCCGTAAAGCTCGGATTTGAATGAAATCCACGCATAAAGGGAAACATTTATGACCCCGAAAAAATAATTCCATATATTGCCCTTGGCCACAAGCACCACGCAGATGACCCCGGCGATGCCGGCAGCCGAGCCTATCGGGTCTATCTCGCCCGCTACGACAGAATGTATGAGATTGGCCGCGATTATGCCTATTATCAAAAAATAATCGAACGGCGACAGTACCTTGCTTTTGAAAAATTCAGTCAATCTGCTCATGACATATCCTCCTCTTCGGCGGCAAAACGCCTGGGAACGGCTTTTCCGCGCTTTTCGTTTTTCACCCCGTATTCTTCAAGACGTTTCAGTTTGCTCACGACAGACTGGCTGGAACCGTTAAGCCTCTTCACCGCGTCCCTGTATGCATTGCCGGCGGCTTCCAGAGAATCACCGACCTTGTCCATGTATTGAAGAAAGCCCAGCAACTGCGAATTGATCCCCTCGGCCATGCGGTACACCTCCGTTATGTGCCTCTCCTGCAGGGCCTGCTTCCATCCCATGCCTATCATCTGAAGGAATACTAACAGATTCATTTGCGAGACGATCAGCACCCCTTTCGAACGGGCGTTCTGCCACAAAAGGGGATCTACGGTCATCATCAGCTGGAAAGCGGCTTCGACAGGCATGAACATTATGTTGAAATCCACTAACCGCCTTTCTTTCGGGAGATATGAATTGTAATCTTTCCGTGCCATTTCCTCGACATGCGAAAGCACGCTGCGCACATGCTCCCTTGCAAACCTGTCCCTGTCCGCCTGCTCCGCGGCATTCATATATTCGTTGAATGCGGTCAGGGAAACCTTCGAGTCCACGATGACAGCCGTATCGTCGGGATAATATATGATCACATCGGGCTGCAATTCCCTGCCCTGCTCCGTCTTTACCGCATTGCCTTCGCTGTCCCGTATCCTTTCCTGCACATCATAGTGTACCCCGCGCTTCATCCCCGCACTGTCAAGCAGCCTGTTCAAAAGCATCTCCCCGAAATTGCCCTGGAACTTTACCTGGCCTGTAATCGCGTTGGCAAGTTTCGAAGCCTCTTCCTCCACGGCCGAAGAGCGTTTCATGACCATTTCGATCGAGGCTTTCAGCTCCGCGTTGTATCTCACGTTTTCCATCCGGGTATCGCTCAGGCTTTTGTCGAACCTCCCGAAACTTTCCCTGATGGGTTTCAGAAGGGCGTCGATCTGGGCAGCCGAATTTTCCCTGAACGATTTGGAGTTGTTCTCAAGGATCTCGGACGCGGCAGCCTTGAACTGGACACGCATGGCTTCGGCTCTCGAAGCATCATCTTCCCTGATACGGCGTATGTTTTCCTCATACAGATCTTTCATGTCTTTCAGCCTCCCTTTCATGGAAAGATACACGACTGCCGCCCCTGCAGCCAGAGAGACCAACGCCACTATCAAATAAACAGCCAACATAAATACATCATTTCCCGGCCAAAATTAAACAATATTTCCTAATTTTGCCATGCAAAAAATCGGGAAACGATTATAAACGTTTATAATTAATTAACAATGAACTATTTTCTTAAAAACACCCTAATCGCCATGGCCGCCGTAGCTGTCAGTTGCTGCACCCCTAAGGAAGGGGAAGACATCATAGGCAAAAGCACTGTCGAAGTCATTGACGGGAAAATGACACCGGAAATCCTCGTCACTATGTCAAAAGTATCCGCTCCCCAAGTATCGCCTGACGGGAAAAAGATACTCTACACCGTAGGATACACTGACATAGCGCAAAACAAGGGCAACAGCGAAATATTCGTGATGAACGCCGACGGCACCGGCCGCACACAGCTCACCAAGGACGCTTCAAGCTATTCCAACACAATATGGATTGAAGGAGGAAAAGGAATCGCCTATATATCGGGAGGACAGGTATGGACAGCCGAATTCCGTGACGGGGAAAGGCCTTCGCTCGGAAAAACCCGCCGGATTACCGACATCGAAGGCGGCGTGGCCCAGTTCATCCTTTCCCCGGATGAAAAGAGCATAATGTTCACACACTACGTACAATCATACCTGCAAAAGCCTTCAGACACCTATCCAGACCTTGACAAGGCGAAGGCATACCGCACCGAAGACCTGATGTACAGACACTGGGACCACTGGGTCGAAGAAATCCCCCATACGTTCATAGCACCTGTTCCCGCATCCGGGGAAATATCCCTTGCGGACGCGACTGACCTGCTTGCCGGTGAAAAAGAGCTTTACGAGCTTCCGACAGAACCTTTCAGCGGCATCGAACAGCTCGCATGGAGCCCTGACGGCACCAAGATAGCCTATTCCTGCCGCAAGCTCGCCGGAAAGGAATACGCATTTTCAACGAATACGGACATTTACCTTTACGACATAGCGACAGCCGGATGCACGAACCTCAGCGAAGGCATGATGGGCTACGACACCGAACCGGCATGGTCTCCTGACGGAAGCAAACTCGCATGGCTCAGCATGGAGAGGGACGGATACGAAGCCGACAAGGTAAGGCTGATGGTCAGGGACATGGCCACAGGCACGGTTACCGAACTCACCGGCTCGTTCAAATACAACGCTTCATCCCCGGTATGGTCGGAAGACGGCAGGCACATTTACTTCGCATCATTGGCCGAAGGCCTGCAGGCGCTTTTCGTGGCCGATCTTGAAGGAAATATCACACGCATCACCTCGGACAGGCTGTGGTACGATTTCATGACCCCGGCATACGTGAAAGAGAACGGCAACGGAGCCGAAATCATCACATCGTACATGAGCATGCTGTTCCCTACGGAAATAGTCGCCTTGCAGTGGGACGGGACGAACGAGACGGATACAGTAGAACAGCTTTCGTTTGAAAACAAGGAAATCCTCGACAGGCTCGACACCCCGACGATGGAAGACCGTTGGATGACCACGGTGGACGGCAAGAAGATGCTTACATGGATCATGTATCCTCCGCATTTCGATTCCACCAGGACATATCCTGCAATAGAGATACTTCTCGGGGGGCCGCAAGGCACGCTCAGCCAGGCGTGGAGCTACCGTTGGAATTACAGGCTCATGGCACAGCAGGGTTACATAGTGATAATGCCTAACAGACGCGGCACCACCGCCTTCGGACAGGAATGGTGCGAACAGATTTCAAAAGACTACTGCGGGCTGAACATGCAGGATTACCTGACGGCGGCGCACGAGATGCAGAAAGAGCCATATGTCGGGAAAATGGCCGCCTGCGGTGCAAGTTACGGAGGATTCTCGGTCTACTACATGGCAGGCAACCACGAAAAGACATACGACTGCTTCATCGCCCATGCCGGGATATTCAACCAGGAGCACATGTACATGACGACGGAAGAACTCTGGTTCCCTACATGGGATAACGGAGGCGCGCCATGGGATGAAAACCCGGCGGCAAAAAGGCATTATGCCCACTCGGCACACAAATTCATCCAGAACTGGGACACCCCTATCATGGTAATGCACGGAGGCATGGACTTCCGCGTACCTCTGGACCAGGGGATGGCGGCATACAATGCGGCACAGCTCATGGGAGTACCGTCCCGCTTGGTCGTATTCCCGGAAGAGAACCACTGGATACTCAAACCTCAGAATGCGATCCTCTGGCACAGGGAATATTTCTCATGGTTAGACAGATGGCTCGGAAAATAGCATTATTTTTGCATTTGAAAACTTTCGGCGTTTTATGATTTTTTACAAAATATCATGGGACTTACGGGACACAAAATGCATTTTCATGAATTAAAATACGTTTAAACAATTATATTATGTACACAGATTTTCAAAAATTCCTTACTGATGAGCTTAACGCCATCAAGGACGCCGGTCTTTACAAAGAAGAGAGAATAATCACGACACCGCAGAAAGCGGCCATAAAAGTCGCTTCAGGGCAGGAAGTAATCAACTTCTGCGCGAACAACTACCTCGGTCTCTCGGACAATAAAGAACTTATCAAAGCGGCCAAGGAAGCACTTGACACACACGGATACGGAATGTCATCCGTACGTTTCATCTGCGGTACGCAAGACCTCCACAAAAAACTGGAAGCCAAAATAGCCGAATTTTTCGGAACTGAAGACACAATCCTGTATGCAGCATGCTTCGACGCCAACGGCGGCGTTTTCGAACCGCTTCTTAACGAACAGGACGCCATCATCTCGGATGCCCTCAACCACGCATCAATCATAGACGGCGTACGCCTCTGCAAGGCAAAGAGATATCGTTATGCCAACGCCAACATGGAAGAGCTGGAAGACTGCCTCAAACTCGCACAGGCACAGAGGCACCGCATCATCGTGACCGACGGCGTGTTCTCAATGGACGGCAACGTTGCCCCTCTTGACAAGATTTACGAATTGGCAAACAAATACAATGCAATGGTAATGGTGGACGAATCCCACTCTGCAGGCGTCGTAGGCGCGACAGGCAGGGGCGTTACAGAACTCCACAACCTTCGCGGCAAGATTGAAATCATCACAGGCACCCTCGGAAAAGCATTCGGAGGCGCAATCGGCGGTTTCACTACCGGTAAGAAGGAAATCATTGCAATGTTGAGGCAGAGGTCAAGGCCATACCTCTTCTCCAACTCCATACCTCCGATGGTTGCCGGAGCCGCAATCCGCATGTTCGACATGATGGCCGAGACAAACGCTCTTCAGGACAAGCTCCACGCAAACACCGACTACTTCATCAAGAAGATGGTAGAAGCAGGTTTCGACATCAAGCCTACCCAGTCCGCTATATGCGCTGTCATGCTTTACGATGCGAAACTTTCGCAGCAGATGGCCGAAAGGCTGCTTGAAGAAGGCATATACGTGGTAGGGTTCTACTACCCGGTAGTTCCGAAGGACCAGGCACGTATCCGCGTACAGATTTCCGCCGGACATGAGAAAGAGCACCTCGACAAGTGCGTGGCAGCTTTCGTGAAGGTCGGCAAGGAACTCGGAGTGCTTAAATAACCGGTTTATTTACATAATAGCGATGAAAAGATTTTTTTCAGTTGCTATCGCCTTATCGCTCCTGACGGTACTTTACGGATGTGCCGGAGGGAGCGATTCCGTTTCGGATAGCACCCTGTCGGACAGGACACAGGAAGTCAGGAATGTAATATTCATCGTAGGCGACGGCATGGGAATCGCACAGGTGGCCGCCCTTAATGAACTTGACATAGACACCAACGCATTTTATATGTTCCCGCAGACCGCCTTCGTATCCACATACTCTGCAAACAACAGGGTCACGGACTCGGCGGCAGGAGGCACTGCCCTGTTTACCGGACACAAGACAAATAACTCCGTCCTCGGGATGGATGCCGACAGTTGCAATGTCCCGAACTTTGCCGAGAAATGCGAGGCCGCCGGCCTTAAATGCGGCATAGTAACGCTCTGCTCGTTCACCCACGCCACGCCTGCCGCCATGTACGCCCACAACATCACAAGGCATGACGACGAGGGCATAGCGGATGATTTCCTTTCATCCGGACTCGATGTCGTCTTCACCGGAGGTTCAGGGATGTTCGCGCCCGATGAAAACGGAGGCAACGCACGCCTCGACTCTCTGAAAGCGATGGGCTACAATGTGGTACTTGACGATTACGGCTTTATCGGCTCTATTCCGGAAGAATGGGACAACATAGTCTTCCTCCCTTTCAAAAAGCATTTCCCGGACACCGATGAACGCAGGCCCGGAATGCTCGCCGAATGCACTCAGGCAGCCTTGGACATACTCGGCAAGAACAGTCCGGACGGTTTCCTGCTGATGGTGGAAGAGTCGCAGATAGACTTTTCATGCCATGACCACCTTACGGAATCCCTGTTCAAGGACATGGAAGAAATCAACTCCACCATGCTTGTGGCCAAGAAGTTCGCCGACTCCCACCCGGGCACGCTGGTAATCGTGACAGCCGACCATGAAACCGGAGGCCTTACCATAGCATCGAACGACAGCGATTTCAATAAGGGCGACAGCGGCATAGATTACAGATGGTCCACGGGAGGGCATACGGGAGTATACGTGCCTCTCTTCGCCTACGGTGCAGGAGCCGAAGAGTTCCATGGCATCATGGACAACACCGAGGTACACAGGAAAGTGTGTGAACTGTTAGGGATATAGCAAGATTCTTGTAAATATTTTAAGTATTTACAAGAATTTTCGCATATCTTTGAGAATTATTAACTTCTTAAAAATCCGCGAGGAACCGAGCCAAGATGAAATACCCGATAGGAGTACAAAGTTTCGAACAGATTCGTGAGGACGGTTATGTCTATGTAGACAAGACCAGGTTGGTATATGACTTGGCCACAAATGGCAAGATATACTTTCTAAGCAGGCCAAGAAGATTCGGCAAAAGCCTGCTGATATCAACGCTTAAAAATTATTTTTCAGGGAAGAAAGAACTTTTTAAAGGTCTTGCCATAGACGAACTTGAAAAAGAGTGGATAAAATATCCTGTATTCCACATGGACTTCAACGCCGGGAATTTTACAAATCCGGGAGAATTAGAGAAAAAAATAACGGCATATCTTTCAGGATGGGAAGCTGAATATGGCCGTGAGGACATAGACATGACTTTCGGAGACAGATTTGTCCGCATACTGGAAAAAGCCCACCGACAGACGGGACAAAGATGCGTAGTACTCATTGACGAGTACGACAAACCGATGTTGGATGTTTTAGATACCGATTATACCATTAACATAGACGGCCAATTACGCCCCATTGAAGATTGGAACAGGGACGTACTCAAAGGCTTTTATTCGGCATTCAAGGCAGCAGACGCCGACCTTCATTTTGTACTACTGACAGGAGTGACAAAGTTTTCCCAAGTAAGCATATTCAGCGGTTTCAACCAGCCGAAAGACATCAGTATGGACAAGCGCTACGATGCATTATGCGGGATTACACAGCAAGAACTCGAAAGCTATTTTGCCGCCCCTATCAGCGAAATGGCCAAAGTATACGGGACAAGTCAGGAAGAAATGCTTGCAAATCTGAAACGCAGATACGACGGCTACCATTTCAGCAAGGCAATGACAGATATTTACAATCCATTCAGCCTTTTAAACGCTTTCGACAGCTTGGATATTCAAAGTTACTGGTTCAGCAGCGGCACTCCATCCTATTTAATCAGGCTACTTTCGCACAGCGGCGAAACAATAGAGGATTATACGAAAACAGCATACAGGCAAGAGGCGTTTATTGATTACAAGGCAGACAAAGAGATGCCATTGCCAATGATATACCAAAGCGGCTATCTGACAATCAAGTCCTACCTGCCTGAAGAGGAAGCGTTTATGTTGGACTTTCCTAATGAAGAAGTCAGAAGCGGTTTCGTATCATTACTGGCATCGGATTATCTTAAAATAGACCGGAACAATATTTACAATATTACATTCCGGTTCAGGAAAGCCTTGGAAAACGGCGACACCGACTCAGTAAGAAACGAGATGGAAGCATTTCTTTCCGATATTCCATATACTATACGCAGTGGCAATAAAGACACAAAAGCTATGGAGCGGGATTTCCAATATACATTTTATCTGTTCTTCCGTATGGCCGGCGGATGGAAAGTATATACCGAAAAAGCCTCCAGTTACGGACGCGCGGATTGCATTATCGAGACAACAAAATATATCTACATTTTCGAATTCAAACTTGACGGCACAGCCAAAAGCGCCCTGCAACAGATAAACAGAATGGGATACTGCAAACCTTATATGGCCGACGGCAGAAAAATCATCTGTATCGGAGCTTCATTTTCATCGACAACAGGCACTATTGAAGATTGGCTCACCGCATAGCAGACTCGATATAGTCCAACGCCGCCTCCAGTTGCACGTCGTTCCCCGACATGAAAGCCGCCTCGTCGAAAAGCACTTCGATGTCAGGAATTACACCGACACCCTCCAGCCTGTTGCCGTGGAGATCCTTGGACATGGTAGTCGTGGTGTATATCCAGTAAGAAGCATTCTCCACTTCTCCGGCATAACTGTAATCAAAATCGCCCATCAGCATTCCCAGCCCCCCGTATGTCCTCTCTCCTACCAGAACACCATTGGGCAACTCCTTTACTAATAATGACGACATCTCGGACATGGAAACAGAATACAAGTCCGCTATCTGCACTATAGGTATATCCAATTTACGGCTGTCGGCAGCCGGATTGACTATGTAAGGCACCCATGGGCCGTAATCGTAGCGGCCCAGCCCGTTTTTGGTTCTCGTCCACATCGGTTGCACGGACTCGCCCATCATCTTCGAATAAAAATAATAGGCATCATTAATATACCCTCCGCCGTTATTACGAACATCGATTATCACTCCTTTCAGCCCGGGCGTATTGTCTATCAGATTGAAAAAGTTTTCATATACCTTGTATAGCGGATCATTTTCCAGATCGGCGGAATAGAGCATCAGGTACGTCCAATAAAAATTGGAAAAATAAATATAAGCCACATCGTCGATAAGATATGACATCGCAAGCATATCCGAGCCGTTTACCTCTGAAACCGCCCCTTCAAAAGAGACGACCCTGCCGCTGCCCACTCCTGCCGTGGCATTATCGACAAGCTGCTGCAAATCCATCCGTTCATGATAATAGTCCCTTGTGGCTATTTCTTTCCCCGAAGGCTGGACGTAATAGTTGTACTCCGTGCTTTTCAGCATGAAAGTATAGTGATGGTCCACAAGATTGGCGGAAAGCTCGTCGAAAAGCGCACCGGCTTCTTCGAAAGTACTCATTGAGTATGTCCCAAGTGCTTCGAATCTCGGATAATACGTTTCATAGACTTTGTCCCAGTCCGTTTCATCTATGTCCCAGAACACATAATTGTAGTTCATGGCCCTCCAATAAGACTCGAAGACTTCCGCCCATGTGCTGAAATTCCTCTCCGATGAAGGAGGGACAAGATCGGTTTCCTGTTTCTGGCACGAGACAGTCATGGACAGGAATATTGCCGCGATCAAGGCAAGACCGTTTATGGATTTTTTCAAAAACGCTGTTTTCATAAAAATTCGATTTAAATTTCATTTTTAGGGAACCGGCAGTCCGACATGGCTCCGCATCCTAACATGCCTAAGCAGCCCGCATACCGGCCCGGGGACATCAAAACAGGAAGACCGCACCGGCCTGGACTATCCATGTATTGTTGTAACGGGGGATCTGCCCTATATATTGCTTCTGCATGTCTGTCAGGCCGTACAGATACCTTGCCTCCGCAAATACGCCTACGTGGCGGGAGACCTTGTATTCCAACCCTGCCCCAGCCAGCAATCCGGCCTCGAAACGGTTGTCCCTCCGCTTGTCGAACGGGACAGCTTCATCGTATGGATACAATGTATTGTCAGCCACGCCGAGAGAATAACCTTCCCTGTGGCTGTAAAGCCATGCCCCGGCATAGACACCGGCATTCACAAAGCCCCTGAGCCTTTCTCCGCCGAAGGAAAACCGTGCATAGACAGGCACGGACAGGTAGTAATTGTCCACCCATTCCTGAGGATAGGCCGTCTGCGGAATCATCCTGTATGAATAATAATTTTTAGAAACCGCCGACAGTTCGGCCGAGAGGGCAAACCAGTCATTGAAACCGTACCTTACGGGGACTGACACAGAAAAGCCGTCTCCGGCCATATAGTGCCGGTCATAGTCGTACGCATCCGGCATCGAAAGCATATTATAGGCATATCCTGCCGACAGTCCCACTGCCCAGCCTCTCCCCGGCCTTGCCGGGATACTGTCCGAATTCCGTGCCTCCACCACTTCCGGAAGCGACATGAATACGGCAAAAAGGACAAAAAACAATGATTTCATCTTCATGACAAATACCTGATTGTTCGTGAGACAAATATACGCGGAAGCCGAGAGCAATGCAAATTTATTTGCATTGGCATGTTTCGGGCGCAGGGGCCGGGAGGCCTCGGACTCACGGACACGGCGGGCGGAACAGGCGGTGCAAGCCGCCAGGCTTGCATGGCCGAGGCGTGAACCGTATTTCCGGCGTAGCCGAATATCGCAGAAGCCGAGAGCAATGCAAATGAATTTGGCATGCAGAAAACAGAATTTGCGGGAGCATCAACACGGGCGGTATTTCTTCGCAACATACTGTATTTCAGACTACTACAAATATTAAACATGAAATAAATTGCTCCAGCAACGGTGTTATTTCATGTCTGCTGGAGCAAACCGACTTAACTCACGGCGGCGCAATGTATTGATTTATAAAGTTTTAGACAAATTCAACAATTTATGACTGCTCCGGCAAATTTTGTTTTTAATACCTCGCCCCATTTCTCCGCCCCATTCCTCGGCAAAATTTAATTTGCTTTACCATAAAAATTCGTTATATTTGCAACCGTACTAAGCCGAAACCGCATGGTTGCCTGATGACAGCCAAGGTTTGTCAATGCAATAACCGCAACGGATACAGTTTTGGCCATGGAACGTTTTAAGAACTATTCTTCCGACCGGATATTCGTTTTATGTAAAAACGATTTCGACACACCTGCGCTCCGGTAAAACATCGCCGGGGCATTTTCAGGATTTGCCTTACTGCATAAACAACTGCACTTTTATACCCTATTTTACGATTTTAAGCAAAATTTGGAGGAATAATGCCATGAAACTTCTATTTTCGATAATATTGTTGGCGATTCCCGCGCTGTCTTTTGCGGGGAACACGCTGCCACCGACAGAAACAGACATAGACAGTCTCTGTGTTACGACCGATGATGGACAAAGCTATAAAAAAATACGCTACGATGGTAATGTGACTTTGGGGCTGACTCTCGGAATCGGAGGTTTCACCTCACACGGTGTCAGGTTTGAACGGACACGCATAGCCATCGGAGGCACGGCTGGATGTCTGTTTGCACTTGGGACAAATGCAATATTTGTCGGAGCTTATCCTAAATGGTATTTTGCAGATGGAAGAAAACTGGACGGGTTTATTGCCTGCGACATCGGAGCCATGATCGCACTGTCATATCCAATCACAGATTATCTTCCCCCCGATGAAATGCCTGACCCTTGTTGGCATACTGAAGCGACTATTATCCCCACGATCGGCATGGGGATAAAATTCAAAAACCGCATGGCACTTGAAATCTCGGTCAAAGCGTTTGCGCCTTTTAACCGGGAAGCCATTAGCTGCGTGCCGTTATTAGGAATAGGATTCAGGTTTTAGAAGCTGTTTAAAATTTTTTTCTCAGAACATTTGAGGCAGGCTTTCATGCAGGTTTTTGTCATTTTTTGAGGAGAATAGCAGCGCTATTTTACGATAAAAATGGCGGAAACCTGCGCGGAATGATGCCGC
>JADIME010000076.1 GCA_017694935.1 Candidatus Merdivivens pullistercoris
GGTGAGGCCATCCTCGCCGTCCTGCCCGTTGCGGATGGTTATTGATGTGCCGTCCGAGAAGTTGATGGTCCAGCTGCCATCGCCGTTATCCACGACATTGTTCACAGTGACCGATGAATCGAGTTTGGAAATGATGTCCTGAAGCGATGCTATGTCGCCCTGCACCTGTTCCTGGAAGTCCTCTAATGCTTCCACCCGGGAAGTCAGGTCGTCGATAGAGTTCTGTAAGTCCGTGTCGTCGAAAGTACACGAAGCCATGCCTCCGATGAGTGCCACCGAAGAAAACAACGCCGCAAAACTGCGGGTAATCTTAAAAAGCGGTTTTTTCATATTGCAATAAATAAATTTTTCTTTGCGGCAAAATTATTCAGGTTGCCGCAAATCTCATAATCGGTTTTTTCCTTGTCGGTAAAAATTAATTTATTAGGAAAAATCAGGAGAAAAATCAGCTTCTCAGTCGTTTTTTATCTTTTTGGCTTCGCTGCGGTATCTTGACGGTGGACATCCGGTCTCCTGTTGGAATGCTCGGTAAAACGCGGACAGGGAATTGTAGCCCAGCCTGTCGGCCAATGCTTTCATCGGGATATTGTCGTCCGTTCCGGATAGGATGGCGACCGACTCTTCTATCCTGTATGAATTTATGTATTTGTAAAACGACATTCCCGCGAAGGTGTTTATCGCTTTCGACACGTATACCCTGTTGGTGGACAGTATGTCGGCGATGCTTTCCAACGAGATGTCGTTCCGTCGGTAGACTTTGCCGTTCCTCATGAGGCTCTCGATCCTTTTCCAGAGTTCGCTGTCCTTGTTTTTCGTGTCGTTCTGCGTTTCAGCGGATTTCCGGATAAGTTCCGTCCTGTTCATGTATTGTTGGTGGGCTTCGACCAGCTGGCGGTACATTCCTTTTTGTTTGTGGTATATTACGTAGAGGGCAATGAGGATTATCAGTATTATCCCGCTTATCGATATGTTGAGAATCCGTTCCCGTTTCGCCTTTTCAAGTGCAAGTTCCTTCTGTTGTATTTCTTCCTGCAATGCCGCCCTCTCCTCTTCGGTTTCGAGTTTCTGGAAAGCCCGCTCCTTTTGGATGTTGAAAATCTTTTCCGCGTACTCGTGGTATGATTTGTAGTAATCCAGGGCCTTGTCTTTTTCGCCCATTGCCGAATACAGTTCGGAAAGTGCCAGCAGCAGTTCGTGCCTGTATTCTATGTTGCCGTTGTTTTCCGTTACGGACAGCCCTTTGCGGAGTATTCCAGCGGCTCTTTCGAGGCTGCCTTTGGACCAAAGCATCCTGCCGTAGTTCAGATAGACGGAAGACAGTGTCCCCGGTTCTGTCGAGTTCCCGTATGAAAGCGCGGTGTCATAGTATTCCTCAGCTTTCCCGTAAAGTCCGAGAGCGGCGTAGATATTGCCGTACAGCATGAAGTATTGTGCCTTGAATTGCGGAAAATCATCTATGGCTCCGGAGATTTTGCCGGCATATCCGGATGCGGCACGGTACTGTTTTTTCAAATATAGCATCTGAGCCGCCTGCAGCGTGCTGTATACAATGGAATAACTGTCCCCGTGGGTGTTGCTGAGTTCGACCGCCTGCCGTGCGTATCGGTATCCTGCCGTATCCTTGCGGTGATAATAGATGGACGCTATGTTCCCGAGCATGATGCTCCGGTTCAGGGTGTCGCCTATCCGCGTAAGGGACTCGAGGGCGCTTTTGTACCTGTCCAGCGCTTCGGCATAGTCGCCTTCGGCTTTCATGGCGTATTGGCCGGCAATGTTGTTGATCATTGCGCGGAGGAAATCGTCGCTCCCCGGCCCGTCGGAAAGGGGGATTATCCTGTCTATATATGCGCTTAACGAATCGAAGCGTTCCGAAAACACGAATGCCTGCGACGCGTATGCCCCGGCGTACAGCATGAGTTGCTCTTTGCCGGGCACGTACAGGCTCCGCCGGAATACCGGCACGGCGTAGTTGATTACACTGTCCCACTGTCCTTTTTCGGTAAAGTAATACCAGACGGAAATGTTGAGCGTGACATCGTCCGGGTATTCTTTCAACGATTGCAATGCGGAAGACAGCTCTTCTTCGCTTCCCAGCCTGTAGTTTACGGACGGACGCTCTGTCCGCGAGCAGGCACAGGACAGCAATACGGCCAGCACGGCTGCCGTCAGGACGGCGTGTACGGTTCTACGGGACAGGATCATAGCCAGAGCCTCCCCATGGATGGCATCTCAGTATCCTTTTCAAGGCCAGCCATCCTCCTTTTAACGGTCCGTATTTTCTTAATGCCTGCAATGCGTATGTGGAACAGGTTGGTGTGAATCTGCATGTCGGAGGTTTTAGAGGGGATATGCAAAGCCGGTAGAACCTAACCAGGAATATCAGCGGAAATGCAAGGATTTTTTTTACGGCCTTCTTCCAGTCCGGCCGCGTTTCCCGATAGTCTGGCAAGCAATTCCTTGATTCCCCGTGTGATGTCTTCCGATGTGCGCACATTGTTGTTCGTGTATATTATGAGCATGTCCGAGCCTTGTTCCGGTACTGGCAATAAATGCTTGTTGTTCCGGTATGCTTCACGGATCCTCCGTTTCAGCAGGTTCCGCCTGACTGCCTTTTTGAAATTCCGCTTGGGGACAGAGATCATTATCCTGTTGAAATCTTTCCCGTTGTTTTTTACATAGCAGCATCGGAATCCTCCTGCAGACAGGTACCTGCCTTCCTTGAAAAGCCGCGTGATGTCGTTTTTCAGGCAGATCCTTTCCGATTTGCGCAGCCTTCTGTCCTCATGAGGCCCGCCTTTGGTTTCATTCCCCGCCATGTTTGCCGAAATACAGTGTCAGCGCCCTCGCGATGGACGGGGCTTCAGGAGTCGGAGCCTCGACTTCTATGCTGAGACCCGAATCCGCCATGGCCTTTGCCGTGGCCTTGCCGTAAGTGGCGAACAGCATCCCTTCCTGTTTGAAATCCGGATAAGACTCCAAAAGGGACTTTATGTCGGAAGGGTTGTAGAAAACAATCATCTGATAACTTCTGATGTCGATGGTTTTCAGATCCGAATACACTGTCTTGATGAATACGGCGCTGTGCGTGTCAAGGCCTGCCGACACCAGCATGTTCTCGAGATCCGGGCTTGCGCTGTCCGATTGTGCTATGAGGAATTTTTCCCCTTTGTGTTTTGTCCCGATTGCCGAAATGATTGAAGACGGCGTCCCGTCACCGTAGAATATCTTGCGTTTCCGGTAAACTATATGTTTCTGGAGGTACATGGCCACGGCTTCCGATACGCAGAAATATTTCATGGAATCCGGAATCACGACCCTTAATTCCTCGCATATTTTGAAAAACGCGTCTATGGTGGTCCTTCCGGTAAAAACGATGGCCGTATAATCAAGTATCGATATTTTCTGCATTCTGAATTCCCTCGCGGAAATGGTTTCAAGTTTGCAGAAAGGACAAAAATCCACTTTCACTCCGTATTTCGAAACAATCTCATTGTATGGCGACCCGTTGGCGGGAGCCGGCTGGGCAATAAGTATTTTTTCTATCTTCATGACTGTGAGTTAAAAATCTTTTGCAAATCCCGTCATAAAAAATTTCCTAAAAACCGAATCGTCCTGTGTTACAGCAGAATGCAAGCTACAATCGCTGCTGCAGGGAGCAATTCAAGGCTGCAAAGGTACAAAAAAACAATATATGCCGGACAAGCGGAATGTATAAAAATCTGTATTTCTCTTACGAGGTAGACCGAGTAGATGACGGCGGCGGTTATCAGAAGGGCCGTGCGGATGCTTTCCATGTCCCTTGTCCCGGAGATGAAAAGCAGGAACGCCGTCACGCATGAAAGGGCCACTGTGATGGTAAAATAAGTATATGATGCCCCCTTTGCTGTCCTGTATGCCCTGTCTTTGGGGGAAAACCTTGAAAACAGCATACAGGCAGCGTATCTGTATCCCCAAAGTATCAGGAAAAAGGCGATTGTCCCCGCAAACGTCTGGAGCGGCCCGTCTATCCCGATGGAGCCTAATGGCAATACTTTGTACCGGGCATATATCAGGGTGATTGAAATGGCCGACATGGCCGTTATCTGGTTCCTGTTACGGCGCAGGCGCAGGCTGTCTTCGATATTGAAATTTTCCTTGACCCGTATGAAGGCTCCGAGGAGCGAAGGCATTATGCTGATGATTTTGCGCACGGAAAACAGCAATATCAGCACCACGGCCATTATTGTGGCCTGTATGGGGGCGGAGTCCCTCCATTCGGCAGTATAAAGACGTTCTGATTCATCAATGCTGCCTTGCACTGCATTCCCGTCATGCAGCTTGCCGCCCCATGCGTCCTGTACGCTCCCGTACTGCAGGGTGTCGGGATAGGCGCTCTCAGTTATGACCTGTCCGTGCTGCATGATTTACCGTTTTCTCAATTTCCCCGTTTGGCTTTGTAGCCGGCTGCCGTGAGTATCTCCACGATTCTGTCGCGGAAGTCGCCTTGTATGATGATTTCCCCGTCTTTTGCGCTTCCTCCCGTCCCGCATTTGGATTTCAGCATCTTCCCGAGCGCGGCAAGGTCTTCATCCCTGCCGATGAACCCGGTGACCAGGGTGACCTGCTTCCCCGAGCGGTTTCTGCGGTCAATGCCCACAATCAGTTTCTGCCTGCCCGGTTCGAGCGTTTCCGGCTCTTGCTCTGTCTGTTCGGTATATTTGAAATTCGGGTCGGTAGAGTATACCACCCCTATCCTTTTTTTCCAGCTGTTGTCTGCCATGATTCAAATCTTTTCGGCAAAATTAAGAAACTGTTTTGAGAAGTAGTTAAACAACCTCTGAATTCGTGCGTAAAAATCACATTCTTTATATATCTTTGCATATTTGTGGAGTAATAGAAAAATAAATTAAGAATCAGTACATGGATAACAAGAAGTTCACTTTTGTAAACAGGATTATCGCGGCGGTCATCTTGGCGGCCTCTTCATTGGTATACCTGCTGACCATAGAGCCAACCGCAAGTTTTTGGGATTGCGGGGAATTCATAGCCTCTTCATACAAACTGGAAGTGGGTCATCCTCCCGGAAACCCGGTATTCCAGCTGTTCGCGAGGTTCTTCTCGATGTTCGCGTCTCCTGAGAATGCCGCAATGGCAGTCAATGCGATGAGCGCCCTGTGTTCGGCATTTACCATATTTTTCCTGTATCTGTCCATTGTACATATTGCACGGCGCATCGTCAGGCCGGCTGCCGACGGGACATATTCCGTGGCTTCGGCGATAGCTGTTTTCGGTGCCGGGGCGGTAGGAGCCATGGCATACTGTTTTTCGGATACGTTCTGGTTTTCGGCAGTCGAGGCGGAAGTATATGCCATGTCTTCGTTATTTACGGCAATGGTGTTCTGGGCGATGCTGAAATGGTACGAACAGGCGGACACACCTTATTCAAGCCGCTGGATAGTGCTTATCTGTTTTTTGATGGGGCTGTCCATCGGGGTGCATCTGCTGAACCTGCTTACCATCCCGGCATTGGTATTCCTTTATATATACAGGAAAAGGGACAGGATTACCTTCTGGCAGGGTGTCAAGTATCTTGTCGTTTCGGCCGTACTGGTGGCGGTCATATTGTACGGTATTGTGCCTCTGTTGCCTAAACTGGCCGCCTATTTCGATTTGCTTTTCGTAAACGTGTTCTCGCTGCCTTTCAATACCGGCGCGATATTCTTCATGGTTGTGTTGCTCGCGCTGTGCTTCTGGGGACTGTTCAGGACGTTCAGGCAAGGCAAGGCCGTGGTGAATCTTGTACTTATGTGTTTTACCACGATTACCATAGGGTTTTCCCTGTTCTCGATAGTAATCATCCGTTCTTCGGCAAACACGCCGACAAACGAGTACCAGCCGGACAATCCGTTTACACTTATAAGGTATCTTGCGCGCGAGCAATACGGAAGCCAGCCTCTGATATACGGTCAGTATTTCGGAGCGCCTGTCGGAGATTACAAGGTGGACAGGTATTATACCCCGCTCGGTGACAAGTACATCAAGACGGACGCTCCTGCCGAGCCTCAGTATGTTTCCGAAGGGAAGATGCTTTTCCCGAGGATGTGGAGCTGGGAAGACCGCCATGTGAATGTCTATCTTGCGTATATGGGCGACAGGGGGAAAACAATCCCGGGCGCGAAATACAAGAAGCCTACATTTACGGACAACCTTGGCTTTTTCTTCGACTACCAGATGAACTGGATGTACTGGAGATATTTCATGTGGAATTTCGCAGGCCGCCAGAACGATTTGCATGGCCAGCTTCCGGGGGATCCGTATTCGGGCAACTGGGAGTCCGGCATAGGCTTTATAGACAAGGCGAGACTGGGAGACCAGAGCGAAGGCCCTGCATACATAGTGGACAGCAAGGCGAAAAACCATTATTACATGCTGCCTCTGTTGCTCGGCATAGTAGGCCTTCTGTATCAGTTCTATAAGGACAGAAGAGGGTGCTGGGTCACTTTCCTGCTGTTCTTCATGACCGGCATAGCGATAGTGCTTTATCTTAACCAGCCGCCTTTGCAGGTAAGGGAAAGGGATTACGCATACGCGGGTTCGTTCTACGCATTTTCCATCTGGATAGGATTGGGAGTGCTTGCGCTGTATTCGCTTTTCAACAGGTGGGTCAAACACCGCAGGGAAATATCCGCCGTCGCGGCAGTGGCGCTTTCTTCGTCCGTGCCTGTCATCATGGGGTGCGAGAACTGGGACGACCACGACAGGAGCAACCGCCGCACGGCAGTGGAAATGGCGGCCAACCTGCTTGAATCGGTAGGTCCTGACGGCATATTGATTACGCACGGGGACAACGACACCTTCCCTCTGTGGTACGCCCAGGAGGTTGAGGAGATAAGGAACGATGTGCGTATAGTGAACACCTCGCTGCTCGGGACGGACTGGTATATAGACCAGATGCGTTCAAAGATCAACAATTCGAGCGCGATAAAACTGACAACGCCGCGCAAGGAGTATCTGTACGGAACCAATGATGCCGTTTATGTGGAAGACCTGGTAGACGGGCCTGTTTCCGCCACGGATGTCATAAGGATGTTCAACCATCCCGACCTGAAAGTGGACCTTACGAGCGGGAAGCCTATCGGGTGTATCATTTCCCGGGAAATAATAGTACCTGTAAATAAGGAAAACTGTCTGAAATACGGTATCGTGGATGAAAAATACGCCGATCTGATAGAGGATTCGATTGTCTTGAAGATCCCGTCGAATGAAAATATCCTGACGAAACAGGACCTTATAATAATAGACCTGCTTTCCAATTACAATTGGGACCGTCCTATACATGTGCTGAACCTTAGCGGCGACCTGAAGCTCGGCCTCCGTTCATATCTGGAATACAACGGTTTCACTCATAAACTGGTGCCGATAAAATCCAATACCTCTTATTATGAGGACGGCTTCGCCGATCCGGACAATCTATATCATCTCGTAATGGATGTTTACAAGTGGGACGCGCTTAAAGCCGACTATTTCGTCGATTACATGAATCTCTCGACGTTCTCCGGCATGTTGCCTCAGAGGCAGATGTTCGCTAAGGTGGCCAATGAACTGATCGAGGCAGGGCAGGATGAAAGGGCTGAAGAGGTTCTGGACAAAGCCATGGAAAGCGTGCCGGTCTCGAATTATCCTTTGGACCTGATTTATCTTGAGACGATAAACGACTTGTCGGTAGTGGACATGATTGCGGCTTATCTGAAGATAGGCGCTTACGAAAAAGGCGAGAAGCTTGCCAATGATTTCTGCCTTGAAATGTTGGAGTCGGTCAAGTTGTTCGGGAAGAACATAGCCGGCAGGACGTCCATGGAAAACATGGAAACGGTCAGGTCGTACTATTTCTCGGTGCTCGACCTTCTTTATACTGCCGGGCGCGATGAAGCCGCGACACGGTTGGAGGACGAATTCAAGGCCGTTCTGGAGTCGTTGATTGGTAGTCCTCTGGCGATGTCCTGATTAAATTCGATTATTTTCTATATCATAGGCTCTTTTTCTTGAATCTTTCAAGGAAAGAGTCTATGTTTTTCTCTCCTTTCAAGAGCATGTTCAGTTCATGTTGGGAAACGTTCTCGGTGTCCAAAAGTATGAGCCCGTCGATACAGTAGTTGAAAAGCGGATCGACATTGAAGTCGATGACCTTTACGCCTATCTTGAGGTACCGCTTTATAAGTGCCGGTATGCGGAGCTTGCCGTTGCTGAGCGTCATGATGTAGCGGTCGGTGTGTTCGATGGTGTCGCATTTGTCCAAAAGCAGGTCGTCAAGATTGACTTTTTCGACACGGTTGCGGAACCTGTGTTCCGGGGCGATGCTGTCCCTTAACCCGGGCAGTCCGTAGTTTTCGGACAGGTATTTTACGAATATGCTTTTATACAGGTCCGGATACCAGCTGCTGATGCTGACCGGGCCGATCAGGTAGCGCACTTGCGGATAACGCATTATCGAGAACATGATGCCCTTTATGAGGAGCATGAGCGGAAACAGTTCTTTCTGATATTCGGAGACCACGAAAGACCTTCCCAATTCGATTGACTGGCAGAGTATGTCTTTCATGCCTTCCTTGTAATGGAACAGGGTGTCCACGTAAAATCCCGACAACCCGAAATCCCGCATTATTTCCGAGCCGATACCTATCCTATATGCTCCGGCTATCTTCATCTTGGCGGTGTCCCAAAGCACCAGATGCTTGTAATACACATCGTATTCATCCGTGTCGTTGGATTTCCCGGTGCCTTCCCCTATCGCCCTGAACGTGATTTCCCGCAATCTTGCGAGTTCGTACATTATCGAATGGTATTCCCGGTACGAAAGCAGGTATACTTCATATCCGGCGGTCTCGAACAGCAGGTTCCCGTCTTTTTTCGCTTTTTCAATGTCCCATTCGATTTCAGCCTGTTTCCTTGCCTTGACAACCGGCTTTTGCGGGGAGTTGTCCGGAAACTCGTTGGTGGCGGGGATGTTGGCTTCCAATGCATAACATCTTGCATAGAGATGTCTGGACAACAGCCCTTTTTCGGCAAGAGAGGCTATCTCGTCGGCCTTTATGGTCTGGCCTATTTTCAACACGGCGTTCCGTTTGCGTGCCTTCAGGAACTCTCTCGGCAGCATTGCGGTCCTGAGGTAGGGATTTATCTTCCCTGCAAGATGGAACAGCCTGCTGTTCTGTCCGTGGAAATAAACGGGTATGACAGGGACTTTGCTGCGCGCTATAAGCTTCATGGCTGAGTTTTCCCACGGGATGTCCCTTGCCAATATCCTTTTGGACAATAGTTTTTTGTAAAAATTCTTGTCCGGCAATGTTGAAACCTCTCCCGCCGGGAATATTATGAGCAATCCCCCTTGTCCGACATGGCCTATGGCTTCTTTCAGTCCGGTCGTGCTGCCCGGCGCGTTCTTCAACCCTTTGAAAGGGTTTACCGGCAGGAAGTCTTCCGAAAGCGGGCCTACCATGGACAGGATGAAATTTGTCATGACTTTTACGTCAGGGCGTACCCTGTGTACCGCTTCATAAAGGAGAAGCCCGTCTGCCCCGCCGAAAGGATGGTTGGACACTATTATGGCTCCTCCCGAAGCCGGTATTCTGGAAATCTCGTCCTCGTAAACGGTGCATTTCAGCCCGAAAGCCTTGATTGCGGCACGCACGAAATCGACACCCTTTAATTCGGATATGGGACGGTAAAGCCGGTTTATCTTTGCAAACCCGAGGAGATTGTAAAGCAATCCGGAGGCAAGGCCCTTGAATGGAATCCGTTTGCCAATAATCTTCCTGAGGTCGGATTTATTGATTACATTTGTTTCCATTTCATTGACCGGTGGTCAGGTTTTAGTAACTAATTCCCTTGATGACTTTCATCAGCTGGTCCCCGAGTCCTATCGTATATCCCTGTGAGAAGAATACTACCCTGTTGAATGTGTCGGCAAGTACGAACATCGGAAGCCTTCCCCCGTTTTCGGCTTTCATGTTTTCGGCCATCATCGCCCTTACCGAACCGTCGGCATCTATCCCGAAATGTACCGTGGATGGAAGCCCTTCGAAGTTTTCCATGTTGAATCTTTCATAGTCGCTCTGCGATGCGAAGAGCAGGACTATGGGACGTCCCCATTCTTCAAGTCCTTCGGCGGCTGCAATCATGTCTTTAAGGGCATGGTTGGTAGGCTCGTGTCCGTAATCTATCACTCCGACGATGAAATATCCCCTTCCTGTGGTCAGCAGTACCGAGGTCTCCACGCCTTCAAGTGTCCGGAATTTTGCCTCCGAGTTGAAACTGCCGATTACCCTGAACTGGTCGGGATCCTCGCGGACTTTCAGTTCCGTTTCAGTGGTCTCGCCTTCAGTTATAGTGAAAAATTCGACATCCGTCAGCACATTGCCCTGTGCCATCCTCGAACCGCTTACCAGCATGTAATAGCCGCATTCCATCCCGGCTCCGTCTTTGAAGTCGGCCCAAGTGGCGCTTTCAGGATAATTGAGCAGACGGAACGAGCCGTTGTCGTATTTCGAGATGGTAAAATGCGTATAGTATTTAGGATTGTCGAGCATCGGAATAGGAGAGAAGTCCAGTTTCAATGTCCCCGTAGGAATGACGGTCTGCTCGTGCGCCTCGAAATCCACGTCCATAATGGTGCTGTCCGGGAGCATGTATTTTACGCCTCCGGTAACTTCATCCACCCATGCAGGTATCCCGAGGCTTCTTGCCGCCGACACGAAAAACACTTTCCGTGACTCTTTGTCCGCAATCTTGTAGTCCCATACCCTTTCAGGATTTATCTGGACATAATGCATTGATATGGTATCGAGGAGTTTCAGGCTGTCGCGGCACCATGCTACCAGTCTTGCCGGGTCTTCACGGAACGAGGCGGCATCGGCAACCGGGATGTTTTCCTGCAAATACTTCCTGTAAGGATAGAGCAGCTCGGTAGTTACACGGGGATTGAGTACCGTCTTGGCATCGGCGTTCTTGTCCGTATTGTAAAGGTGGTCTGCCAGGACTTCGTACGGGGTATCCCTCAGGTCTTTTTCAGCGATCACTTCGAGGAGTTCAAGAGCCCTTGTCCCGAGTCCGTTTTTAGTGGCATCGCCAAGGAAACGTGAAACGGCTTCGAAGTTTCCTCTTGCCCCTATAAGCAGCGGCACTGTCCTTTCCGGGTTCAGCACGTATTTCGCGGCAAAGTCTTCCGCGCTCTTCTGATTGAAGAATGTGGCCGTGTATGCGTTCCTTACGGAATCTTCGTATGCCATCCTTCTGTCGTTCTCGGCTCTTTGTTCCGGTGTAACTTCCGGTATGTTGGCATGTTCTGCAGGCGGAACAATCTCGAATGCCAGATGTTCCACTGCATCGTTTTCTTTCTTGTCCAATACTATCGTGATTGTCGAGTCTTTCCCGAAAGAGACCTTCTGCAGGCCGAATTTCCCGTCCTTCGAAGCCAGCACGACCATGTCGCCGCGGCCTGCCGTCAATGCTGAACGGCCTTCCTCGTCTGCGGTCTTGGACGCGACGGTGTAAAATTCGGCGTAATTGTAGAGTTTATATTCCACTTTCGCTCCCGATGCAGGTGTCCCGTCGCTTTCGGTCACGGTTACCTTCACTTCGGCAGGTTCCGGTGCATAGTTTTCTATTACGTTGATCTCGGTATACATAGGTGTGCGCCTCATCACGTCCTCAGGCCCGTCGTATCTTCCGAATACGTTGGTGTGCATAAGCATCCCCCTGCTTGCCGGGGCGTTGAACCATCCGAGATCCAATACCGGTTCAGGCTCGCATGCCCCGAGGAAATACCACTCTCCGTCTACCCACGCTTCCACCCATGCATGGTTGTCGTCCGTATGCGCCCACCTTGGAGTATATACTTGCCTTGCAGGGATTCCGATGGATCTCAATGCCGCTACGAGGAATGTCGATTCTTCGCCGCAACGGCCGTATGCAGTCATGATGGTGGCGAGCGGCGAGCTTGTCCTTGAATCGGAAGGCATGTAAATCGCCTTTTCATGGCACCAATGGTTCACTTCGAGCACGGCATCATACATTGACATGCCTTTTACCCTGTCTTTCAATTCCTTGAAAAATACGCTACGTGCGGTATCGAGATTTTCATTGTTTACCCTTACCGGAAGGATGAAATGCCTGATTTCCCTTTCAGGGATGGTGCTTCCCCATGGCATGGCGGCGAGTGCTTCTTTTGTGAGCCTGTAGTTCTCGAGAAAATATTCCCCGTCATGGTTGAGGATGTCTCCGATCGGCATGTATGCGTAAAGGAACATCAACGCTTCGCGTTCGTCTGTCGAAAGCGGAGTTTCGAAGATACTGAATGCTTCCGGGCAGTCGAGGGTCCTGACCTTGGTGTCAAAATCCTTCTCTACCTGTTTGCGGTAATCGCTGTCATTGATAAAATGATCCCCGCATGAAGTGACAAGCATAAGCAATGCTGTGGCCACCAGTGTAAAAATACGTCTCATGTTATTTGTTTTTAATAGTTTTCCTTGTCGTAAGTCCTATTATCAAATCGGTTTCTTCAGGTATCCGTCCGAGTTTCAGCAATACTCCGTCCTTGTCCTGTCTGAATCTTACCCGTTTTCCGTCATTCACGCATACGGCTTCGGCAACCTTTTGCCCTGTGAGCGGCAGGAACAGCGAATTGTCCTGCAGGTCGAGTATGTGTACATACAGGGTATCGCCTTTCCTTGTGGTAGCTCCCCAGTCACGCGGCAGTATGTCTCCCCGTTGCGTTCCGTATATGGTAAAGCCGAATTCGTCCATCCATTTCCCTATCTTTCCGAGTCTGTCCAGGGCCTGCACCGGCAGCCTTCCGTCGGGCCCCGGGCCGATGTTCAGCAACAGGTTCCCTCCGCGACCGGCGGCATTTACAAGATAATGGATGAGTTCTTCTGCCGATTTGTACTCTGTGTCATGAATGTCGTATCCCCAGCTCTTGCCCATTGTCTGGCAGGTTTCGAGCGGAAGCACGGTGCTCACGTCCTGTGCTCCGGAATAGCCTGCCTCGTTTTCCCCCGGCAGGTCCCTTTCGAAAATCTGGATGTCTTCCCCCTCGACGGGGTTCTTGTGATGGTTGTTTCCTATGAGGCATCCCGGTTGCAGGCTGTGTATCAATGGGTAAAGTTCATTATACCTCCAGTCGAAACCTTCGGGCATGTCCCAGTCCCCGTCGAACCAGATTGCCCCGATTTCCCCGTAATTGCTGAGCAGCTCGGTTATCTGTCCTTTCATGAAACCGAAATAGCTTGCCGTGTCCGTAACCCCTTCCGGACTTCCCGTTCCGGTGCCGTCGTTTCCGGCTTTGTCAGAGCCTGTGCATACCGGGGCTTCAACAGGCTCCGGCCTGCCTGTGCCTTTTCCTGTCCTGCCCCTCGGAGCGTCCTCGCGCCCCCAGTCTATGAGCGAATAGTACAGGTGCAGCCTTATTCCTTCCTTATGACATGCATCGGCCAGTTCTTTTACGATGTCCCTGCCGAACGGGGTCGCATCCATGATGTCATAGTCCGTGTATTCCGAATCGAACATCGAAAACCCGTCATGGTGCCTTGAAGTGAAACAGATATATTTGGCTCCCGCAGCTTTTATCGCCTTTACCCATTCTTCGGCATCGAAGCCGGCCGGGTAGAATCCTCCTGCTGTTTTAGCATATTCCTTATAATTGATATCCTGGTCGTTCAGTACCCATTCCCCGTCTCCGAGCATGGAGTATATCCCCCAATGGATGAAAATGCCAAACCCCGCTTCGCGGAATTCCTGCCTCGAAGCTATGCGGGCTTCCGGCAACTGTCCGGTTACGGGCGCTTCGCCCTTGGCCGGGTCACTGGCCACGCCATTGGCAAGGTTATTTTCCGGGCCGGTCTGGCCGAATGCAGGCAATGCGGATATGCAAAAAGCAGACAGGCAAAAAGCAGCTGTGATGGCAAAAAGCAGCCCTTTTATTGTGCAGTTCATACAATATTCTCAAAATTATGGCAAAAATACACAAAAAATAGTGAGAAACTGTTTAAAATTTAACGATTATCCGCAAAATTACCCCTATGAAGATGAAAGCAGTAATTGCCAGGACAGTATATCCCTCCTACCGCTTCGCGGCAGGCACCACCCGTTCACGAGGCCACGGGCGGCCACGCTGTCCGCGGCAATTACTGCATACACACATATTTGGGGTAATTTTGCGGATAATCAATAAAATTTTTCAAAAGTTCTTTGTGGCATCATTCCGGCATGTTTTCACTTACCGGAGAAGTGAACTACCCACAAGCACGGGTACCCCAGCCAGAACACATTCCAAGGCACATCGGCGTGCGCGTGACCATCCGTGGCACGTTGAGGACAACGAAAAAAGCACCTGCATCCGTCCTGCAAGTGCTTGAATTTCCGTGAATTTTAATCAGTAGCGGGACCCAGGATTGAACTGGGGACCTCATGATTATGAATCATGCGCTCTAACCAGCTGAGCTATCCCGCCATCATGTTCCACTTTGCCGGGACAATGCAATCCTGACCACGTGGTTGTTTCAAATGAATGACTTCACCGTGAAGTCCGTCGGTTGAGATAGAAGGACTCGAACCCTCACTGACAGAGCCAGAATCTGTAGTGCTACCATTACACCATATCTCAATGTTACCCGTTCCGGGCCGGAAGCGTTCCGAAACGGACTGCAAAGGTACAAATGTTTTTTTAAATAACAATAGTTAAGTGATTTTTTTACTATCTTTGTCCGAATATATAACATACGGTTGTTTTATGGCATTTAGGTTCAATTTGTTTTCAACCCCGCAGCATCACCGGGTCTTTAATTACCGTCCGGTCTACTATGATCCGGAAAAAGAGCGCTTTAAAGAACGGTTGAAGAAGATTTCCGCCGAGAGGGACATAAAGGCCCTTGAGGAAGGAAAGCCGCACAAGGCGGACAAGGACTATGTCCCTGGATCTATCATTCAGGGCAGCCTCAGGGACGGGGCATATTATCCTACCAAATCCGAAGGAGGCACGCTCGTAAGATTGGCTAAGTATGCCATGTATATCGTCTTGGGCATATTCCTCTATGTTTTTGCAAAGTATTTTGCATACATGTTTTTATAGGAAGCGATCCCGGCGGGCGGTAAATTTTGCACTCAGGTAGGTATGAAGATAGAAATCTTGCCATCCAACGTGGCAAATATGATTGCGGCGGGAGAAGTGGTCCAGGGCCCTTATTCCGTTGTAAAGGAAATGATGGAAAACAGTGTCGATGCGGGAGCGTCCTCGATCACGGTCATTGTTTCGGATTCCGGGCGTACCCTTATCCGTATCATAGACGACGGCGGAGGCATGTCCCGCGAAGATGCCGTAGCCTGTTTCGAACGTCATGCAACTTCCAAAATATCCAGGCCGGAAGACTTGGAATCCATCGTGACATACGGTTTCAGAGGGGAGGCGCTGGCTTCGATTGCCGCCGTATCGGAAGTTTCGCTCAGAACGAGACAGAAAGGGGACGAAACGGGAACGCAGGTGGAATATGCCGACTCCCGTCTTGTCTCGGTGACGGAAGGGTCGATGCCCGAGGGGTCGGATTTTTCTGTCAGGAACCTGTTCTACAATGTCCCGGCAAGGCGCAAGTTCCTGAAATCGGATGCCACGGAATTCAGAAAGATAATATCGGAATTTTCGCGGATTGCCCTTGTTCATCCCGAACTCTCGTTGCGGTTGAGCCATAACGGCCGCGACATATACGACCTGAGGCAGGCCCAGGCTCTTAAAGTCCGCATAGCCGACCTTCTCGGAAGGGACATTGCAGGAGAACTTGTCGTGGCGGAGGCCGACACATCCGTAGTGAAAATATCCGGTTACGTAGGAAAACCCGAATGCGCCCGCAAAACATCGGGACACCAGTATTTTTTCGTGAACGGAAGGTTTTTCAAAAGCCCTTATCTTCACAAGGCGGTGATGAAGGCATACGAAAACCTGATCCCGCAAGGTACGGTTCCGTCGTATTTCCTGTTTTTGGAAACGGATCCGCATGATGTGGACGTAAATATACATCCGGCAAAAACGGAGGTGAAGTTTGAAGATGAGGCGGTAATGTTCCAGATAGTCCATGCCTGCGTGCGTGAATCGCTCGGAAAAAATTCTTTCGTTCCGAGCATAGACTTCGACACTGAAGGAGTTCCCGAAATGCCGGTGCTGGATCCCCGCGATGCGTCTCCTGTAAGGATTCCGCGCATTTCTTCGGATCCTTCTTACAACCCTTTCGACCACGACGGGTTTGAAAATGAAAAATACCCGTCCGGCAACGATTTCGGGTACGGTGCCAAGAAACCGTCCGGGTATAACGGCAGGGAACAGGGACATGCCGATTATGGAAAACTGTTTGACAATGACGCACCCGTTTCCGCCGAAGACATAATGGTTGCGGACGGGAAGTACATAATCTCCAAAACGCCGGACGGCATACGCATTACCCACATATTGCGGGCAAGGGAACGCATTTTGTATAACAGGATGATCCAAAGCGTGGCGATGGGCGAGATATTGTCCCAGTCGATGCTGTTCCCTGTAACGGTGGAAGTGGGGGCGCACGGAGTTTCGTTGATAGAGGAATACGGGGAAATACTTTCCACAATAGGCTTCGACATACGTCCTTTCGGGGGCGGGAGTGTCGTGGTCAATGGACAGCCGGCAGGCTACGGTACCGACAAACAGGCTGTTGCCGATACTGTCGCGGAACTTGTCTGTTCACTGGATGAAAGCGCCGGCGACATGCGAAGTGAAATGATATCGAACATGGCAGTGAAACTGGCGCATCTTACGGCATTGTCGGAAAAAAGCGTCTCCGGCAGGAGCGAGGCGAGGCTTTTGATAGAGCAGCTCGATGGTTGCGAGGACTCGTCGGTTTCACCGTACTCTGGGAAAAAATGCTATTCGATAGTAAAATATGCGGATTTGGAAAAATTGTTGAAATGACAGGCCGCGGCCGGGGCGGAAGACAACCCACCGCCTGTGCGCCGGGGCGTTTAATTAAAAAGTATAAAGAAAAATGGGATACTACGGATCGAACGGAAGAGGTTTTTTTTCGAATATACCGGTAGCGGTAAAAAACATCATACTGATAAACATATTGGTATACGTGCTGACACTGTTTACGGGGGATTTCATGTATGAAAAATTCGCATTGTTTTATGTGGAATCGCCGTTCTTCCATTGGTGGCAGCCTGTAACCCACATGTTCATGCATGGCGGATTTTTCCATATCTTCTTCAATATGTATACATTGCTGATTTTCGGCTGTGCTTTGGAGAGGATTTGGGGACCGAAAAAATTCCTGTTGTTTTATTTTGTTACCGGAATCGGCGCGGCACTCCTGCATACGGGTGTCATGGCGTTGCAGGCAGAGCATTTCAAGTCCCTTGTGAATGAGGGGGTATCAACGGCTTTGCAAGGTTATTACGACATATTGCGCACTCCTACGGTAGGCGCTTCGGGAGCCATATACGGCGTGCTTCTCGGTTACGGGATGCTGTTCCCTAACGATGTCCTGCAGCTGCTTTTCCCGCCTGTGGCATTGAAAGCCAAGTGGTTCGTGCTGATATTCGCCGGTATAGAACTTCTTACCGGCGTGTTCGGAACGCATGACGGGGTGGCACATTTCGCTCACCTCGGGGGCATGCTGTTCGGCTGGCTGATGATATTGTATTGGAGAAAGAAGAACAGGCTTTATTATGAAGGGTAGCTCCCGGAGATTCACTTTTACTTCGGTGGTCGGGCTTATAGTGCTGCTGTGTTCGGCGCTTCTGCTCGGCCTGTGTTACCTTTCCATGTACATTAACCCTGCCGCTTTCTGGCCGGCGGCCGTCCTTGCCGTGCTGGAATTTCCCGTGGCAATCCTCAATGTAGCGCTTTTGGTCTTTGCCCTGCTCGGGAGGTCGAGATTCTTCTGGATTCCCCTCGTGGCCCTTGTCCCGTTCATATTCATAGCAGACAAGCAATTGAAATTTTCCGGAAAGCCGGAGGCGGGATTGGCCGGGGACGGTAATGCTTTAAAAATCATTTCCTACAATGTAGGAGGGTTCCGGTTGTCGCAGGATCATGGCAGTGGCGCTGTTGCACGGACAAGGGACGAGGCTTTGGACTCAATCAGCGGGTATGCTCCTGACCTGCTTTGCCTTCAGGAATTTTCTGTAAAGTCCATGGATGACCTTCCGGAACTTATGGAAAAATATTTTCCCGGCTATCATTACAAATATTATTTAATGTATGACAACGGGAATTACTATGGAAACATGACGGCGAGCCGTTTCCCGATGCTTTCTTCGGGTGTGGAACGTTTCGAGCAGAGCAGCAACCTTGCATTGTACAACGACATTGACGTGGCCGGGAGGGTGATACGGGTATATAACTGTCATTTCCAGTCATACAGCATATCTTCCGCCGGATTGGTGAAGGCGGTTTTCGAGGATCGCGAGATAGCGCGCGCCACAGGTGCGAGGGTGAGGGGCTCCATACTAAAAAGACCCAAGCAGGTGGGGCAGGTGCTTGACAATGTGAAGCGTTCCCCCAATGCGGCTTTGATATGCGGGGACTTTAACGACACTCCCATGTCATACACGTACAATGCATTGGTAAAAGGGCGTAAAGATACTTTTTCGGAAGCCGGGACAGGGTTTGCTTCGACATATTCGAGACTTTGGCCGCTTCTGAGGATAGACTATATATTGGTGCCGGAGTTTTTCAGTGTCCTTTCGCATGAAACGCCGCATCTGAGATATTCCGACCATTATCCCGTGATAGCCGTTTTGGCTTATTGATGATATTTGATATGGATGAAAATAAATTGAAAGAGACTGTTTCCGCCGCCGTGAAAACGATGAAAGACGGCGGTGTGATACTGTATCCTACGGATACCGTATGGGGCATAGGCTGCGACGCTTCCAATGCAGAGGCCGTGGCGAAAGTTTATGACATAAAGAAACGTTCGGACAGCAAGAGCCTTGTGTTGCTTGCCTGCGATATGGACATGATATGCAGGTATGTGAAGGAAATGCCGGAAATGGCGGTCTCTCTGATAGAGGTCAATGACAAGCCTATGACAATCGTTTATCC
The DNA here is from genome assembly GCA_017694935.1 of Candidatus Merdivivens pullistercoris. Classification (GTDB taxonomy): domain Bacteria; phylum Bacteroidota; class Bacteroidia; order Bacteroidales; family UBA932; genus Merdivivens; species Merdivivens pullistercoris. The sequence continues at coordinate 19,100 of JADIME010000076.1, forward strand.
GGATGCGATAACGGCTCCCGGTTACGGCCTTGCCCGCAATTGCGTGGCGGAAGACAGTTCTGTCGGCATCCGCATCCCGCTATCGGACTATTGCCGCCGGATGGTGCGTTCTCTCGGAAAGCCGGTCGTCTCGACTTCGGCCAACATCTCCGGTGAGCCTACGCCGAAATGCTTTGCGGACATATCCGAAACGATAAAAAAGGCTGTCGATTATATCGTGTGCCCCGAACTTGAAAGCGAATCCACCGGGACCTCCTCTTCGGTGATAAAAGTAGGTGTGGACGGGGAAATCCGCATCATAAGGCCGTGAAGGTGCGTGTTGCAGCAGCGTATGTCGCGGCGGCGGCCATCAGGGCCGCCGTTTCTGTGCGTAGTCTTGAACTGCCGATCGAGACGGGGATGAAACCGCAGGATATGGCATGGCGTGCCTCTTCTTCGCTGAAGTCCCCCTCGGGGCCTATCATCACGATGATTTCGGGTTTTGTGTCGGAGCTGTGCCTTCCGTCCGTATGGTTTTTTATGTGATTTTCGATTTCGGTGAACATGTCGCGCCTCGTGTCCCCTTCTTCTCCATGGAAGCAGTATGCAATGAGTTTCAGCGGGGATGATGGCCGGATCGCCCCGGTCATGTCCTCGCAACCCGCGGCAGTGTTTCCGGAAATTGAAGTGGAGCCGGCAGAGCTTATAAAGTCATGCACGCTTATGCAATCGCCGAGTTCGGGTATTTTCCCTTTGAGCGACTGTTTTGCGGCTGCAAGCAATATCCTTTCGCAGCGTTCGCGTTTGACTGTTTTCCGCTCGGAATGTTCCCCGATTATGGGTGTAATAGTGTCGATGCCTATTTCTGTGGCCTTTTCCATGAACCATTCGAAACGGTCGATGTTTTTGGTCGGGCAGCAGGCCACATGCAATACGTAGCCGTGTCCTCCCCAGTCGGGATGGCTTTCTTTCACTATGATGCCGCAACGTTTCGGAGACGGGTCGGATATGACGCACTCATGCATTCCGCCTTGCCCGTCGATGACATTTATAATGTCTCCGGAACGGTGCCTGAGCACTCTGATGCAATGTGCGGATTCGTCTTCATTCAGGCAGGCCGTAAGCCCTTTTGTCCCCGCTGTTTTCTCCGATTCCCTCTGCCGGAGTGTTTCCGAATAGAAAATTTCCATGTCCGAGTCCGGTTTAAAATTTACGGTGGCAAAAATACGCAGAAGCCGAGAGCAATGCAAATGCTTTAGCATTGACATGTTGTGTCCGGAGGAGACGGGAGACCTTTGTCTCACGGATACGACGTGTGCGGCATGTTTTGGAAGCCGTCAGGCTTGCATTGCCGAGGCGTGAACCGTATTCCCGGCGGAGCCGAAAATATGCAGAAGCCGTGCAAACAATATAGATTTATTTGCAAAGCCAGGAACATCCCGACTTAACCCCATGTTTTGTAATAAACTGATAATCATTATATTAATAAATCATTATAAAAAATCAGTGTTCCGAACGAAGTTCACCTTGACCTCGTTCGGAACAGCCGTATTTTGCCGCAATATCTTCAACTCTTTGTCAAACAGTGTGTTATAGTAAATTGAATTAAATCATCGCGTTCCCGGCTCTGCATTTCCGCTCTCCCCTATTCTTTGAACGTAACCTGCGCGTAAGCATGCCTCAAATCTTCAGGTGAAAAATTTTAAACGGTTTCTAAATGCAACAATATTTTTATAACTTGCAGGCGTTTTTATGCAAGAAAATATATGGCATACATAGGACTTATTTCCGACACGCACGGCACATTCGATGACAAGTTGAGATCTTTCCTCGCCCCAGTGGACGAGATATGGCATGCAGGGGATTTCGGCACATTGGAGTGTGCCGACAGCATTGCGGCCTTTAAACCGCTTAAAGGGGTCTACGGCAATTGCGACGGATATGACATACGGGCGGACTATCCGCTGTACCTGTCATTCGAAAGCGGAGGCATGTCCGTGCTTATGACGCACATAGGCGGTTATCCCGGGCGTTACGACCCCCGTGCGCGGGCTTTGATAGACGAGATAAGGCCGCAAATCTTCGTTTGCGGGCATTCCCATATACTTAAAGTGATAAACGACCCGAAAAGGGACATGCTTGTAGTCAATCCCGGGGCGGCAGGACTGTTCGGCTTTCATAAAGTGCGTACGGCCTTGAGGTTCAGGATTGATTCGGGTGATATCCACGACATGGAAGTATGCGAGTGGGACAAATGACGGTCGGGTTCCGGGGGGAGTGTCCCGTGCCTTGCCTTTGCCGGAACTCTCTGTCAATGTGTCTCCTTGTCGAAACTTATTGTCCTCCGGCCGTTGTCGTCCACATCTATGCAAACTCTCAGGGTTTCCTCGGGAAGGAGCTCCTCGATATTTTCCGGCCATTCGATAAGACAAAGGTCCCCGCTGTCGAAATATTCTTCAATCCCGACGTCCATGGCTTCGGACAGTTTTTCTATGCGGTAGAAATCAAAATGATAGACGGGCTGTCCATTGCCCGTTCTGTATTCATTGACTATGGTAAAAGTCGGAGAGCATACGACGTCTTCCACCCCCAGTTGCCGGCACAGTTCGGTTATGAAAGTTGTCTTTCCTCCTCCCATCCTGGCGTAAAATGCCATGATTTTTTCCCCGGCAGTCTCTTTTAAAAACTCCGCCGCTGCTGCAGGAAGCCCCGAAATGTCTTCCATTGTGATATGTATCGTTTTTTTCATTCCGATTACTGTAGAAGCTGTTTTTCATGATCCGGCCCGCGCCGGAAAACCGAAACAAACATACAAAAAATATGGTTATCCTCAAAATCACCCTTGACTATATGTCCAGATTTCCGGCTTTCCTATACGAGGCGGCCTGGGCAAGATGTCCTTTCGATACTCTTTCACAGCCTCCGATGTCGGCTATGGTGCGTGCGGTACGCAGTATCCGTACATATCCTCTGGCGGAAAGCCCTAATGAATCAACGAGCCTTTCACAGAAAGCTATTTCATCATGTCCGAGCAGGCAATATCTTTCGGCTTCCTCTTTGTTCATCCGGCCGTTTGAGATTATTCCCGTTCCCGAGAAGCGTTTCTTTTGGATGAGCCTTGCTTTCAATACCCTTTCGGCTATCATTGCGGATGTTTCGGCCGTCCCGTCGCCGTGCAGGGAACTTGTGAGCGTCCTGCCTTGCACGGGAGGCATGTATATGCGTATGTCTATGCGGTCAAGCAATGCGCCCGACAGTTTTGTCAGATGCCTTTCTATGGCTGCCGGGTTGCATTTGCATCTGTCGCCGCCTTCTCCGAAATAACCGCACGGACACGGGTTGGCCGCAAGGATGAGCATGAAGGAGGCTGGATAGCGGATTTTCTGTTTCAGGCGGGAGATTGTGATTTCTCCGTTTTCCAACGGTTCTTTCAGCGCATTCAGTTGATGCGCGGCTATTTCAGTGGCTTCGTCCAGAAACAGTACGCCGTTGTGTGCCAAAGATATTTCGCCGGGCATGGCATTGATTCCGCCGCCGATCAGGGCCGCTGTGGTAATGCTCCTGTACGGTGCCCTGAACGGTCTTCTGCTTCCGGGAGGGGGAGGAATGCCGGCCACGGAATATAGTTTGCCGGTCTCTATCCTCTCTTCTTCTCCCATCGGGGGAAGTATCCCTGCGACGGCTTTGGCCAATGTGCTTTTTCCGCTTCCCGGAGTGCCTATCAACAGTATGTTGTGACCTCCGCTTACAGCGGTTTCCACCGCCCTTTTTGCCGATTCCTGACCGGATATGTCCGAAAAATCCGGTATTTCCGGCTCTCCGAAGCAACCGTGTCCCGGAAATATTTCCGGCATGTCGCCCGGAAAGCTGCCCCTGTCGAGCTTGCGGGCATCGAAGACATTCCTGTAAGCCGGATCGGATATTATGTTCGCAACATCCGTGAATTTGTCGGCATATAACAGTTCGATGCCTTCGATTTCAACGGCTTCACAGGCGGACATTCTGGGCATTATGACTCCCGTGAACCCGTTGTCGGCGGCGGCCTGTGCTATGGGCAACGCTCCGGCAATGCTTCTAAGGCTCCCGTCAAGCCCGAGTTCTCCCATGATTATGTAATCACCTATGTTTCCAGCCGGTATCTGTCCGGAGGAGATTGCTATGCCGAGGGCGATTGCAAGATCGTATCCGGTGCCGCTTTTCCTCACATCTCCCGGTGCCAGATTAATTACGATACGGTGTCCCGGTATCCTGAAACCGCTTGCTTTCAGTGCCGTGGTTACCCTCATGACACTTTCTTTGATGGCGGTGTCCGGCATCCCGATGAGGTGTATGCCTATGCCGGGCGAAATATCCACCTCGACAGTGACGATCCCGGCTTCTATGCCGATGCATTTTGCGCAATTTATCTTTGTAAGCATGGTCCTTTTCCGTTTTCCGCTGTCAAAGTTCCGGATAAAAGCCTCACGAAGCCCTTAAAAATCGATAAATCTTCCATCCTGTGGCGAATTTTATCTTTTTTGGGAATTATCTGTAATAAGAAGGGGCGAAAATAATCTTTGTCACGAAATTGCCACTAATGAATATGCAGCAATAGGCTTGGACGGCGTGGCCGCCCGTGGCCTCGTGAACGGGTGGAGCCCGCCGTGAAGCGGCGGGAGGGATTTATCGTCCAAGCCTATTGCTGCATAGCTTTGACGGGATAATTTTGGGGACAATCAATTTTGAAATTTACCCCGACTTCTAAGAAAAAAACCGAAACAACTTCTTAACTTTGGCCTTGAAATGAAAAGATTTTTCGAGACGATAGGCCGGTATTGGCTTTTTCTCGGGCGTGTTTTTACGAGACCCGAGAAATGGAGACTGTTTTTCAGGCAATTCCTGTTCGAGGCTGACAAGCTGGTGGTTTCTTCCATCCTGTTGGTCTCGTTCATATCCCTGTTCATCGGGGGAGTGATAGTGATCCAGACGGCTGCAAACCTTGAAAACCCGTTCATTTCAAAGATGTACGTAGGTTACATGGCACGTGAAAGCCTGATATTGGAGTTCTGTTCTACGATGATAGCCCTGATACTCGCGGGGAAAATAGGCTCAAACGTGTCTTCCGAGATTGGGAGCATGCGTATTACCGAGCAGATTGACGCCATGGAGATGATGGGTGTCAATTCGGCCAACTATTTAGTGCTTCCCAAGATAACTTCCGCTACCCTGCTCAGCCCTTTCCTTACGATGATAAGTTTCATGACGGGACTTGTCGGAGGGGGTATCGTGGCTTCGGCGACGGACATGGTCACGGTTGCGGACTATATAGAGGGAATAACTTTCAGTTTCAACGGTTTTTATATCATTTACAGCTGCATCAAGACATCCGTGTTCTGTTTTATCATAACATCCGTATCGGCTTTCAACGGCTATTACGCATCCGGCGGTTCACTCGGCGTGGGGCGGTCGAGCACGAAAGCGATAGTATATACGAGCATGCTGATACTCGTTTTCGATTTGATTCTGACACAGACAATGTTGTATTGAGCGCGGCGCGTGCGGCACAGGACGCTGGTTAAAATCGACAGGCAATGATAGAAACAAGACATCTCACCAAAACCTTTAACGGGAAACCGGCCATCGATGATATTTCCATTTCTTTCGAAGCCGGGAAATGCAACATGGTCATAGGGGCGAGCGGTTCTGGCAAGACAGTGCTGCTCAAGAACATCATGGGGCTGCTTGTCCCTGACGAGGGGGAAATCCTTTATGACGGCAGGGATCTTAATAAAATGTCGAAAAAGGAGCGCAAATCGCTTTACAGTGAAATGGGAGTCCTGTTCCAGGGCAGCGCGTTGTTTGATTTCGCGACCGTGGAGGAAAACATAGTGTTCCCGTTAGAGTTTTTCACCCGCATGACGAAAGCGGAAAAACACGACAAGGCGGACATGCTTTTGGAAAGGGTTGGGTTGTCCGGTGCCAACGGAAAATATCCCTCGGAACTGAGCGGCGGCATGCAGAAGCGTGTCGGAATAGCCCGGGCAATAGCGTTGAATCCCAAATACCTGTTCTGCGACGAGCCTAATTCCGGCCTCGATCCGGTGACATCGGTCAGGATAGACGAACTGATTGCCGGCATTACGGAAGAATACGATATGACTACGATCATAAATACCCACGACATGAATTCGATCATGGGGATAGGCGACAGCATAGATTTCATATATGAAGGAAAACTGAAATGGCACGGGGATAAAAACTCCCTGCTGCATCCCGGTTGCAAGGAACTCGAAGCCTTCGTGAACTCCAATGCCCTCGCCCGCAAGATCGTCGGAGGTTGAGTGCTTATTAAATAAATTTCGGTATTTTCTCTAAAATTATTATTTTTTTTGGGAAAAATTTTGCAAAATCAAAGCTAAAATTTTATAATTGCAAAAAAATAATAATTTATATTCACCATGAAAAGATATTTTATCACATTGATTGCCGTTTTGTCTATAGTTTCTTTTTTGGGTTCATGCCAAAAGATGTGGGACAAGATAAGAGGTGTAAAGTTGGTGGATTCGTATATATTGGCGTATTATGAAATAGGAAACGGAACAGGTCTTTTGTTTAGGACGTCTGCCAAAAACGGAACTGTTTACTTCAGGGCAGTCAAGTCCGGTTATGAGAACCGGCTCGCGGATGCAAGGAGCATGGGAGGTGCGAATTACGACAAGGAAGATGCCGTACTTTTCGACAGTCTGCGCGTGTCATACGGGGATACCGGTTATCCCGATCCATACAAGACCCCGGGCTATATTGACGGCACTCCTCTTGACCCTGCCGCTTTTACGGAAACTTTCGTGGACATAAGCATTGTCTCAGATACCGACTGGGGTGAGGATTACCCGGCAGGAACTGTCCTTAATGACCTTTTTGACATAGACATAGCTTCGTTCGCCCCGTACATCGAAAGCGGTTATGATCCGGCCTTTGAGATAGGCAGGGAAGAGTCGTTGTCTCCTTTCAAGTATTCGTCTACCGTGAGATTGTCCGAGTTGGATGAAGCCGGGATGTCTTTGTTGAATGCGTTCCATCCATTCCGCCTGAGCGTGCCGGAAAAGGATGCGGTAAAGGGTTCCCGCCTGACTATTTCCATGGAGACGAGTGCCGGGGAGCGGTTCGAGAGGATCGTGGCGGTTCCATAGATTTTTCTCAGAACCTGAACCTCATTCCGAGTTCGAAGCCTGTCTGCAAAGGCTGGTCCGTGCGGATGCTCTTTGCCTGATAATTGTCGAAATAGTACCTCAGTGTAGGATCCAGGTATATGCCGATGAAATCGGTAAACCAATATTCGATGCCGATACCTGCCGATACGGACAGTTGGACACCCTTTGCGGGTTCACGGTGCGTTATCACATTGTTGTTGGCCTCTGTCATGCGGTATTGGTCGGATATGCTGCGTTCTACCGCTCCTCCGGCCTGTACGTAAAATGCCACACGTTTGCTTTGCACGATGTTGAAGTATATGCTCAAAGGGATTCCCACATATTGCTGGATATTGCGGATGTCGCTGTAGTAGTTGCCGTTGAATTCTCCTGCAAGCTTTCTTGACATCACGGTGTAATTCACGCCGATGCCGAGGTCGAAACGTTCCGACAATCTGATTTTCGCGCTGATTCCCACGGAGACAGGCACTGAATATTTTCCTGTTTTCCTTTCCAGTACGGTATCCCGTTTGTTTATGTTCGGATCCACCCGGAAACTGTTCATCTTGCGCATGTAGCGGGTGTTGGCCGGAGAAACGATACCGTTTGCGAATGTCCCTGCTTCAGCAGTGCTTCCTATGTCCAGTACCATGCCGGATTTCTTCCCCTGCCGGCTGTGTATGTCATCGGATGCCGGTCTCCATGCCGTGCTGATGCCTTCGTTTCCGGAATGATTGCCTTGCACGGCATCGTCCGGAACCTGTCCGTCCTCCGCATTTTCCGTGAAATCGCTCCAGTCGATGGTATAGATGTTTCCTGCATTTTCCGTCTCAGAGACGGTATCGGCGTTTCCGGCAGCGGATTCCTCAAATCCGGATTCCCCGTCCGCTTTCGTGTCGGCTTCGCTTGCGGGAAGGATCTCTCTGGCGGTTTCAGGACATGTTTCCGGCGACAGGCCGTTCCGGTCATCGGATACGGCAGCAACGGTATGGCTGTGCGCCGATGATTGTATTTTTGCCGATATCGCATCGCCGCCCGCTATCGCATCGCTCCCGGTAGCTCCTGCGTTTTCTCCGGATATGTTTTCCTCCGTTTCCGATGTTCCGGGTTCGGCGACGTTTGTTCCGGGTTCGGCGACGTTTGTTCCGGATCCGGCGACGTTTTTCCCTGCCTCGGCGATGTTCTCGAATTCTTCACGGGAAACAACCCTTATGCCCTCCTGTTCGGATACGCCGTGTCTCAGCAACATAAAGGCGACGATAACGGCTGCGGCCGCCGTACATGCCGCACCGCTCCACTTCAGTATGGTGAACGTCCTGCGCCGTCCCATCTTCCTTTCGATGTTGCGCCACGTTCCTTCCGAAGGGGTTTCGGTATGCTCGCCCAGCGATCTGAATATGTCGTCAAACTCTTTTTCGGTCATTTCCCGCATTCTTTAATCTTTTGTTGCAGCCACAATCTGGCACGGCTCAGCTGGCTTCGTGAAGTGTTTTCGCTTATGCCCAACATGTCGGCGATTTCTTTGTGGGAGTATCCCTCTATCACATACATGTTGAATACTATCCTGAATCCATCCGGAAGTCCCGTGACAAGTTTCATCAGTTCCTTGTGGCTCATTGCCGCTATCTGACTGTAATCCTGTCCTCCGGCAAAATTCATTTCCGTTATGTCGTCGCTCATTTTGAGGGGGTCTTTCTTCCTCAGGTGCATCAGGGCGGTGGTCACGAATATCCTCCTTGCCCATCCTTCGAAGGAGCCTCTGCCCTCAAAATGTTCCAGTTGGTTGAAAAGCGTTATGAAACCATCCTGCAAAACATCTTCGGCCTCGTCCCTGTCTTTCATGTAGCGTATGCACAAAGCGAGCATTTTGGGGGCGTAAACCTCAAAAAGCTCTTTCTGTGCTCTCCTGTCACGCAAGAGGCATCTCTCGATCAACCGTTGTTCTCTTAGCCCCGTTACGCTCAGTACCATTTCAACAAGTTATAGATGCAAAACATGTCCGCAATGTTGCAATGATGGTATATCGAATTTCAAAAATAGTAAATAAAATCCATTGGAGCGATTATTGCAAGGCAAATATCCTTATTTTTGTAGAAAATTATCGTATGGGTAAGATATTATCTATTATAATCGCGACGGTCTTCTTTCTTGGCGCCATGGCCGGTTCCGCTGAGGCACAGAGGGTTTCAGGTACTGACGAGGCATTGCTGGTGGATGCTGTCATGAAGTTCAACGCCAGTGATTTCGGAGGAGCCCATAAAATATTGTCCGGCCTTGTCGAAAGGGATCCGGACAATGATGCGGCGCATTATTATATGGCCTTGGTGAGATTCGCCCTCGGAAACTATCAGGGTGCTGAAAGCGCGTTGAAGAAAGCCGTCGAAATAGACAGGGACAATTTCTGGTACCGTTACCGTCTTGCCGTCCTGTATGCAGTGACGGACCGTCCCGAGCTTACAATATCAATGTATGAACAGCTGCTCGAGGATTTTCCGAAGAAAAACGAACTGTACTATACTTTGATAGACCTGTATATCAATCAGAATGAATATGACAAGGCCATTTCTACGCTGTCGCAGATAGAAACAGTTTTCGGTCAGACCGATATGACGGCATTCGCACGTTTCGACCTTTTGCGCATGTCGGGGAAAGAGCGGGAAGGTTATGATTATTTGAAAAAATACAACTCCGGACACGCTTCGTCCCGGATATCTTCCGTCCTCGGGGATTATTATCTTAACCGTTACGACAAGGATTCGGCGATGATCATGTACAATGAGGCCCTTTCCGTGGAACCCGATTATGCTCCCGCCCTGCTCGGGATTGCAAGCATACACAGGATGAACAGCGAATACGATGCCTATTTTTCCTATGTGGACCGATTCATTTCCGACCCGTATATAGCCTCCGAGCCGAAAAGCCGTTACCTGAGCGATGCGTTCTCTCCGAACGACCCGTATTTTCTCGAGGCTTTCAGGCCTCAGATAGACTCGCTGATGGACAATGCCATGACGGTGAACCAAGGCGATTCGCTTATAAACATGTCAGCGGCGTTTTATTACTATTTCACACGGCGGGTGGACAAGGCATTGGACATATTCAAAAAGAATGTAAGGAGTTCTGTCGGCAGCAAGGCCGCATGGAGCAACTATCTCATGGCCCTGTTTTCGGCACAGCGCTGGCAGGAATATTATTTCGCTACGGGAGATGCCCTTTCCCGTTTCAGTACTGAACCTTATTTCGTGGAACAACGGGGCGTGGCCTGTGCCATGTACGAGGATTACGATGAGGCCATAAGGCAGTTCCGTAACCTGTTGTCCATGTCCGCGCCGGGGGATTCGGCCGCGGTGGTAAACTGTTATTCCATGCTCGGGGACCTTTATCATCAGAAAGGGGAACCGAAGGAAGGGAACAAGTGCTATGACAAGGTGCTGAGACTGGATCCGGACAATCTTCCCGTGCTCAACAACTATGCCTACTATCTGAGCATGACGGGCAAGAGCCTGAAAAAAGCGGCCGGCATGGGCAAGAAATGCGTTGATGCGGAACCCGACAATCCTACCTATATAGATACATACGCGTGGATACTGCACCTTTTGGGGCGCTCGTATGAGGCCAAGGACCTTTTCCGTCATGCCATGCTTTACGGCGGGCGGGAGAGCGCGGTGATACTCGACCATTATGCGGAGGTGCTGTATTCGTTGGGTGACAAGGATCTAGCGTTCCTGTACTGGGGGCAGGCCATAGACAGGGACAGACTTTCGGACGAAAAGGACAGGATCCCCGGATTGGAAGAAAAGGTGCGGGGTTACAAATCGGCCGACAAGGCCGGTAAAAAGTAGGAGGCTCAATTGCAAACGGGATGAAAAAGGTTGTATTCACGGTATTTCTTTGCGCTCTTTCGCTCCTGTCGTGCATCGTTACGGTGCATGCGCAGGACATAGCCGCCCATGAAGCCGAGAAGGCCCGGTTGCAGGAAGAAATAGAGCTGATAAACAGGCGGCTTGCGGCCAATAAGAGCAAAGAGAAAGACAATACCCAGCAACTGCAACTGATACGCAGGAAGATCAACAACCGTCAGGCTATTGTAAATGAGATAGATGCCCAGATAAAGTCGTACGACCGTTCAATAAAGTCCACGAAAGAGAAGATAGTGCTCATGGAGGCCGAGATGGACACTTTGCTGGTCCATTACGAGCATCTGGTACGTATTGCGTACAGGAACAGGGATTCCCGCCTGTGGTTCGCCTACATCCTTTCGGGTGACAACATCATGCAGACCTACCGGAGGTACATTTATTTTAAAAACCTTTCGCACAGCCTCGATGACCGCGCGGAGGAGATCAAGCGTCTGCAAAACGATCTGGATGCCGAGAAACAATCTCTTGAAAACATGAGAAACGAATCCGTCAAGGCGAAAAATGCGCGCTTAAGCGAAATCAATTCGCTGAAAAAGGAAGAAAACGATGGACGGAAAATGGAAGAGCAGTTGAAAAAGAACAGGCGGTCGTATGAAAAGCAGCTGGCGCAGAAGACCAGGCAGGTCGAGGCGTTGAATGCCGAAATCCGCCGTCTGGTCGAGGAGGCGATGAGGGAAAAGGAAAAACAGCAGGAAGGCGGAAAGAAAACGTCACAGATAGATTATGCCCTGTCCGGAGAATTTTCGAAAAACAAGGGGAAAATACCGTGGCCTACGGAATCCCATGCCGTCATAGAAGGCTTCGGACAGCATTATCATCCTGTATTCAAGGCGATACCGTTGCCTTACAATTACGGCGTGAATATAGTGACGGACGAAAATGCCGTTGTCAGGTGCGTGTTTGACGGGGTTGTGAAGCAGGTGATAGTCGTCTCGGGCTATAACCGTTGCGTGCTTGTGCAGCACGGGGACTATTTTACCTTCTATTGCAAATTGGGAACGGTGTCTGTCAAGTCCGGGCAGCAGATAAAGGCAGGTGAGGAAATAGGAACTGTGGACACCATAAACGGCGATACCATATTCCATTTCCAGATATGGCAAGGCCAGACTCCTCAGAATCCGGAACATTGGTTGAGGTGATGTCCACAGCCGCTCATTGCCGGTTACGTTGAGAGCGGCTTCTTACAGGCTTCCCCCGCCGATGAATTCCCTCATGATGGAGGTAGGCGGTATGGCGGCTATCTCTTCAGGCGACAGGGTTACCGTGTAGTCCAGGAATTTCAGCAGCCTTACGGCTTCGGTATATGCTTCCGACTTTGGCGATATGCGTCTCAGGAGAGGTGCCACGTAGAATTTCAATGCCGGCAGTTCGAAAATCAGTGCCGAATTGAACATCGCGTCGGCGTTTTCCTGGAAAGGAAAGATGTTTTTGGTTTCTCCTGAACGTACGCTCGGCCAGCGGAGGATGGTGTTCTCGGGGCTTATCCCTCTTGTGCGGTTGTCCCTTACTATTCTGCGTAACAGGCGGTTGTCGGAAGTGGAAATGTTGTTGTTTTCATCCAGCGACAGGGATGTGAGTGCCGATGCATACACCTTGAATATGCGCCCGGCATCTATCTCGGCGGTCATTTCAGGGTTGAGAGCGTGAATGCCTTCCATGATTAATATGTCGTCCTCTTTCATCTTCAGCCTGTCGCCCCTGTATTCGCGTTTTCCTTCGGCAAAATTGAATCTCGGCATTTCTATCTCCTTGCCGTCCAGCAGGTCGTTGAGGTTGGAGTTCAGCAGTTTGAGATCCATGGCTTTAATTGACTCGAAGTCATAGTCGCCCTTCTCGTCTTTCGGCGTGAATTCCCTGTTTACGAAATAATTGTCCAATTCGAGGACCACCGGATTGAGCCCCAGTACCTTGCATTGCAGGGCTATCCTTTTCGACGTGGTAGTCTTCGCGCTGCTTGACGGCCCGGCTATGGCGACTATCCTGATCCTGTCACGGCGTGCCTGTATCATGTCGGCGATACGGGCATATTTGCGTTCGTGGAGGGATTCGGATATGTTTATCAGTCCTTTTGCCTTGCCCTCGAGGATGCATCTGTTCAGAGAGCCGACACCGGATACCCCCATGATATGACACCAGTCGGAGTGTTCTTTCAGCACGGAGTAGAGTTTGTCCTGCATCCTGAACGAGGTCAGCTTCTCGGGAGTGTCTATCGACGGCCATCTTATGCAGAACCCTTCCCCGAAACGGTATATGTCGTAGGTGTCCAAAGTCCCTGACGATGGGGCGAGCGGCCCGTAAAATGTATCCTGCCAGCCGTCGAAGCTATACAGGGACGTGGTGAATCTTCCGAGGCTTTCTATCAGTTCGGCTTTTTGCGGCTGCCTGTTTTTCCTGAAAATCCCGGCCGCCTCTTCTGCATCCGCCTTGCTTTTCAGGAAGGGGAGGTCTGCCGCAATCAGTCCGGCGACACGTTCCCGTATCCGTTCCATGTCTCCTTCGTCTATCCGCACGGCAGTAGGCTTTTCACCGTATGCGCTCCCGGCCTCGCGGATTTCGGCATAAAGTCCGTTAGGAAGCGAATAATCGTATGTAAGGCATTTGTCCGGAAACAGCTCGGCTACGGCCTTCTGGACTACGAAACACAAAGATCTCATGTAAGTGCGCCGTCCGTCCGGATGCGAGCGGTCTATGAACCTTATCTTGCATGGCGAATACAGTCTCCTGTCCAACTCTTTGAGGAGATTGTTTTCCAATGCGGCTATGATAGGGAAACGGCAGGCGCATCCCGCCTTTGCAAGCAGGTCTGAAATCCTGCTCCCTTCTTCAAGCATGTAATGCTTGCCGTCATTCTCGCAGAAAATATCTATGTGTTCCATCATAATCTTTTTAAACGGTTTCTAAATAAGTGCCGTGCCGTCCGTGTCATGCCGTCAGTGCCTCTTTCAGGTACGGTCCTGTCACAGAGTGCGGGTTTGCGGCTATTTCTTCGGGTTTTCCGCACGCTACGATACGTCCTCCTCTTTCACCTCCCTCGGGACCCATGTCGAAGATGTAGTCTACGGATTTCAGTATGTCGAGGTTGTGTTCTATGATGATGACTGTGTTGCCTTGGTCTGTAAGTTTCTGCAATACATCCAGAAGTATCTTTATGTCCTCGAAGTGGAGCCCTGTTGTCGGTTCGTCCAGGATATAAAGGGTGTTCCCCGTGGCCTTGCGGGAAAATTCGGCCGCCAGTTTTACCCTCTGGCTTTCGCCGCCGCTCAGGGTGACGGAAGACTGCCCGAGTTTTACATAACCGAGTCCCACGTCTTTCAGGGCACGGAGTTTCTGTGCTATCGACGGGATGTTGCCGAAGAACTCTGTCGCTTCGTCCACGGACATTTCAAGTACGTCGTTTATGTTTTTCCCCTTGTATTTTACGGCAAGGGTGTCCGGATTGTACCGTTTTCCCCCGCATTGCGGGCATGTGACATTTACCGACGGGAGGAAGTTCATTTCGATGACTTTTATTCCCGCTCCCTTGCATTCCTCGCACCTTCCCCCGCTTACGTTGAATGAAAACCGGCTTGCGCGAAATCCCCTTATCTTTGCGTCCGGGGTTTCTTCGAAGAGCCTCCGTATGTCATTGAATACATCGGTGTATGTGGCCGGGTTGCTGCGTGCCGTCTTTCCTATGGGGCTTTGGTCTATTTCCACGAGCTTGTCGATGTTTTCTATGCCGGCGATGCTTTCGTATTCGAGAGGGGCGAGGTTGGAGCGGTAGAACCGGTTGCTCAGTATCGGCATGAGCGTTTCGGTTATCAGTGTGGACTTCCCGCTGCCGCTGACCCCGCTGATGCCCACAAGGCATCCTAACGGAATGGCTATGTCCACGTTTTTAAGGTTGTTGCCTTTCGCTCCCCTGAGTTCGAGAAAGGCTCCGTTGCCTATCCTTCTGGCACGCGGCACTTCTATGGTTTTCACTCCGTTCAGATAGTCCAGAGTAGGTGTGGAAATGCCTTTTATCCCTGAAACAGGGCCGTTGTACAGGACTTCGCCCCCATGTTCCCCGGCTCCGGGTCCCATGTCTATCAGCCAGTCCGCGCTTTCCATCATTTCACGGTCGTGCTCTACGACCATTACCGAGTTGCCCTCGTCTCGCAACTTTTTAAGTGAACCGATGAGTTTGCGGTTGTCTCTGTAATGCAGACCTATGCTCGGTTCGTCCAAGATATAAAGTACGTTCACAAGTTTCGAACCTATCTGCGTGGCCAGTCTGATACGCTGGCTTTCTCCGCCTGAAAGCGATGAGGCCGGACGGGAGAGGGTAAGATATTCAAGCCCGACGTCCATCAGGAAGCCCACTCTGTCATTCAGCTCTTTAAGTATGTCCCGGGCTATCGTCGCCTGCTTTGGGGAGAGCCGTCCGGGCAGTGAAAGCAGCCATTGCTGCAAGGAAGATATTTCCATCTCGGATACCTCGCAGATGTCTTTGCCGTCTATTTTGAACAGGAGGCTTTCTTCCCTGAGCCTTTTCCCGTTGCATACCGGGCATGTTACCATGTCGGTCACGTCGTCCATTATACCTTTGAACGTCACCATCTCCGAGCTTGCCCCGCTGCCTGTCCTGAACAACTCGTCGGAACCGTAGATCAGCAGCGACAGGGCTTCAGGCGGTATTTCATCGATAGGGTCGTACAGTGAGAACCCGTATTTTGCCGCGATGGATCTTATGACATCGAATTTTTTGTTTTCACGTATTTTCCCCAACGGGATTATCCCTCCGTCGGCTATGGATTTGGAGCGGTCGGGAATGATGCTGTCGATATTCACGTTGCGGATCTTTCCGAGCCCTTTGCAGTTGGGACAGTATCCGCTCGGGGAATTGAAAGAAAACGTGTGCGGTGCCGGCTCAGGCAGTGAAATCCCGCTGTCCGGACATACCAGATGTTTGGAGTAGTACTGCATCTTGCCGTCTTCCATGTTCATGACGGCTATTTCACCCTTCCCTTGCGAGAGGGCGGCGGTGACGGATTCCCGTATCCGTTTTTCGTCTTCCTCTTTCGGCTTCAATTTGTCCACGACGAGTTCAATGAAGTGGGGCTTGTACCTGTCCAAAGATGCGGTATCTTCTAAACGGACTATTTCTCCGTCTATGCGCGCCTCGTCATATCCTTTTTTCCTCAGCGAAGCTATCAGTTCACGGTAATGGCCCTTGCGGCCTTTTACAAGAGGGGCGAGGAGGATGCATTTTTTGCCCCTGAAACGTTCGATTATCAGGGAAACTATCTGTGTGTCCGTGTATTTGACCATCTGTTTCCCCGTTACGGGAGAATATGCTTCGGAGGCTTTGGCGTACAGCAATCTTAAAAAATCATAGATCTCCGTTACCGTTCCTGCGGTAGAGCGCGGGTTGTTGCCGGTTGTCTTCTGCTCGATGGCGATAATCGGGCTTAATCCCTCGATGTTTTCCACGTCCGGTTTTTCGAGGATGCCCATGAATTGTTTGGCATAAACCGACAGGGTGTCCATATAGCGGCGCTGCCCTTCGGCGAAAATGGTGTCGAAGGCAAGCGATGATTTCCCACTTCCGCTCAGTCCTGTCACGACGACGAGACTGTTCCGGGGGATTTCAAGGGATACGTTTTTCAGATTGTGCGCCTTTGCGCCTGTTATTTTTATGCAGTTTTTCAAATTGCTCCTTATGATAAAATTGAAAATATCACGTTCGCCCTGCAAGCGGCAAAACCGCTTAGTACGGTTGCAGGAACGGGTTTTTGAGTCTTTCTTCCCCTATCGTGGTGAGATAACCGTGTCCCGGAAGGACTTCCACATTGTCCCCGAGTGGAAGCAGTTTGGTCATGATGCCTTTCATCAGCGCATCGTAATCCCCGCTCGGATGGTCTGTCCGGCCTATGCTTCCCGCAAACAGCGTGTCTCCCGATATGAGGAAATTGTTTTCCTTGCTGTAGAAGCATACCCCTCCGCGCGTATGTCCCGGAGTCGCTATGACTTTCAGTTCCGAGCGCCCGAAACGGACAATGTCCCCGTCGTGTATGTCTATTGTCTTTTCAGGCAGCGGAGGTGTCACGTAGCCCATCATTTCACAAAATCTCGGCACGAATGCGGCCTGCTCCTTGTCGTCCGGGTTGAGGTACGTGTCTATATTCCACCTTTTCGTGACGAAATCCAGACCCAGCACATGGTCGAAGTGCAGATGTGTCAGCAATACTTTCACGGGTTTCAGGGAGTTGTCTTTAATGAATCGCTCCAGACGTTTTTTCTCCGTATCCGTATAGCAGCCCGGATCCACTATCACGGCCTCTTTTGTCTCGTCCCACAGGACCATTGTACACTCCCGCAGGTCGTTGAAGTAAAATCTTTTTATTTCAATCATAAATTTTCGGTAAAATGGCTCAAATGTTTCCGGCAAAGTCGTTTTCCTTTGCTGTAAATCCGACCACAAAATTAAGAAAACCGACGAGTTTCTTACATGACTTCTAAATGAATTTTGAATAATTGTCTCTGTTCACGACATGAAACTCTGCATGTGGATATGCATCCCGGAATGCCTTAGGCGGTGCGGGCGTTTTGTTACCCCATTTGAATTCCATGGCAGTTAGGTGGTTGTCGCATTCTTCGATTAAATCGATCTCCTGTTTGTCGTATGTTCTCCAGAAATAAAATTCCTTGTTGAGCCTTTCATTGAAATCCGCTTTTCTCCTTTCACCGATAATATAATTTTCCCACAGTGCTCCGGTATCTTGCCTGACGGCCAAGGGGGAAAAAGCGCCGATAACGGCATTTCGTATTCCATTGTCGTAGAAATACCATTTCCCCGCCTTGGTGACTTCTTTGCGCAGGTTACGCGAATATGCGCCTAAACGGTATATTACAAAAACCTTTTCAAGCAAATCGAGGTATTTCTCGACAGTGGCCTTGCTCATGCCGAGCTGTTTGCCCAATTCGTCATAAGACACTTCGCTGCCTAACTGGAATGCAATCAACCGTAATAGATCACGCATTTTGCCCGAATTTTTCAATCCGTCTATTGCAAGGATATCTTTAAGCAGATAGGCTCCTATGATGTCCCGTAAGTAGTCTGTTTTACGCTCGAAGCTGTCTAACATCACTACTTCCGGATACGAGCCGTATATTAACCGTGCTTCAAGATTCTGGCGGGTTTCCATTGCGGTTTCGGTCTGGGCAATCTCGCGCTGCGAAAAAGGAGTGAGAAGAAATTGGGTACTCCGTCCCACCAACGGCTCGCCGGCTTTGTTAAGACGGTCAAAAGACGATGACCCGCTGGCCAATACTCTTATGCCGGGTATTTCATCTACAATCAATTTCAGAATATTGCCTATTTGTGGAATATTCTGCGCTTCATCAATGGCCAATAAGTCTATGCCATCAAGCAGATGTCTGTAGTTGGCGGCAGTGCGGTTTTCCAATAATGCCAATGTATCATAGTCCTCTCCGTTAAGTATCATTGTCCTGCCATTGTAGCCCCCTGTAATCTGGCGCATCAGTACTGTCTTGCCAACCCGGCGGGCACCGAAAATCAGAACTGCTTTTCCCGGTTCAAGCCTCTCGGTGATTTTGTCCTGAAGTATCCTTTTGATAGTTTCCATAATCTGTGAGGATAATTTTATTTGCAAAGATAATATTTATATGTCAAATGACGATTTTTATGTAAAAAAAGCACTCTGAAATGACGATTTTTACAAAACGGCGGGTGGCGATGACTGATTTTTTGCCGTGCGGGTGAGAAAACCGGAAATTTTCCGTAGGTTTGTAAATAAAACTCTTTTGTCATGCATATAGCGGTTGCGGGAAATATCGGTAGCGGGAAAACAACCCTTACCCGGATGCTTTCACGGCATTATGGCTGGAAGGCGAAATACGAGAGCGTGGACTACAATCCGTATCTTGCGGATTTTTATCAGGATATGGAGAGGTGGTCTTTCAATTTGCAGATATATTTTCTCAGCAAGAGATTCAAGGACGTGGTGGAAATCCTTGCCAGCAAGGATTATATAATCCAGGACAGGACCATTTATGAGGATGCGAGGATTTTTGCCCCGAATCTGCATTCGATGGGGCTTATGTCCACGCGGGATTTTGAAAACTATTCCGATCTCTTCGACCTTATGATGTCGCTGGTGCGTCCTCCCGACCTGTTGATATACCTGCGTTCTTCAATAGCCAACCTTGTCGCCAATATCCAGAAACGGGGCAGGGAGTACGAGAGCAGTATACGCATAGATTACCTGAAAGGCCTGAACGACC
Source organism: Candidatus Merdivivens pullistercoris (assembly GCA_017694935.1). Taxonomy (GTDB): domain Bacteria; phylum Bacteroidota; class Bacteroidia; order Bacteroidales; family UBA932; genus Merdivivens; species Merdivivens pullistercoris. The sequence goes on from JADIME010000076.1 coordinate 38,436, forward strand.
GTTATGAGGAATGGATTTCAGGTTATGACAAGGACAAGCTGCTTATAGTGGATACGGATACATTGAGGTTTGAAAGTGTCCCGAAAGATTTCGAGACTGTCATCGACCGGATCGACGCACGTTTGAACGGGCTATTCTGACAAGCGAGACAATGCCGCAGAGTATCATTGTAAGTGCCTGTGCTTCATGTGAAAGTGTAGCGAATGCCAGCCCCTCGTTGTATTCCGTGCCGTAGATTGTCGTGAGAGCCAATGAAACGAGGATGTGGAACGAGCCGAAGCCGCCTGGTACGGGGATGGCCCATGCTATGCTTCCGATGAGCATCAGGAATATCGCGTCTGTGGCGTTCAGGGCATCCAGTTTAGGCAGGGAAAGCATGGTGAGGTAGCTCATAAGCCAGTAAATTACCCAGATGGCGATTGTGTAAAGGAGAAATCTCCATTTTTTCTCCATTCTGAACGCCGATGCGAATCCTTGCAACGCGCCTTTTATGATGGAGCAAATCTTTGCCGAAACCCTGTTGGTGCCCCGTGTCCTGTATATGAGCAATGCCGCCGCCCCTGCAAGTACGATGGCCGCCGCGACAATCCACCATAGGCTGAAGGAAAGGGATTCGCTCAGCGGTTTCCACATCTGCTGCATGGCGAAGTCCCCGAAATCCTGCCATTTGATTAGAAGGAATGCGGCCAATATGGCAAATAGCGTAAGCATGTCCCAGCTCCTTTCGAGGACAACGGTACCGAGCACCTTGTCGTAACTTAGCTTGCCTGTCGCGGAGATTACGCCGCATCTTACGAACTCTCCTGCCCGGGGAAATGCGAAATTGGAGATATTGCCGATATTGATGCCGTCGAAAGTTTCCCCGAAACCGATGTCTTTGTTGAGGGGTTTCATTATTTCACGCCATCTTGCCGCGCGCAGGAAGAAGGCGGCGGTACTGGCGACCATGGATAGCAGTATGAGCCAGAAACGGCATTCTCTGAGCCCGGCGAAAAACTCGTCCCATTTGACCGAGCGGAAAGAAAGATACAGCAACAGCACCGCGATGGCGAAGGAGACCAGCCATTTAAGTGTTTTTGTGATTTTCTTTTTCAATTCCGGGCCCATATTCTGCTCTTTCGAAAGTTTGCAAAGATAGTAATTTATTGATTGGCTTTTTTGTTTTATCCATTTTCTTTTAATAGCCGGTGCATCATGGAAACAGCATATAGCGGGCAAATAACTACATGTCTGACGGCTCCTCCGGCTTCATTGTCGGTATAATTGAAATTGCCGAAGTTTTCCAATGAGCATCTTACGGCCTTATCGATGTTCTTTTCACGCATGAACATCCATAAGCTTTTCATGCCGCCTTGCGTGCCGGCCTTTATTTCTATCGGCAATATTTTCCCTCCGAATGCCGTTATGTAATCAATTTCGGCTTGCGAGTTTCTGGCCTGCCTTACCCAATAGAACAAATCATGCCTGTTGCCGGGATTTTGGCAGCGCAGCATTTCCAATCCGGCAATCTGCTCGGCAACCGCCCCTTTATTTACCAAGTCGGAGACATTTGCAGTCAATATGCGTGCTGTCGTTTCTGCCGTGTCCCCGATTGCCATGTTCAATAGTCTTAGTGTCAGTCCGGTATCCAAAAGCAGGATTTTCCTATAAGCGCTATTGGCCTCGCTGCCGAGCGGAAGCCCGTTGGCGTTAGTATGGGTTACGGGGATTAGTATTCCGGCCAGCACAAGCATTTCAACGGCTTTTTTAATGTCTTGGGTCTTATGGCTTTCACTTACGTGGGAATATACGAATTTTTCCGTCATCTGAACCGCTGCGCTCCGCATGGTCATCCTCAGGAGCAACGGGTCTGTCCTGCCTTTGTATTTTGAAAAATCGTCTTCATATCCAAGGATTATGTCATCCAGTACTTCCTGGCATTTTATGAAATCATGTGTCGTTACCCACCTGCTTACGACTTCAGGCATGCCGCCGACAAGCATGTATATGCGTAGGAGACTGATTAGTTTTTCATGCAGGGGGCCGGGCAGAGGTCTGTGTGTCGTCGCGCTGTCGCGGGCTTGTATAAGCGGCTGTTCCCCGTTTGCATTGAGAAATTCGTCAAATGTCATCGGATACATGAACATGGAATGGATGCGTCCTACACCGTACGTGGGCAATTCATTTAATGCAAACTCTAGAAGCGAACCGGCGGCGATTACATGCAGGCCCGGCATGTCTTCCTTAAAAAAGCGCAATGACATGATAGCTTCCGGACACGCCTGTATTTCATCAAGAAACAGAAGCGTTTCGCCTTCAATTACCGATTTCCCGCACATCGCCGATATTTGAGGGATTATTTTTGTTATATCCAGATTCTTCCGGAACAGGATCTTATATTCCGGCTGTTTTTCGAAATTTATTTCTATGTACTGCTTGAACTTTTCTCCCAGATGCCGTACGGCGCTTGATTTCCCTACCTGACGTGCCCCACGCAACAAAAGGGGTTTGTGCGCATTGTCCGATGCCCACTCGGATAGGTGTTTGTCGATGAGTCTTGCGTAATACATTCTAACTATTTGATTTTTAAAATGCAAAAATAAATTTTAAAAATTATCCAAACAAATAATAGGGTAAAAATCGAGAAAATCCAAAGAAATAATACGCTTTATTTAAATATTATCCAAAGAAAAACTATCTTTGACCCTTGAAATGATGATTGGCAGGATTTGAAATCAGATTATTGTTATGAAAAGCATTTTGGGGATGGGCAATGCCCTTACGGACATATTGGCGGTATTGCCGGATGATGAGTTGTTGAAGAGATTCCATTTGCCCAAGGGAAGCATGCAGCATGTGGATCAGGCTACGGGAGACAAAATATGGCAGACTCTCCGGACTATGGGAGTGCAGTACGTGGCCGGAGGCTCGGCAGCCAATACTATTACCGGTACGTCCATATTCGGGATGCCTTCCGGGTTCATAGGGAAGGTCGGGGATGACGAGCTCGGGCATCTTTTCAAGTCGGATCAGGAGCAGTACGGCATTTCTTCCCGGCTTTTCATAGGAAAACATGCTTCCGGCAGGGCCATGGTATTCATTACCGCCCCCAATGCCGAGAGGACTTTTGCAGTGTACCTCGGAGCCGCGCTCGAACTGGTCCCCGAAGAACTGGACATAGATATGTTCAAAGGCTATGACTATTTCCATGTCGAAGGCTATCTGGTGCAGAATCAGTTCCTTATACGGCGGGCGGTAGAGCTTGCCAAGCAGGCGGGGCTTACTGTCTCCATAGACATGGCATCCTACAACGTGGTGGAGTCGAACAAGGCTTTCCTGCATGACATAGTGGACAATTACGTTGATATCATTTTTGCGAACGAGACAGAAGCCAAGGCGTTTACCGGCCTTGATCCCAGGGATGCCCTCGACGAGATGGCCCGGTTCAGCGACATTGCCGTCGTAAAGGTCGGGAAAGACGGTTCAATGGTCAGGAGCGGAGATGAATACCATTTCATAGAGGCATGGCCTGCAAACACGATAGATGCCACAGGGGCTGGGGATACGTACGCGGCCGGTTTCCTGTATGCGCATTCACTCGGGCTGCCGCTCCGGGCATGCGGGGAAATAGGTTCCATCATAGCCGCCAAAGTGGTGGAAGTCGTGGGGACGAAGATAGACATACCCCGCTGGAAAGCGGCCAAGCAGGAAATCAGGGAGAAGATCGCGGAGTATGGGTGTCATCTCCGGTAAATCTCAATACCGACACTTTTGATATGCCTGATCAATGCCTCGTTTCTCAATGTATGGAATATGGAAATGTCAAACATGTAGGGGAGAAGCAGGTCATCGATTTCCATCAGTGTATGATTCAAGTCGTTTCGTGTAAGTGCATCTCCTACCAAAGCGATGTCTACATCTGAAAATGGTTTGAAATTGCCTTTTGCCCGCGAGCCGTAAAGTATTGCCTTCTCGATATGCTTGTTTGAGGCAAATACCGCGGTCAGTTTCTGTAATTCTATGTCAGTAAGTCCGTATGGCATGCTCAGAACAATTTTGGCTCCATGCTGGAAAGTCGTATCATCTTTTCTTCGAAAGACAGGAATAACGGATGGTATATATTGACTATGGCTTCATAGATTTCTTCGACGGTCTCGTCATCGTAGTTGTGTGAAGTCATGTTTCTGTCTTCTATTGACTCCATCCATCTTTTGTCTGTGATAAGTCCCATTTCGAATGCCTTGCGTATTGCATCCCGCGAGCCTCTTATGTCCGTGTATCCCTGATATTCGGCATAGTCCTTCATTACTTTCCATGCCAATTCATGAGTATATTCGAACCGTTGAATCAGCCCTTCTTTCAATAAATCATCAATCTCTTCCTCGGATCCCATCTGTCCGGCTACGATTCTTACCGCTTGTGTCAGCCTGTTCAAGGCCTTGCGGTAGTTATTGAGTCGTTGTATCCAGCGTATGTCCTTGTCCTCTGCCATGAATCCGTCCTGTCCAGAATAAAATGGTCAATAATCTTTGCTGCATTCGGATATTCCGATATTCCGATATGTTTCTGCAAAGTTAGAAAATAAATCCAATCATCTTATTCCGCATACTCGAATCCCGTGACTTTCTCAAAGCCGCACCGGATGATGTTGTTTACTATATATACTCCGCCTTCCTGTTTCTTGGTCACGAATATGAGTACGTGGCTGTCTTCCGGATTACCGTTATAAAGCGATGATGCATCGAATGTCCATTCGAAGACTTGGGTTTCTTTTGCTCCTGCTGTCACTTCATCGCCGGTAAATTCTGAGGTGTTGCTTACGGCGCGGAGTACATTGCGGTGTATGGATACATCTGCGCTATTTACTACATCGGATGTGTAGTTCGTTTGGGCAGATTCGATGTTGTTCTCGCAGAGCCACGCGGCGATACGGTATTCACCGTCATCTGCAATCTTCACTGTCGCCATTACTTTCATGTTTCCGTCGGCACCATCGCTAAAGTATGTTCCGCTGATTCCCGATGTGCATTCGTATTCGTCAAGACAACTTTCGAGTATGAGTTTGATGCGGTCGGCATTGGCTTCGATGCTTGTCTGGCTGTATGTGCCTACTATTTTGGTCTTCCTGTCGAGGTTGAATGTCGTAAGTGGGAAGTTTGTCGATCCTGCACCGAACTGTACAAGCAGGGAGTTTACATACGGCAGGGACATGGAGTCGCCCTGATGTATTTCCACGGAATATCCGTTATCGTAACCCGTTTCTTCCAAATGATGGGCGGCGGCTTTCATGATTGCGCACCATCCGCACCACGTCCCGGTAAATTCGGTGATTAGCCCTCTCTGCCTGAAATTGAAATTGGCCGGCTCGCTATCCGTCGGAAGGACGATTACATGTACACTGTTGGTCGATATGCCGCCGGCCGTCGCATAGAAAGTGTACACTCCGGCCTCTGTCGTCGTGAATGTGAATCCTTCCTGTGCCATAGGGTTCCCGTCTTCCGGAAGCAGGTACAGTGTGCTTTCACCGGTTATGTCCGTCCCGTTTCGGGTGACGGTGAACGTCGCCGTTTCTATCCCGTCGGGGGCTATGTTGTTTTTGTCCACAGAGAGGACTGCGCTTTCGTTTACCCTGACTTTGACATACTCCGACTGTGCATCGTTGTATGTCGCGAAAAATTCGTATTCTCCCGGAATCGAGGTGGAGAAAGTATTGTCAGCAAGTTCCTCATTGGTGGAACGAAGGAAGATCTGCGCCTCGCCTGTCACTTCTGTCTCTCCATAATGTACTGCGAAAGTTACGGTTTCCGAGGCATTGACTTCCAATGCGCTGGGAGTCAGTGTAAGTTCTTCCGATGGTGTGCATGCCAATGCGAATGCGAAAATCGTCAGGGCAAGAAAATAAAAATACTTTTGTTTCATCTTTGTTAAATAATCTTGGCGCAAAGATACGGTTTATTGCGCAATAGTTGCAGGGGTGTGTCGTAAAAATTTTATCTTTGCCCTCGGATATCAGGAGGATGCCGGATGTTACCGTATCGTTCCCGTGATGATTTCAGGCAGCGGCCACGTTTCGCCCCAACCTTACCTGATTGGAAAGCAGATGGAGGATTTTATGATTAAGTTCCGTAACGGCTACACGCTCGTAAACCTCAAAGGCTCTGACGATGCGAAAATAGTCTATTACAAGGCTTTGGAGACTTCACATGTCGATAAATGCCCGGAAACGTTCCAGAAACTAGTGGCGGCAGCGGAAAAGGCTTCTTTGGAACGTTACTTGACCATATTAGGGGAGCCTGTCTGAAGTCCTGGCTACAGATAGCACTCGAAGAGTTTGTTTATATTTTCCGCTGTAAAGTTGTACATATCGTCATCCCTCAGTTCCGGATTGTCTAAAACGTATTTTTCAAGCGCCCATTTGATTTCGGCGAATGAAGTCGAGTTGAAAACGAAGTTCTCAATGGCCTCGGCTGGAAGGAATGCCACATCATCGTCAGGGTAGTATTCAGGATGGCTGATAGTGCCTTTTGTGCTTTCCATCAGTTCATAGTAGTATCTTTGGTTCATGTCGTCGGACATGTCTATGAAAAGCGGAGTATAATCCATAAAGGTATCACCTATATGCGTATTCCATTTTTGGAAATTATATTGGTGATCGGGCGTAATCATATAGGTTTCAATGTAAACAGGTGGAGTAAATAATCCTGATAAATCAAATATAGTGTGTTCATTCAGTGAATGTAAAAATCCGAGTTCTTCGTACTCTTTATTTGTAAGGTGGTATTGTGTGAACCTTGCCCAACTTTCAATCACTCGATTTTGTGCTGTCTTATATTTGCTTTTACTGTTAGTGTAATGGGACGCATGTCCTAATTCATGGCAGGCCGTACTGTATATGTTTGATGGTTCACGGTATTCTCCATTGCTTATCCCGTATATGGCTATATCTATACCTATACCTGCTCCGATTTGTCTAAAATATGAACCGTTTATGCCGCCATCTTTATGAAAGTATCCTATTTTTTCCTTTCTGGAATTTGCCGGCCTTGACAGTCCGTAAGTGTCCCCATTGTAATATCTGTATGCGGCCCTGTGTATTGCCGAATATCTAAGGCTTCTTGTCGTACCGTTTCCTATCGTAAGATTCCATTCGGTTTTTAGTTTAGGGCCGTTATAATATGCCTGTCCTATACAGCCGTCCCGTATGTCCCATCTGTCTCCCTGCCAGACTATACTGTAATTTACAGCGTGGCTGAAGCTTTTCCCGCATTTGAAGTATCCGTCTTTGTCGGTTGTAGCCCACCTTGTCGTAAACCAGTAACGCATCCTTACTTGTACTCCTTCCAATGGTATGGTGTCTTCTACTATGTCATCGTAGGCCATGATTCTTCCGGAAGGGTACCATTGGCCGGATGTGGGTGAAACAGTGTCATCGAGATTTCCTGTAAGTCTTAATGATTCATTGACAAGCATTTCTATGACTGTCGAAGTGGACGGTTTGAATCCGGTGCCTGGCTTTTCGCCGGACACTGCGGCTTCTTCAGGGATGTAAAGGTTTTCCAATATTTCATACTCTATGGCCATATGTCCTCTGTATGGATCGAATTTGTCCGCTTCAATTGCCGCGTATTGGTAGGTTAGCGAGCTGTCCGGCAGTGACGGGTCGTGGTACGAGATGCCGTATTCCAGTATTTCGTAGTCGAGAGGGTATTCGTAAAGTATCCAGTCCGTGTGTGATTGAAGTATGTCAAGTTCTTCTTCGGACTTCGGCAGGAATCTTACGTAGTAGTGCGTGGTCTTGATTTCTCCCAGTGTGGACAACTGCGAAAGTTTATTCTTGTCTTTCAGCAGGCTGTTATATGCTTTTTGCATATTGCTGACAGAGAAAGGGTTGTCCAATTTCTCGCCCAAAACTATTTCGCCTTCTGTCATGGTAACTGAGTCGGGCGATTTGGTCGTGTTTTCGTTTTCTCCTTTTAAAAACGGGGTCGTATCTTCTTTAGAACAGGAAAATAAACAGCAAAATGCCAAGAGTAACCAGGCCAGATAAAAATTTCTCATAATATTAAATTTAAAACTTTCAGCAAAGATATGTTTTTTCATTGAAACCTTATACGATTCTCCGCAAAATTACCCCTATGAAGATGAAAGCAGTAATTGCACGGACAGTATATCCCTCCTACCGCTTCGCGGCAGGCACCACCCGTTCACGAGGCCACGGGCGGCCACGCTGTCCGTGGCAATTACTGCATACACAATCATATGGGGGTAATTTTGCGGAGAATCATAAAACCTTAAATCGTTTTCTCCCAATTTTGGCATTCAATCAAATAAAAACAACAGAGGAGAATCATAAACGTTCCCCTCTGCCGTGTGTTTTAAACTGTTTCTTAAAGTGTCGCGCTTTTATTCAGCGTAGTCGAATGCTGTTGTTTCTCCAAAGTCGCAACGGATTACGTTATTCACTATGAAATCACCGTTTTCTTCTTGTTTGGTGATTAAAACCAGAACATGTGCATTCGCGGTATCTTTGTTTTTCAGTGCGCTTGTCTGGAATTCCCATTCAAAACGTTGTGTGGAGTTCGCACCTGAAAACATCGGTTCACCGGTTAAATCTTGGATATAGCTTACAGCCCTGAGTACATTAATGTGATTGCTGAGATTCCACTGTGGATCTCCGGTTAAATCGTTTTGATTTTCTTGAATATTGTTTTCAAGTAGCCAGCAGCTGGCTTTGTACTCGCCTGCTTCGGTGATAGCTATGTCGGCTGTTACTTTCATATTCCCGCCAGCCTCGCCAAAAGTCACATTTGCTCCTGATGTACAAGGGTAATCACTGTTCGCCTGATCTGTAAGATCGCGGATAAGTTTCGCGCTTGCAGGCACAGAACCGCCATGTCCTTCTTGCCTTGGTGTATCCGCAAAATTGAATGTTACCATTGGGATGCCGAAACTCAGTGAACCTACAGCTAATGTAGCTAATGGGCTGAGAATGGAGTTTACGGCCATACCATCGCCGGAATGGCATTCTGCAACGTACCCATCATCCCATCCTTCCTGTTCGAGGGACTTGATGCCGGCTTTCATGATTGAGCAAGGCCCGCACCATGTAGCTGTAAATTCAAGTACAAGAGATCTTTTCCTGAAATCCCAGTTAGACGGTTTTTCTGCTTCTGACACAAGTATTGAGATTCTGTTTGAAGAAATAGTACCTTTTGTCGCATAAAAGTTATAGATTCCAGGTTCTGTACTTGAAAAAGTGAAACCTTCCTGAGGGATAGGTTCGCCGTCTTCTGGGATTAAGTACAATGTACTTTCATTTGTAACGTCTACGCCTTCTTGAGTCAATGTGAATGTCACTACTGAGCTTTCGTAAGAATAAATGGTACTTACGTCTGCGGTGAGTTCTGCATTACCAGATTTTGCGGTCACTTTTACATAGTCCGACGAAATGTTATTATATGTAGCGTAAAACTCATAGTCTCCAGGGATAGTTGTAGAGAAGTTCTTGTTTATCAGTTCACTGTTGTCTGAAGCAAGGAATATCCGCGATTCGGCTGTCACGTCTTCTTCTCCATAGAGGACAGTGAATGTCGTAATATCTTCACCTGTAGCATCAATGCTTTCAGGTGTGGCAACGAGGACGGGTTTTTCCGTGTTAGAGGTTCCCGTCGGTTCGCAAGAGGCGGCAAATGCCATCACAAGCGCCCCCCCCAATAATAAATTTACAAATCTTTTCATAATCTTTGTTGTTTGAATTTGTTATTAATCAGTCAGCTTTTGATTTTGTAAAGTTCAATGTCGGTTTACATCCGTTATAATGCGATGCGAAGTTAGTTGTTTTAACAAAAAAGGCCAACAAATGTCGGCCTTTTTCGTCTTATCATGAATAAATAAAATATTCTTTTGGTTTATTCAGCATATTCGTAGCCGACAGCCCCGTTGTAAGGGCATTTTATTACGTTGTTTACAATGAACTTGCCGTTGTCCTCTTTCTTGGAGATGATGACCAGCACGTGTGAGTCTTCTGGTTTTCCGTTCTTAAGGTCGGAAACCTTGAAGTTCCATGTGAATTCCTGTGTCTCGTTCGCACCGGCGGTCACTTCCTGCCCTGGAATGTCGGCAACGTCGCTAACTTGCCTGAGCACGTTGATATGGTTGTTTATGTCCCACTCCTGTGCTTCCGGGTATGCGGTTTGACTTGCAGTAATGTTGTTTTCAAGCAGCCAGCAGCATACTTTGTATTCGCCGTCTTCGCTTATTGCGATGTTGGAAGTTACATTCAGGGTATTCTCGTCTGTTGAGCTAAACATGGCTGTCGCTCCTGCTGTGCAAGAGTAAGCGCTGTTTGCCTGGTCTGTAAGGTTGCGGATAAGTTCCGCGCTCGCTTCGACTGAACCGCCGTGCCCAGTTTTCCTTGGTGTATCCGCAAAATTGAATGTTACCAATGGAACACTTCCGCTGTAACCAATGAATGTCGCAACTTGGTTTATTATTGAATTTACGGTCAATACATCGCCGACGTGTGCCTCTGTTACATGACCCTCGTCCCAGCCTTCCTGTTCAAGTGACTTGATGCCGGCCTTCATTATTGAACAAGGGCCGCACCAAGTGCCGGTAACTTCAATCAAGAGCGATCTTTCCCTGAAGTTCCATGCCGTCGGGGTGCTGGCAGGTGTCGCGAAGATGGAAACCGTATTCGATATGGCGTCGTTTTTAGCCGCATATATATTGTGGTTCCCCGCTTCTGTCGTGGTAAATGTGTTTCCTTCCAAAGCTATGTCTTCACCGTCTTCGGATACAAGGTAGAACGTACACTCGGTTGTCATGTCGGTTTCTCCCTGCATTACGGTAAATGTGACAGTCTCTTCCCCGTCGGCCACGATGCTTTCTTTGTCGGCGGACAACTGTAAGTTGCTGACACTTACTTTGACATAGTCGGAGGACATGTCATTGTATGTGGCGTAAAATTGATAATCGCCCATCTCGGTTGTCGAGAATGTCTTGTTTATCAACTCGCTGTTGTCTGAAGCAAGAAATACCCGTGCCTCAGCTGTTACATCTTCCTCGCCTGAAAATACAGTAAAGGTTACGGTCTCTTTGCCGTCTGCTGCAATAAGTGTCTTGTCGGCATTGAGAACAGGTTTTTCTGAACTTGTCCCGTTGTTTGCCGGTTCGCAGGAGGTGGCCAGTACCATCGCGAGTACCCCCGCCAATAATAAATTTGCAATCCTTTTCATATTTCTGTTATTTTGGTTGTTATTAGTCAGTATAACTCCGTGTCTTTTATATGGAGCGAAGTCAATCTTATAAATAAAGCCTGATACAAGTCGGTGCAAATATATGTTTTTTTTTGAAAAGTAGTTGTGAATTTGCATGAAAAATTATAACAGCTTCCAAATAAAAAGACGGGAAACCATGATAGATTTCCCGTCTCTTGGTTATAAAAAAACAAAAGTATCCGTTACATATATTCGAATCCCACGGAATCGTTAATGTTGCATTTGATAATGTTGTTCACAATGTAGTTGCCGTTATCTTCCAGTTTGGTGACGAAAATGACGACATGAGTGTTCTCAATGACCCCTTCTCTCAAGTCGGAGACATTGAATGTCCATTCAAAATCCTGGGTCTGACGTGCGCCTGCTGTAATGTCTTCGCCTGTGTAGTTGTTGGATGAAGAGCTTGCGGCCCTCAGAACATCATTATGGGTTTTGAGTTTTTAATTCTTGTCCGTTAGAACGCCGACGTCAGTGACAGGTTGAATCCTGTGTATGCCGGCGTATAGCGGCATACTCCGCCGGAGCAAATGTATCCGGCGCGGTTGCGTCCGTAGCTTAGCTGTATGCGTGTACGTCCTTTCGAGTAGCTGAAACCTACATTGTAGTAGTGTACTTTTGTCCAGTCGATATTGTACATGTCGCTTACGTAGAAACTCCAGCGCGGTGCAAGATTGTACTCGAAGAGTGCTGCTACCCAGTCTCCCTCGTTCTGTTCAGCCATGTAATTCTTTTCAGGTGAATAGAGGTATTGCAACTCTAACCTGAATGAATTGTAGGTGTTGATTTTGTATGTCATGTCGTATACGAAGATATGCGACTTGAACGGTGTCTGGTAGCCGGCGTGGGAGTTGTTTTGCTGCCATGAATACAGGAAAGTGGTTTTGAGTTTCCTGTTCCATTGCCTTTCCACATCGAAATTCAAGTCCTGCCACATCATCTTGCTTTCGCCTGTATGCGAAGCCAACGAGTAGTAGGTCGAGAAGTTCAGATGGAAGCTCCATCTCTTGCGCCTGTCGTTCTTGCTCCTCATCGAGTAGTAGGCATCGAACTGCCCGCCTATCTCGCCGTTGCTTTCCGTAATGTACGGGTGCAGGTTTGTGAGCAGGTAAGTATATTGCCGAGTCAGTGCCGGGATGAAGTTGAGGTTGTTTCCCGTTCCGAGCATGCTGGCATTGTCCCCGTTCCCGTATGTAAGAGGAGTTGTCATCCCGTCTATCCGGCGGAACGTACCCAATATTGCAAGGCCGTTTCCGGTGTATCCGGCTTCGGCGAGGATCGCGTTGCCCGGTATCATTTCGCCCATGTACAAATCCTTGCTCTTGCCGACGTATTCACCTGACAGATAGAAACCGGAGTATTCGAAATTCAACCTTCCTGAATACATGTTGGTATTGGTGGTAGTAATGAATTCCTGAGTGAAGTTGCCTTTGTTCTGATAGCGGTTGATGTAGCTTCCCTCCAAGGACAGCAACCAGTCATAGCTGTTGAACATGTCATTGATGGAAAGTGACAGGTCGGCTCCCCTTACCCATGAATCGGCGTAGTAGTCATACAGTCTCGGTCTTCCGTAAAGTCCTTTCAGGGTCACATAGTTGTTGAAGTTGTATGAAGCGAATACGCCTTCAAGGGAGTTGTTGAACCCGAGTGCGCGGTCTTCATAGCTTCTGAAGATAAGCCCGCTGCCGAACTGTTCATAAATGTCTCCGACATGTACGGTGAAGTTGTCGTCCTGCCAGCGGATGTACTTGTTCGCAAGCATGAATTTCTTGCCTTCTCCGTATGTGGCGATATCGTAGCCATAGAGTGCAGGAAGATAGCCTTCCAACTGTATGCCGACAGAAAGACGCCCCCTCGTATAGTCCAGCTTCAGGTAGTTGTTGGATCCGAAATGCCCTTCAGGTGTGACCGGTGGCATTCCCGCTCCGTTGTTTACTATGGCGTTGTAAAGTCCTTTGTCGGTTGTATAGTATATGGTATTGGTCTCGAAACTGCCAGAAAGGTTCCCTTTAGGCTTGTCTTTTTCTTCATCGTCCTGTGCGAAAGCCGGGGCGGCGAACAGGGCCAAAGTCAAGGCCGACAGTAGTAGCTTTTTCATTATTCGGAAAGTTCTTTGATTTTTTCAAAAAGTTCTATTTCGCTGCCCGGAGTGTAGCCGGAGTGTGAGTATACAATGTTCCCCTCGGCGTCTATGATGAAAGTCTGAGGTGTCAGTGATACGTTCATGGCTCTTTTCAGATCCTGGTTCACGTCATAAAGACAGGTAAACTCCCACTCGCTCGACATTGCTTTTGCCCTTGACGAGCTGCGGGCGTCGTCGATGGATACTGCAACTATTTCGAAGTCCGCTTCGTCCAGCCAGTCATAATACATGTCATTCATGGCGTTGAGTTCCATGATGCAAGGCTTGCAGGTTATTGCCCAGAACGATACGATCATAGGTTTGCCTATCAGTTCTTTTGTCATGATTTCCTTTCCGCTTCTGTCTTCTACAGACACGTTAGGAAAATCCTGTGCGGATGCGGAGATGAATGCGAATACCGCCGCGAGTGTCAATAAAATCTGTTTCATGATCTGTTATTTTGTTTTTAATTAATTTTCCCGATGTGTTATTTTTCCTGTCCGTAAAAGGCTTTCTTGCCGTCTTCCAGGAATTTGATGAATTCCTCTATGTCGAGGTCGTAGCTTCTGTTAGGTACGAGCTGGTTGCCTTCATGGTCTACTATCAGGTAATAAGGCTGGGCATTTATATTGTACCTTTCATTGGCGATGTGGGTGTTTATTTTGCCGAGGGTCTTGAATACCCTTCCGCTTTCGGTTGTCACCCATTCGCTTTCATCGACTTCGGTCTTGTCGTCCATATACAGTGCGACCATTACGAAGTCATTGCGGAACATGTCGAGGATGCGCGGATCCGAGAATACCCTTTCTTCCATCTCGCGGCAGTTCACACATGCGTGTCCCGTAAAATCTATGAATACCGGCTTGTTCACTTTTTTAGCATATTCAATGGCTTCGTCATAGTCGAAGAAACCCTCAAGGTGGTGAGGCAGGTGCAGGAAGTCTGCATATTTCCTCCCCTCGACGTTGCCGGACGTGCTTGTAGTCTGTGCGGCAGTCCCGCCAGAAGTAACCACGTAATCTTGGGTGGCCATAGGCGGCATGTAGCCGGAAAGCGCTTTGAGAGGCGCGCCCCACATGCCAGGTATCATGTAGACGACGAATGTGAATACTATGATTGAAAGCACGAGCCTCAACAAGGACACGTGTTCTACAGGAGAGTCGTATTTGAAACGTATCTTGCCGAGCAGGTAGAAGCCGAGAAGGGTGAATATCACAATCCACAGCGCAAGGTATATCTCCCTGTCCAGCAGTCCCCAGTGGTAAGCCTGGTCCGCGGTGCTGAGGAATTTAAGTCCGAGAGCCAGCTCGATGAACCCGAGGACGACTTTCACGGAGTTCAGCCATCCGCCGCTCTTAGGCAGTTTTTTCAAAACCGAAGGGAAGAAGGCGAACAATGTGAACGGAAGCGCGAAGGCTATCGAGAATGCCAGCATGGTGATGATAGGATCCCAGAATTTGCCGCCCTGTACTGACTCGATCAATACCGAACCGACGATAGGGCCGGTGCAGGAGAATGACACGAGCACAAGGGTCAGTGCCATGAAGAATACTCCTCCAAGTCCTTTCTTGTTGGAGTTCTGGTCGCTCTTGTTCACCAACTTGCTCGGCATCGTGATTTCGAACGCCCCGAAGAATGAAGCCGCGAAAATCATGAATACCAGGAAGAATATGATATTAGGAAGCCAGTGCGTAGCCAGCCAGTTGAATATGTCGGCCGTTACGGCATCGCCTCCGACGATCCTCGTGATTATTATGATGGCAGCGATAGGTACGGTGTACAGCAGTACGATGAAAAGTCCGTACATCGCCGCGCGGAAACGTCCGAGGTGTTTGTTTTCGGAACCTTTAAGGAAGAACGAAACGGTCATCGGCACCATAGGGAATACGCAAGGAGTCAGCAACATGGCAAGACCCCAGAGTATTGCCGAGATGATGTTGCTCCACAGGTTTGACGGCGTTTCGGAAATGGCGGATGAACTGTCGGCTGCCTGTGTCGTGCTGCCTTGGGCAGTCTCTAATGCACGGTCTTCGGCTGAAACGGCCACCGGGACTGCAGATGATTCCGAACCCAGAGTGAATATGATTGTGGTATCGGCAGGAGGCAGGCAGTTCATGTCATTGCATGCCATGTATTCAAGAAACATTTCGACTGTCGCGCCCTCTGCGGAGAGTCTGACATCCTGTGTGAATACCGCCTTGCCCTCGAAGTAGCCTATTTCCTCGCCGTATATTTCGTCAAATACCCTTGTCGGTTCTTGCTGTTGTTTGAGTGAGCCTTCCGGCCGGGCTCCTTCGCCGTAGGAGAATGTAAACGATGTCGGCATTGCCGGACAAGCCGGGTCAAGGTCGTAGATATGCCATCCTTTTTCAATGGTGGCCTCTATTTCTATCCGGTACAGGTCTTCGCCGATTTCCTTGGCATCGGTTTTCCACGAAACCACTTTGGTTTGCGCGGAAGCCGCCGTGAACATGCCGGACAGCAGCAGCAATAATGCTATGGCTTTTATTGTTCTGAATATTTTCATTAATATGTGCTTTTATGAATGATTCAAATAAATCTGTTACTTCTCCCTTACGGCGACAAGATTCCTGTCCCCGTATCCGTTGTCCACCCTCGAACATGCCGGCCAGAACTTGTTGTCCCTTATCCACTCCAAAGGATAGGCGGCTTCCTCGCGGCTGTACGGGTGCGTCCATTCGTCGGCGCATACTTCTTCGGCAGGGTGCGGAGCCATCTTCAGCAGGTTGTCCTGCAGGGCTTTCTGCTCGGCTTCCGTGTCAGAAGCGGCCTTTGCTGCCTCTGCCCTCGATTTGATTGCCTCGCATTCGGCCTTGATGGTTTTAAGCGTCTCGATGAAGCGGTCCAGCTCTTCTTTGGATTCGCTTTCCGTAGGTTCTACCATCAGGGTTTCATGTACCGGGAACGACAGGGTAGGGGCATGGAAGCCATAGTCCATCAGTCTCTTTGCAACGTCGGTGGCGTCCACTCCGTATTCTGCCTTGAAGTTCTGCAGGTCTATGATGCACTCGTGTGCTACCCTTCCTGTTTCTCCCGTGTAGTATGTCTTGTATTCAGGAGAGAGCATTGTCGATACATAGTTCGCGTTCAATATCGCTATCTCGCTTGCACGGCGCAGGCCGTCAGGCCCGAGCATCTTGATGTATGCATGGGTGATAGGCAGCAGAAGCGGGCTTCCGTAAGGACTTGCGCCTACGGCTGTCTGCCGTGTGCCTTTCAGGCTGTCGGACATTCCGCAGTCCACGCCGAGTTCCTTTACAGGATAGCCCGGCAGGTATGGAAGCAGTTTTTCATTCACGCAGATAGGGCCTACTCCCGGGCCGCCGCCTCCGTGAGGCATTGCGAAAGTCTTGTGCAGGTTGAGGTGGCATACGTCGGCGCCTATGAATCCAGGGTTGGTTATCCCTACCTGGGCGTTCATGTTCGCGCCGTCCATGTAAACGAGACCGCCGTTTTCATGTATGGTGTCCACTATCTTTCTTATATGTACCTCGAAAACTCCATGGGTGGACGGGTATGTAATCATTATGCCGGCGAGTTTGTCCCTGTTTTCACGGGCTTTCTCGCAGAGTTCGTCCACGTTTATGTTTCCGTTTTCATCGCAGCCTACGAGCACGATGCGGAATCCTGCCATCGCGGCCGATGCGGGGTTTGTCCCGTGTGCGGAAGTAGGGATGATCATCACGTCCCTTTCATCCTGTCCTGTCCCGTGCAGGTAAGCCCTGATCGTCGTAAGCCCGGCGTATTCCCCGGCAGCTCCCGAAGTAGCCTGCAAAGAGCATCCGGCCATGCCTGTTATTACGGACAGGTCATGCTCGACTTCGCGGATTATCTGCATCGAGCCTTCCGTCTGCCATGCAGGGGCGAAAGGATGCACGTCTGAAAATTCGCTCCAGCTCAATGCCGCCATTTCTGCCGCTGCATTGAGTTTCATGGTGCATGAACCGAGAGGAATCATCGAATGTGTCAATGATATGTCTTTGCGTTCCAGTTTTTTGATATAACGCATCATCTCGGTTTCCGAGTGATATTTGTTGAAGATTTCCTGGGTAAGGGCATCGTGTTCCCTCGCCATGAATCTTCCGGAGCCTTCATTGCAGCATTCGCCTTTTGAAGAGTGACAGCATTCGTGCGATACTCCGAAGATGCCGAGTATGGTTTTCCTTTCGTTGCAGTCGGTCAGTTCGTCGAATGATATGCGGATTGTGCCCTGAGGCGTGTAGTAGAAGTTTATTCCGGCCTGTTCGGCTTTTTCGCGTATTGCCGCTATGTCGAGAGCCTTGCCGTCGCGGGCGGTTATTTCTATTGTATCAAAAAACTCTCCCTTCTCTCCGTCAAGACCTTTGACTGCATAGCCGCCTTCTTTTAAGAATCCTCCTACCTTGTGCGCCGATCTGTAGCAGTTCATGGCAATCTCCTTGATGCCTTCGGAGCCGTGGTATGCGGCATACATTCCTGACATTACGGCCATGAGGGCAGTAGCCGTGCAGATGTTGGATGTGGCCTTTTCCCTCTTGATGTGCTGCTCGCGGGTCTGGAGGGCGAGCCTGTATGCCGGTTTGCCGAGGCGGTCTATGGAAATGCCAATGATCCTGCCCGGGATGAACCTCTTGTGTTCGTCCTTGGTAGCCATCCATCCTGCGACAGGGCCGCCGAAGCCCATAGGAAGGCCGAATCTTTGTGCGCTTCCGACTGCTATGTCCGCTCCCCATGCGGCAGGTTCCTTGAATATGGCCAACGACAGCAGGTCGCATACTGCGGTCACCATTGCTCCGGCCTCATGCGCCTTGGAAGCGAACTCTGTATAGTCGCGTACAGTGCCGTCCGCTGCCGGGAACTGTACGATGGCTCCATAGCATTTTGCATCGAATGCATAGTCCTTGTAGCATCCTGTAACGACTTCGATTCCCAGGCCTCTTGCCCGTGTCCGTATTACGGAAAGTGTCTGAGGGAATATGTTTTCATCCACGAAAACGACGTTTTTCCCTTCTTTCACGGCGGCTCTCGGTCTCAGCTCGAACATCATCCTCATGGCTTCAGCCGCTGCGGTCGAATCGTCCAGCATCGAGCAGTTTGCAAGGTTGAATCCTGTAAGGCTCGCGATCATTGTCTGGAAATTGAGCAGTGCTTCGAGACGTCCCTGCGATATTTCAGCCTGATATGGGGTATATGATGTGTACCAGCTCGGGTTTTCGAGTATGTTCCTCATTATGACAGCCGGAGTCGCGGTCCCGTAGAATCCGCACCCTATCATTGACCTGAAAGGCACGTTTTTCCTCGCGATGTTTTTCAGCCTTCCGATATATTCGTGCTCGCTTACCGCCTTGTCCAAGGCAAGCGGCTCTTTCAAAAGGATGTCGGCGGGTACCGTCTGCGCGATAAGTCCGTCCAAATCTTTGAGCCCTATCGCGGAAAGCATTTCATTTACCTGGCTTTCGCACGGGCCGTTGTGTCTGTCAGCAAATCTCATCTTTGTATGTCGTTTTTATGTTGTTTCAATACGGTGCCGTTTATGGCGCGGCAACATGAACTCACAAAGATATTGATTATTTCATTAAAATTTTCAGAATGAGTTTAAAATTGTTTTCAAAAAATTGACAAAAATTTGACGATGACTTTTGGAGTTTTCTTAAAAACTCTTGAAAATCAACGGTCTACGCAAGAGGATGTCCGGCTTACCGTTTCTGCCTCATGTCCAATGCGATGAAGATAAAAAGCATGATTGTAAAGCACAGCAGGGAAGACCCTCCGTAGCTGAGAAACGGAAGCGGGATCCCGATTACCGGCATCAGCCCTATGGTCATTCCGATGTTGATGAAGAAATGCATGAACAGGCAGCAGGCGATGCAGTAACCGTATATGCGCGTGAACGCTTCGGCGCTTTTTTCCGCCCGCATTATGATACGGCATATCAGCAGCACGTACAACGCGATGACGACGGCACTTCCCATGAAACCCCATTCTTCTCCGACGGTACAGAAAATGAAATCCGTACTTTGCTCCGGAACGAAACCGTAGGCAGTCTGGGTGCCTTTCAGGAAGCCTTTGCCCGTCAGGCCTCCGGAGCCTATCGCTATCATGGACTGGGTGACATTGTATCCTACGCCTGTAGGGTCTTCTTCCATGCCGAGCAACACTTCTATGCGTTTGCGCTGATGGTCCTGAAGCACGTTATCGAATATGAAATCCACCGAAAACACAAGCATGGCTCCCGCGATGAAAGCGCCCGCGAGGATTGCAAGGAGGCTGTTGCGCTTTCTGAAAGCAAAATATCCCGTCACGGCGGTTCCGGCCAGCGACAACCCGAGCAGGATGAATTCCGGGCGCGGAAGGTCCATCCCGGAAAACACGTCGAGCCTCATCAGTCCCGGCAGGAAAGACAATAATGCGATTGAAGCCGCCGCGATGAGCGAAACCCTCAATGTCCTCCCAGTGAACGCCCCGTAAGTCATGGCAAGGAAACCGAGCAGAATCAGCAGGCTGACGAACGGCGAGGTCGTAAGCGTGGTTATGAACAGCGTTATGAACAGGCCCCCGAGCACGAGTATCCATCCCGGCAGGCCTTCCCTGTAAAGCATGAAGATGAAACCGACATAAACGAGGGCTGAGCCGGTCTCCTTTTCAGCTATGATGAGCAGCATCGGGATGAGGATGATGAGTGCGGTGCGAAGTATGCCTTTGGACGAGTTCAGCCTGAAACCGAACTGGCTCATGACCGAGGCGAGCAGGAGCGAAGTGGTTATTTTTGACAGCTCGGCGGGCTGGAAGGATACCGGGCCGAGTTGCAGCCATGAATGCGAGCCTTTGATGTCCGCCCCGATGAAGATGGTGACAAACAGCAATATGGCTGTCGCCACGTATGCCCAGAACGACAGCACTTCATAGATTTTGGAGTTTATGATCAGGATGGCGGCTCCGACGGAAAACGAGACCATTATCCAGATGAACTGTTTTCCTGCCCTGCTTCCGAAATCGAACATCGAGCCTCCCAGATCCGAGTGTATGGAAGCGTATATGTTTGTCCAGCCGATGATTACCAATACGAGATAACAAACGATCAGCCATATGTCCGCTTTCCTGAGTTTTGCCGCGAGGTTCATGTTTACTTTACGAATTTTTTATCCATCATTCTTTCTTCCAACACCTTGCGGCTCTCTGAAATCTGTCCTGCAAGGTATTTCTCCACAACGAGGGATGCTATCGGGGCGGCCCATGCGCCACCCCATCCCCCGTTCTCTATATATACTGCCACCGCTATCTTCGGGTCGTCTTTCGGGGCGAAGCATACAAATATGGAATGGTCTTTTCCGTGAGGGTTCTCGGCTGTCCCGGTTTTACCGCAAATGTCCAGGCCTTCCACGGCCGCCATCGATGCTGTGACTCCCTGTTTCCCGTTTACCGCATCGTACATCCCGTCTATTACCGAAGGGAAAAGGGCGGTGTCGATGAGCGTGTATCTGCGCTCTTTGAACCTATTGTCTATGGAGTACCCGGGAGAGTCCTTGATTATGTGAGGAGTATAATAATGCCCCCTGTTGGCGATCGTGGCGCACAGGTTGGCTATGTGCAGCGGCGTGCAGCCGAGCTCTCCCTGTCCTATGGCGAGGGAAAGTACGGTAGTCGCCCCCCATCTGTTTTTACCGTAAAGCCTGTCATAATATGCCGCCGACGGCACATTGCCTCCTGTTTCCGAAGGTATGTCGCTGTGCAGCGGCTCCCCGAAGCCGAAACTCCTTACATATTTTTCCCACTGCGCGAACGCTTCCTGTGCCGAGGAATACTCCGGGTTTTCAAGTATTCCCCTGAAAACATAACAGAAATATGCATTGCATGACATCTGTATGGCCTCCGTGAAATCTATCGGAGACTTGTGGTTGTGGCAGCCTACCGTATGGCTTCCGAAATGGTAGCCCATGGAACACGGGTATCTTGTCGATGCAGTGAAAACACCTTCCTGCAGCCCGATCAGCCCGTTTACCAGTTTGAATACCGAGCCGGGAGGATATGAAGACTGTACGGCCCTGTTCAGCATGGGCTTGTCGGGATCGTTGGCCATTTCCGTGTAATGCGCCCCGATGTCCGCAAGCTGGCCGGTACTTATCCCCGGACTGGATACCAATGTGAGTATCTCTCCCGTAGAAGGCTCTATGGCTACGATGCTTCCGGTCTTGCCTTCCATCAGCTTCTGGCTGTATTGTTGAAGCCCGGCGTCTATGGTCGTGTAAATGTCATTGCCCGGCACGGCAGGCTTGTCGTATTCGCCGTCCTTATAGCTTGACTCGATTTTGTTCAATGCGTTGCGGAGGTATATCTTGTAACCCTTTTCTCCTCTCAATTCTTTTTCGTATGTCGCTTCAATTCCGGTCTTTCCTGCATAGTCCCCGGCTTTGTATCCGTCATGGCTTTTTATGAAGTCCGCGTCCACTTCGGAAATGTAGCCTAAAAGGTTACCTCCGGCATCGACAGGATATTGCCGTATGGTGCGCGCCTGGCCCGAAAATCCCGGGAAACGGTATTCCTGCTCGGCGAACAGGGCGAATTTTTCCGGGGAAATCTTTTTCAGGAACGGGACCGAGCGGAATCCGATGCTGCGCCTGTTTTGCCTGAAATACTCCATGCGTTCCCTTATGTATTCGGGCGGTATGTCAAGAATGCCGCCCAGCGCGAGGGTGTCGAACTCCTCTATTTCGCTCGGGGTGGCCATCAGGTCGTATGCTATCTCATTTCCTACCAGAATGTTGCCGTTGCGGTCATATATGAGTCCCCTTGTGGGGTAGATGACAGAGTACACCATTGCGTTGTTGTCTGCATTTATCTTGTACTTGTCATTGATGATCTGAATCCAGAACAGTTTTCCCAAGAGTATCAGGGCCGCTGCTATGACACCCGTGGCTATCCGTACGTGGCGTGGTATGGTCGGGTAATCTCGCATTATTTTTTGTGCTTTTTAAGTAATACGGCCTGAAGCAGAAAATATAACGGAGTATTTACAAGGCATGACAAAGCGATTTTCAGGGCGATGAAAGATGCCGGGCGCGTGCCGGCGCATTCCAGTACCGTGTGGATGGTGAGGAACACCGTCAGTACGGCTACCGTGAGCAATAGATAACGCCATCTTCCAAGCCATTCGATGGACATGATGCCCTCCCTTTCCCTCTGCCCGTTTGCGGTGAATGCGTTTGCAAATATTTCCCAGACGATTACCGATGGCAGCAGGGCGGCCATGTTCAGCCCGGCCACCCCTTCGGCGAAAAAGTCCACAGGCAATGCGGACACGGTGGCTATTGTCATTACTTTTACGGTAGACCATCCCATCGGCATTGTCAATACGATGAACGGGAGCAAGGTCACATTTATGTACGGGCCGGTATATACGAAATTGGATATGACTATCTGTATCAGGACAGCCAATACGATGTACCACGGGTTGCTTCTTTGCTGGGGAGCCTTCATTGCCGCAGGGCCTCCTCCTCCCCGAGATTGTTTTCCAACAGTGAGTCCACTTCGGCTTTTGCCTCATTGCGGACGATTTCCACATATTCAAGTCCTCTGAATTCCTGCAGCAGCCTGATGTCGGCGTTTATCGACGCCCCGTCCACTATCGTCGTGCCTGTTACTGTCCCCAA
This sequence comes from Candidatus Merdivivens pullistercoris, assembly GCA_017694935.1. Taxonomy (GTDB): domain Bacteria; phylum Bacteroidota; class Bacteroidia; order Bacteroidales; family UBA932; genus Merdivivens; species Merdivivens pullistercoris. The sequence continues at coordinate 61,460 of JADIME010000076.1, forward strand.
AGGAATGTCCGGCGGGTACAGGTTTGAAAATCCGCTGGTATATACCGTGTCGCCTTTGACTATTTCGGTGTGCAGCGGGATCTGCCTGAGGACCGCATGTCTCGAACCTTTGCCGGTCCATTGCAGTGTCCCTACTATGCCGCTGTGCCCCAGCCTTGCGCTGATGCTTATGCCGGGACTGAGGAAAGAAATCACGTATGAATAATGCTCGCTTACTGCCTCCGTTATCCCGATTACGGCCTTATTGGTGATTACGCCCATCTGAGGCTCTATCCCGTCGGCCTTTCCCTTGTCGAGGATGAAGTAATTGTGCTGTTTGTTCACCGTCCCTTTGGCGATTCTTGCCGGAATCAGCGTGAATCCGGGTCTTTCGCCTACCTTGTTTACCGTGTCTTCCGGCATCGTCGGGGCGAGCGAGTACAGTCTCTCTCTGAGCGCGGAGTTCTCTTTTGCCAATGAATCGTTCGCTTTGCGCAGGTTAAAGTAGTTCCTGATGTCCCCGGCACCTCCGAGAACGGATGCGTCCACGGCCATTATCCCGCGCATGAACCATTGGCGGTGTATGATGTCATTGCGGTATATCATAAGCAGGGCCGCCGCTTCCAATACGATGAAAAGAAGGGCGGTCGCTGTCGTTTTCAGGATATTCCCGCGTTTTTGCATATATGGTTACGGTATATGGCTGTCGCGCCTTGATTATCTCATCAGGAAAGAATAATCGTCGGTGTGTTTCAACGCCTGGCACGTTCCTCTCGCCACTGCCCGCAAAGGATCCTCCGAAACGTGGAAAGGTATGTTCATCTTGTCTTCGAATCTTTTGTCCAGTCCTCTCAGCAAGGCCCCTCCGCCGGTGAGGAAGACTCCGTTGTTCACGATGTCGGCATACAGCTCGGGCGGAGTGCGTTCGAGGACCTGGAGTATGGCATGTTCTATCCTTGCAAGCTGTTTGTCCAGGCAATGCGCTATTTCCTGGGTGGAGATCGTCGCGTCTACCGGGTGTGCCGTCATGATGTTCGGCCCTTTTACGATGTAAGGCTCCGGCGGGTTGTCGAGATCCTGTATCGCCGACCCTATCTTGATCTTTATGTCTTCGGCGGTGATTTCCCCTATCTTTATATTGTGCTGCTGCCTCAGATACTGTTGTATTTCATTGGTGAAGACATCTCCGGCCACTCTTATGGACTCCTGTGCGACTATGCCTCCCAATGAGATTACGGCTATTTCGGTAGTTCCACCTCCTATGTCCACTACCATGTTGCCCTGCGGGGCTTCCACGTCGATGCCGATTCCGAGGGCGGCGGCCATAGGCTCGAAAATCAGATATACATCCCTTCCTCCCGCATGTTCCGAGGAGTCCCTGACTGCCCTGATCTCGACTTCGGTACTTCCCGAAGGGATGCAGACAACCATTTTAAGGTTGGGGGTGAAAAGCGACCTGCGTTTGCTCGTCATGCGTATGAAGCCCCTGAGCATCATTTCGGCGGCATCGAAGTCGGCGATTACCCCGTCCCTGAGAGGCCTTACCGTCTTGATTCCCGGATGCACCCTTTCATGCATCATCTTCGCCTTTTTCCCGAAGGCTATCGGTTTGCCGGATGTCTTATCTATTGCGACTATGCTCGGCTCGTCCACGACTATTTCGTCATTCATGAAAATGACGGTGTTGGCCGTACCGAGGTCTATTGCCAGTTCTTGTGTCAAAAATGAAAATGCCATATTTACCGTAAAAAGTTTTATCAAAAATTTAAAACTGTAAAATTAAAGAAAATCCATAAAAATTCAAAACTGTTTCCTATTTTTGCCTGAAAGATGCCGCAAAGATTTTTTTGAATACAAGGACGGATTTTGGAATGGAAAGAAGGGACATCAGATATTTGATCATAACTGCCGGAGGAAGCGGTACCCGCATGGCTTCTCCCGTGCCGAAACAGTTCATCCGCATCGGCGGGCACCCGATTCTGAGACGTACCATAGACAGATTCATCTCATACAGTCCGGATTTCAGGATAATACTTGTGCTTCCGGACGACAAGCGCCGTCTTTGGCTGGACTATTGCGAGCAGGCCGGGTACAGCATCGGCCCCCATATAATAGCATCCGGGGGGATTACGCGTTTCCATTCCGTGAAAAATGCGTTGAAATATGTCGAAAGGGGGGCTGTGGCGGCAGTGCATGACGGGGTAAGGCCTTTCCCGCCGCTGCAAATGCTCGATTCGGTTTTCAAACTTTCATATACGGTACCAGCCGTATGCCCCGCGATCCCTTCTTCGGATACCCTCAGGCGGCTGGAGCGTTCGGGGAACTCTGTTTTCAGTACGTCGGACATCGACCGTAGTTCCGTTTACAGGGTGCAGACACCACAGGTATTCTATTCCGAAATACTCATTGATGCATACGACAGGCCTTATTCGGACAGATTCACCGACGACGCTTCCGTGGTGGAGGCTTCCGGATGCAAGGTCAGGTATGTTCCCGGAAGCAAATACAACATAAAAATCACAACTCCCGAAGATCTTGTCATTGCGGGAAAATTATATGAGGCCGGGCTTTGAGAAATAAAGCGGTTACTGTTGCTTCAGTTTATGGTTGTTGGCCGCAAAGCTCGTGCTCGGGTACTCTTTCACCCACACCATCCTTTCGATCGCCTGGTCCAGGGAAATCTGCGTTTCCGTCGATTCGACGTAAGGTATGTTCTGGATGGTATTGAGCAGCACTTCCATCAAATGGTCGTGATTGAGGCAGTACAGTTTCAGAAGCAGGGCATGTTTTCCCGTGACGAAATGGCATTCGACTATTTCGGAAATCTTCCTCAGCGACTCCACTACTTCAGGGTATTTGTTGGCTTGCGACAGGGATACCCCTACGAATGCGCAGACGTTGAGCCCAAGTGCCTGAGGCTTCACCAGCACCCTCGATCCGGTGATTATCCCGCATGCTTCCATCTTTTTTACCCTTTGGTGTATGGCCGCACCGGAAATTCCGCATTCGCGGGCGATTTCAAGGAAAGGCATCCTTGCGTTTTTTACCAAAAAGGACAGGATTTTCTGGTCAATTTGATCTATGTGGTAACTTGCCATTGATTTGTGTTTTTATGTTGTTAATAGCGATTTTTCTTTGTTTTCTTTTTGGCCGGCTGCGTACTGGCTATGATTTCCCTGCATTGCTCCGGGGTTATGCCGGACACATCGATATTCTTCGGGATTTTGTAATTGCTCCCTCCGTGTTTGATGTATGGCCCGTATCTGCCGTTTAATACCGTAATGTCTTCTTCGGGAATGGCAAGGATCGGTTCCGTCTTGACGGCGAGTTTCTCCCTTATGATTTCCGAGGCCTCTTCCAATGTGACGGAATAAGGATCGCTGCCCTTCGGTAACGGATAATTTTTCCCCGAGCATTTAAGGTATGGCCCGTAAGGCCCTTTGCATACAATAATTTCGCCAAGTTCCGTCTCTCCGAGATTTTTCGGGAAACAGAAAAGTTTCAGGACATCCTCGAGCGTCACGCTTTCTATAAGCATGTCATCGGCGAGGCTGACTGTCTCGACGTTGCCGTTTTTGTCCGTGCGCTCGGCGTATGCCCCGAATTTTGAAAATTTGGCGAAGACTTTCGCGCCTGTGGCAGGATCAGTCCCCAATTCGCGCGATACCGGGTCGGGGACGGGAGAATGCGACACGCTGTCGTGGAACGCCCCGTAGAAATCCGCTATCAGCGAGTTCCATACCATTTTCCCTTCGGCTATCTTGTCGAAATATTTCTCGATGTCGGCAGTAAAGCCGTAATCCATTATGCGTTCGAATCCTTTTACCAGATAATCGCATACGACCATTCCTACATTGTGAGGGATCAGTTTTCCTTTTTCCGCCCCTACCGTGACACTGCCGGTCTTTCTGGAGACTTTGCCTTTTTCCCATACAATGTCCGTCGTAGGCTCTGTCCTTCCTGCTATGTTACCTTTATATATATAGCCTCTTTCAGTGGTGAGCGTGGAAATGGTCGGAGCGTATGTGGACGGTCTTCCGATTCCGAGTTCTTCCAGCCGTTTTACGAGCGTGGCTTCCGAATAACGTGCCGGCGCAACGGTGAACTTCATTTCGGACTTGAGCATAGCGGCCTCCATAGGCTGTCCTTTTTCCAGTTTCGGCAGGACAGGAACGGCATCGTCTTCATTCTGGTTGTCTTCGGAACTTTCCGTGTAAAGTTTCATGAAACCGTCGAAAACCACTTTGATTGCCTGAAGGTTGAACTTTTCATCTATCCCGTCCGCACCTATGGTCACGTCCGTGCGTTCAATTGAGGCATCGGCCATCTGCGATGCAAGGGTGCGTTCGCGTATCAGTCTGTAAAGCCTTTGTTCCTGCGGGGTCCCTTCTATGGATACCCTGTCCATGTAGGTGGGGCGTATGGCTTCGTGGGCTTCCTGCGCCCCTTTGCTCTTGGTCTTGTATTGGCGGGGTCTGGAGTATTCCTCCCCGTAATTTTCTATGATGAAGGACTTGGCCGTGTTGATTGCAAGGGAAGAAAGGTTTGTCGAGTCGGTCCTCATGTAGGTTATCAGACCTTCTTCGTACAGCTTCTGGGCTATGTTCATGGTCTGTTTTACGGAGAACCTTAGTTTCCTTGCGGCTTCCTGCTGCAATGTCGAGGTCGTGAACGGCGCCCCCGGTGTCCTTGTGCCGGCTTTCGTTTCGATGCCGGTAACTTTCCATGATGCCTTGCCGGCTTTTTCTATGAAAGCGGCGGCTTCATTTTCGTTCTGGAATTTACGGTCGAGGACGGCTTTCACGGCAATGCCTTCCGGTGAGGAGAACATGCCTTCCGTCCTGTAGAATGCCTCGTGCCGGAAGTTGATGACTTCGCGCTCTTTGTCCACAATCAGCCTGAGTGCTACCGACTGCACCCTTCCGGCGGACAGTTTCGGCTGTATGCGCTTCCAAAGCACCGGTGAAAGTTCGAATCCGACGAGCCTGTCCAATACGCGCCTTGCCTGCTGAGCCTGTACAAGGTTCATGTCTACATCGCGCGGCGAAGCGATTGCGTTGAGTATGGCGTTTTTGGTTATTTCGTGAAAGGCTATGCGCTTTGTCCCGGAATCTTTCAGGCCGAGAGTCTCTTTAAGATGCCATGCAATGGCCTCTCCCTCCCGGTCTTCATCGGATGCCAGCCATACCATGTCTGCACCCTTTGCCGCTGCCGCGAGTTCCGCGACGACCTTCTTTTTGTCTTCCGGTACGACGTATTCAGGTTTGAACCCATGCTCCACATCCACGCTGAGGCTGTTGGTCTGCAAATCCCGAATATGCCCGAAACTGGATTTCACCGAAAAATCGTTCCCGAGGAATTTCTGGATTGTCTTGGCCTTGGCCGGCGACTCTACAATTACTAAGTTCTTTCCCATAAGCATATAATCAAACAGAATGCAAAGTAAGTCATAAAGACCGGAATATTCCAAATTTTATGTCTATTTTTGCAATTCATGAACATTTGAAATATGAAGGAAAAGACGAAGAAAAATATTGTAAAGTGGTGGTGGATAGTGGTTTGTTCCTGTGTGGGGATAGTTCTGCTGCTGTTGGCCGGAGTGGGGCTTTTTGCTGAAATCCCGTCTTTTGAAGAGTTGGAAAACCCTGAGAGCAAAGCGGCTACGCTTCTGTTGGCCGAAGACGGGGAGGTGCTGAGCACTTACCATATAGAAAACCGTTCGTACGTTACATACGAGGAACTTTCGCCGAATGTGGTGAATGCGGCAGTCGCTACGGAAGATGTCAGGTTTTATAAACATAGCGGCATCGATTTCCGCAGCCTTGCAAGGGTCGGGGTGAAAACATTGCTTTTGGGGCAGAGCAGTCAGGGCGGAGGAAGTACCATTACCCAGCAGCTCGCCAAGACCCTGTATCCCCGCGAGGAATTGGGAAAACGCATCCCGGTGGTATGGCAGCTGAAGATGATAGTGACAAAACTGAAGGAATGGATAACCGCTGTCAAGCTGGAGCGCAACTACACGAAAGAAGAGATTATGGACATGTACATGAATGCCGTGTTCTTCGGCAGCAACGCATACGGCATCAGGGCGGCTTCCCATACTTTCTTCGACAAGGAACCGGCGGATCTTACCGTCGAAGAGGCTGCAACGTTGGTGGGAATGGTGAACAAGCCCACGAGGTACAACCCCGCCCTTAATCCGGAGGCTTCCCTGCAGAGGCGCAATTTCGTCATAGGCCAGATGGCCAAGGCCGGCTATATAACCGACAGCGAACGGGATTCGATATGCCGGATTCCGATAACCCTGTCTTATCAGGTGCAGGATCACAATTCGGGAATCGCGCCGTATTTCCGGGATATGCTCCGCAGGGTAATGTCGGCTTCTGAGCCGGACAGGAGCGATTATTCAATATATGAAGACTATGCCGCCGATTCATTGGCGTGGGCGGACGACCCTTTGTACGGATGGCTGAACAAGAACCTGAAACCCGACGGGTCTAAGTATGACCTGGACAGGGACGGGCTGCGTATCTATACCACTATCAATTATAAGATGCAGAAGTTTGCAGAGGAAGCCGTGGCGGAACATCTCGGCAAGGACTTGCAGAAAGCGTTTTTCAGGGATTTGGGAAGAAAGCGGAACGCCCCGTTTTCCAATGACATAGATTCCAAGACAGTAGACCGTGTGATGAAGCAGGCAAGGCGATGGAGCGACAGGTACAGGAACATGAAAAATTCCGGGGCTTCCGAGGCCGAAATCCTGAAAAGTTTCGATACTCCTCAGAAAATGAGGGTGTTTTCATGGAACAAAGGTGGACATATAGATACTGTGATGACCCCGAACGACTCGATACGTTATTACAAATCGATATTGCGCGCGGCTTTCATAGCGATGGAACCCAATTCGGGAGAAATCAAGGCCTACGTGGGCGGCCCGAATTACAGGTATTTCAAATATGACCATGCACGGCAGGGAAAAAGGCAGGTAGGGTCTACCATAAAGCCGTTCCTGTACACTTTGGCCATGCAGGAAGGCATGTCCCCATGCGACAAGGTGGTGAATGTGCCGCAGACCTTTATCATAGGGGACAAGACATGGACACCGAAGAGTACCGACAGGGATGAATGGATAGGGCGTACTGTCACGCTGAAATGGGGGCTGACAAAGAGCAGCAACAATATTTCGGCCTATCTTATGAAGCGTTTCGGGCCGGAGGCGATGGTCGAGATGTGCCACAAGATGGGGATACAGAGTTTTCTCGATCCGGTGCCTTCGCTTTGTGCCGGCCCGGCGGACCTCAGCCTGTATGAGATGGTCGGCGCCTACAATACTTTCCCGAGCCGCGGGGTACATATAGATCCTATATTCGTCACACGTATCGAAGACAACATGGGCAATGTCCTCGGTGAATTCAATGCGCGGAAAAGGGAGGCTATAAGCGAACAGACGGCTTACCTCATGGTGAACCTCATGCAGGGTGTAGTCAATGACGGTACTGCCATGCGGTTGAGGTGGAAATACGGGATCAAGGGAGAACTTGCCGGCAAGACGGGTACTACCAATGACCAGGCAGACGGGTGGTTCATAGGCTATACTCCTTCAATCACCGCCGGGATATGGGTAGGAGCCGAGGACAGGCAGGTGCATTTCGAGTCTCTTGCCCTCGGAGGAGGTTCCAACATGGCATTGCCGATATGGGGCATATTCATGAACAAGATACTGGAGGACGGCACTTTGCCTATATCTGAGCACGACAGGTTCATAGCGCCCGCCGGAATGGTGCTTGACTTGGATTGCGACGGAAGCGATGCCGATGCCGCGTCTTCTTCCGGAGGCGGTGACGATTCCTTCTTCGATTAGGGTTGTCTTTCGATAAAGGTTGTCCTGCGGACTTTTGCGGAGTAAATCCGGGTTATGCCCGTTTGACTTTTAATATTTACAGTCGGCTTATTTTATAATAATAGTAGAGAAATGGAAAAACCTGTGATAGCCGTGGTTTACGGCGGAAATTCTTCGGAATACGAGATTTCTATCAAGAGCGGGAAATTCGTGGCGGCCAACATAGACAAAGACCGCTACCGTGTCTTTGAAATGGTTTTGAGGGGTCCGTCATGGCGTGTGACCTGCGTTGATGGCGAGACTTTGCCGGATGGCGGAGCGGAAGTGGACAAAAACGATTTTTCCGTGGTTGTCGGCGGGAAGAAGGTGCTGATGGATTATGTGTTTGTGATGATTCACGGGACACCAGGGGAAAACGGGCTTTTGCAGGCTTACCTTGAAATGCTCGGAATACCTTCGAGCGGATGTTCTTCATTTGTTTCGGCAGTCACATTCGATAAATTCTCCGCCAAGAGCTATTTGAGGGATGCCGGAATATGCCGCCTCGCCGATGATATATTGTTGCGTCCGGGCGATGTCTGTACGGCAGAGGAGGCGGTTTCGCGGTTAGGGCTTCCTTTGTTTGTGAAACCGACCGATAACGGAAGCAGTTTCGGTGTCACCAAAGTGAAATCGGCGGAAGATTTTCTTCCGGCTGTAGATTATGCGTTTTCCGAGGGGAAGTCGGTATTGGCGGAAAAATTCATATCCGGGCGCGAGATTGACGATGCGGTCTATTTTGATGGGAAAAAGGCAGTGGCTTTGCCTCCTGTGCAGATTGTACCGAAAAAAGAGTATTTCGACTACGAGGCGAAGTATGAAGGGTGGAGCGAAGAAATATGCCCTGCCCCTATTACGGCTGAGGAAGACAGGAAGATACGGGAATGTTCCGAAAAGATATACAGGCGTTTCGGTTGTACGGGACTTGTCAGGGTCGATTATTTCCTTGCCGATGACGGTGAGTTGTATTTCCTTGAGATGAATACTGTCCCGGGGATGACGGCCGAGAGTCTCGTTCCCAAGGAAGTCCGGGCCGCCGGTATTGATATCAAGGATTTCCTTTCTGTGATCATAGAAAACACTTTCAAGGGAGGACGGCGGAACTGATGCCCATTACGCTTTCCCGTTTTGTACGTGACGCCGTTTCCCGTCTGTCCGGATGCTATCCGCCGGAAGAAGCCAAGTCCATAGTCTCGGCATTGTGCTGTCATATACTCGGTGTCAGGCAGTATACGTATATCACCGAACCGGACTTCGTGATAGATGCAACCGTGGCGGCCTCCCTTGAGGAAGCTATGTCGCGCCTTCTGGATATGGAGCCTGTGCAATACGTCATAGGACGGTCGTCCTTTTACGGCATGAGTCTGCGGGTGTGCCCGTCCGTGCTTATCCCCCGTCCGGAAACCGAGGAACTGTGCAGGCTGGCCATAGATTCTTTTAAAGGTGTTTCAGGATTACGCATATTGGACCTTTGCACCGGTTCGGGGTGCATAGCCTGGGCCATGTCGGCCAATCTTCCGCGTTCCAAGGTGTTCGGCTGCGATATCTCCATGCCGGCTTTGGAAGTGGCATGTTCCCAGAGTGTGGATGCCCCGTCTCCGGTATTTTTCCGCTTCGATCTTCTTGAGGGATTGTCTTCTCTTGGCGCCTGTTTTCCTTTGACGGACAAGTTCGACTTGATTTTGTCCAATCCCCCGTATGTGACCGGTTCCGAAAAATCCTCCATGTCCCGGAATGTGCTTGATTATGAGCCGGACACGGCTTTGTTTGTCCCGGATGACGACCCCCTCGTCTTTTACAGGGCGATATCCTGCATGGCATCGCGGCAGTTGAAGCAGGGCGGCACAGGCATTGTCGAGATAAATGAGCGTTTCGGCACGGAGTGCCTGGTCCTGTTCGAAGATGCGGGCTTTAATGATTGTGAAATAATCAAGGATCTGAACGGAAAAGACCGTTTCTGCCGTTTTGTCCGCTGATCGGGGGATGTTTTATGTGTTTCACGGTATCCTGATTCGCAAGATTCAGTATTTCTTTTCGCCACACCCCCGTTTTTTCTTTTTTTGAGGATTTTTGTTTTCTCCTTGCGATATATTTGCCCCTGTGAATTTAAAGTTGTTTGGACTTTTTTAGAAACTGTTTAAAATTTTTTCTCAGAACATTTTAGACATGCTTTCGTGCAGGTTTTTGCTGTTTTTTGAGGAGAATAGCAGCGCTATTTTATGATAAAAACGGCGGAAGCGTGCCGGAATGGTGCCACAAAGAACTTTTGAAAAAAATTTAAACAGCTTCTTAAGCAGTTTCTTGGCAACAATTATTATTAATGGGACAAATTTAGTGAGGAGGAATTATGAAGAAGAGGATTTGTTTTGTCTTTGCCTTGTCGGTCTTTTCGGCCATGGCAATGTTTTTTACGGTTTCATGCGAAAAGGAGCAGCGGATTGCCGAAGCCGGGGCGGCGGGGCTGCCGAATGCTCCGGATCTGGAAAGAATAGCTTCTTTCCTGTCGGATGCGGTTTCCGACCCTTCCGTTCTTAAAGAGGTGCATTCGGCCGTTTCCGAATCGTATGCGTCAGGTTATGATGAAGAGTACCTTTTTTCGAATGTGGCTGACAATCCCGGACGAGGCACGGGATTCAAGGCGATGAAGTCCTCGGAGTATGGAGAAGGGGCGCTGTTCAGGAACATGGTATCTACGATCAATGGCGAGACAGGTTTCCCGGGGATCCATGTCAAGTCGGGAGACTACGGGCAGGCTTTCATGGATTCTTTGGCGGCTTCGGACATCCAGATTTACTGGCCTTATTCCGAGCGGTGGGACGGTGAGACGGAGCCTGTCATTACTTTTGACCATGGACAGGACAAGGATTGGAACTACGGTTTCATATTGAGGAAGGATGCCGACGGCAACAAAGTCGTGTCGAGGGTGCTTGTGGACGAAGCATACGCCATGCATAATCCTGTATGGGTGGTGAATATGAACAAGGACAGGCATTATGTGCCGTTGGTACAGAAAACGGGCGGATGCACGGACGGGTTTCCAGAGCCGTCCGCCGGGTCGGGATCGGACTTTTCCACGCCGTCTGCCGGACCGGAGGCGGACTGTTCCGTGCCCACTAAGTCCGGGGAAACGATATATACGCTGATGTTACGCAGCTTTACAGCGTTGAAAAACTATGATTGCTGGCTTGCCGGAGCTTCCGAATACTTCATAAAAGTGGGGGCGATTGAAAACTTCACGGCATCGACGGAAGCTGAAATGGCATTGTTCTCACCTACGATTACGGATTTTTACATAGTAGTGAGGCGCGGGGAGGTCGGAACACCTAAAGAAGTGAACACCATCATGGTTTCTGATTGGACGTTGCAGATGAGCAGTATCGCGATGATGATAGTGGAGGATGACGGCGGCAAGAAGACGAGCTGGGATACGGAAATCATGGTAAAGGTGAATTCGAAGAGTTACGGGATCACTTTGTCCATACCTTTGAACAGCAAGGATGACATAGTATGGAGGGGCTCTCTTAGCAGCAGGTATCTTTTTGCCACCGATGCTTCCCATACCAAGTTCAACGATGTGCTTTTGGATATAGAGATTGTGGAGACATACAACAATTCGGATTGGTAACAGGTTTATAAACAGATAATTCAAGGTTTTATGGAGATATCAAGAGAGGTGGCGTCGAGGATACAATGGATACTGAGGTCGAAAGGCATGACTCAGAGTGAACTGGCCCGTATATTGGGCAAGAACGACTCGGAGATTTCGGTATGGTTGGCAGGAAATCACAATTTTACCATATCAACCATACGGAAAGTGGAGATGGCTTTGGGAAAGAATATCATAAAAGTGGTGGGGAGCAGGGCGGATGAAAGGAATGCAGTCTGAAGTCTGCCGTACTCAGGCGCTTCGGCACTCCGGTACTTCACTACCCCGCTACTTCTGTGAGTCTTTGTTCAAGTAGCACTGGTAATTTTGAACTATTCGGAAAAACAGAATTTGCTGGAGCATATCGACTTAACTTGCACCGATGCGATGTATTGATTTACAGGGTTTTGTGCAAATTTAACAATTTGCGGCTGCTCCAGCAGTTTTCATGAACAATTCCAGCCAGGCAACATGAAACATGAAACTGTGCTCTCGGCTTCTGCGATGTTTGCCTTCGGCAGAAACACTGTTCACGCCTCGGCAATGCAAGTCTGAAGGCTTGAATGCCTGCTTCGCCCGTCGTATCCGTGAGTCCGAGGCATCACGGCTCCTCCGGACGAAACATGTCAATGCAAATGAATTTGCATTGCTCTCGGCTTCTGAGTATTTTTGCACTTAGAAGCTTTTATTGTCCGTTTAATCGTTTTTGAATATGCCAAAAAATAAAACCGTGTGGTATTGCAAGTCTTGCGGGGCTGAAAGCCTTAAATGGATGGGGATGTGCCCTGTCTGCGGGGAGTGGAACACGATGGTGGAAGCTCCGATTCCCGCAAAAGGGGGCCGTCGGGACTTCCGTGGCGAAGTGCCCGGGGGAGGGATGTCCCCTTGCCTGCTTTCCGAAGTGGATGTGACGGGCGAACAGAGGTTTTCCCTGAATTCCCCTGAGCTGGACAGGCTTTTGGGGGGCGGGATCGTGAAAGGCTCCATAACGCTATTAGGTGGAGAACCCGGCATCGGCAAATCAACACTTGCCCTGCAGATTCCTCTTTATTGTCATGGGCTGAAGGCTTTGTTTGTCTCGGGGGAAGAGAGTGTCAGTCAGGTCAAATTGAGGGCCGGACGGCTCGGCGGAGACGGAAATTCATGTTATATTTACAGCGAAACCCTTGTCGAGAACATATTGTCACAGGCGAGCAGGCTGGAGCCTGATCTGCTGATAGTGGATTCCATACAGACCGTTTATTCGGACAATGTGGAGTCTTCGCCGGGAACGGTGGGACAGGTCAGGGAATGTGCGGCCAAGTTCCTGCGTTATGCTAAAGAAAACGGTGTTCCCGTCCTGTTGATAGGGCATATAACGAAGGACGGGAGCATAGCCGGTCCGAAGGTGTTGGAACATATAGTGGATGTCGTATTGCAGTTCGAGGGTGACGATAGCGGGGCCTACCGCATATTGAGGGGGATAAAGAACCGTTTCGGGGCGACTTCGGAGATAGCCGTGTACGAGATGACTTCGGGAGGGCTGAAAGAAGTCGCGAATCCGTCCGATCTGCTCATACCTATGCATGAAGAGGCTTTGAGCGGGATAGCGGTTTCCGCCATGTTGGACGGGACACGCCCGCTTCTTATCGAGACCCAGGCCCTTGTCGGCAGCGCGGCTTACGGTACGCCTCAAAGGTCGGCTACCGGCTTTGACGTGCGTCGTATGAATATGTTGCTGGCGGTCTTGGAAAAAAGGGCGGGTTTCCGCCTCGGGACAAAGGATGTTTTCCTGAATATGGCCGGCGGTCTGAGGGTAAACGACCCGGCTTGCGACCTCGCTGTGATAAGTGCGGTGCTTTCTTCGAATTTTGACTTGCCGGTATCCTCTCATACATGTTTTTGTGGAGAGGTCGGCCTGAGCGGCGAGATACGTCCCGTGTCCCAGACAGAACGGATGATAGCCGAGGCTTCGAAGATAGGTTTTGACAGGATTTTCATATCCGGTTTTACTTCGCTTCCGGAACAATTTTCACATAAAGGGATAGAAGTGGTGAAGATTTCGGACGTCCCGCAACTATGTCGGGCGCTGTTCAAATAGCGACTGTGCCGGCGCCGTCCAAGTGGCAGCTGTGCAGGGTTCGTTCAAATAGCGGTTAGTGAGGGGTGCTTTTTCATTGCCCGAGCAACAGTTCCATGAGAGTCTCCAGAGTGTCTTGTACACCTGAGCTTTTCCCTGCATTGTTGTTGGACATTATTGCGAAGACTATCATGTCTTCCGGAGTGTCCCCGAGAATGTAGCCTGCATAGCATTTTACTCCGGACATGGAGCCGCTTTTGGCTCTTATCCTCGATGACTGTCCCCTGTCGGTTTCGCGCAGGACATATTTCAAGGTGCCTTCCTTTCCCGGAACCGGGAGGGATTCGATGAACGTTTTTCCGTATGGGGCCTTTGCCGTCGTTTTCAGGAACCTGCAAAGAAATGCTGGGGACATGAGGTTTTGCCTTGACAGGCCGCTGCCGTCCACCTGTTTATAACCGGCTGTTTCCAGCCCCATGCCTTTTAACAGTTTTTCGGCCGCCTTGCAGGAGGCGTCGTATGTGGCAGACCCGCTCACGGCTTTCCCTGTCATTTTAAACAGGGTTTCCGCGTAGAGATTATTGCTCTCTTTGTTTGTCTTGGAAACTATGTAGGACAATGGGGCGGAATATGTAGTAACTATATAAGTCAATGAATCGCGATCCTGGAAACCGTATGCGGCCCTTGTCGTGAAACGGCGTGTGTCCATTGCCCCGAATGCGGAATTGATTCCGTGGGAGCCGAGGTATTTGTCGAAATGGTATGCGCAGGTCATGGCCGGATACTTGTTGGAACACTTCTCGATGCTTGTTCCGCCGTCTATCGGGTAACTGCCTCTCAACTGGGATACCGGCTCGATTTCAGAAGCCAGCATGTACAATGAATTGCCGCTTTTCCGTCTGCCTGTAACTGCAAGGTTTTCTATTTCCATCCACGGTGTCCGGGGAAACAGCTGTTCTATGTCCGGCCTGCCTTCCGGATGCTCGGAGGGCGTTATTCGCAGGGATATGTAGTTTTCATGGAAAGAAAGCCCTGAAGCCCCTGAACCGTAGTAGGTGCCGAGGTCTCCGAGTTCCCATGAACCGGCCGCCGCCTCATCTGGAAAAAACCGGTCGTCCCCTATGACAGAGCCGGCTATGGAGTCTATCCCGGCTGCTTTTACCGCCCTGTGCCATATATTGAAAACGGAATCCTGTCTTGGCAGGGTGGATGCAAGTGTCGGGTCGGCACCTCCTACGATGTAGATGTCGCCGTGAAGGATTCCCGTGCTGTCGATATGCCCGCTGTAAGCGATGGAGGTTTCAAACCGGAAGTCCGGCCCGAGTTCTTTCAGCGCAAGTGCGGTGGTGACCGTCTTCGTGACGGATGCCGGTATCATGGAATACGTGCTGTTCCGCTGGGCTATCGTATCGCCGCGCATGTTTACAGCAAGCATGGAGATTATGCATCCGTGCCTTTTCTCGCAGTTTTCGATTACCCGGGAGAACCTGTCTGTATCAGTTGCAGTCGCGGGAAATGCCGCGATTATTGCCGTAAAGGCAAACCATATCGATGTTTGTATGAATTTATTGCGCATAATTTTCATTTTTTTGGATACAGAATGCAAAAGTAGCCCATATTTTGCTTATCTTCGCAATCGGGTATGATATAAAATAGAATTATTATGTCTCGTAAAGTTTTGGTGACTGGAGGAGCCGGATACATAGGCAGCCATGTGACTGTGGAGCTTATTCAGGCTGGTTACGATGTGGTAGTGGCCGACAATATGTCGAATTGCGATATGACATGTTTAGAGGGAGCAAGGAAAGTGACAGGACGGGACGACATACCTTTCTACAGGATAGATTGCTGCAATCCTGATTCGGTACGGAAGATTTTCAAAGAGCATCGGATCGATGCCTTGATACATTTTGCCGCTTTCAAGGCAGTGGGAGAGTCCGTGAACAGCCCGTTAAAGTATTACAGGAACAATCTGGACTCGTTCATGTCCGTGTTGTCGGCGGCGGCGGAGAACGGGGGCTGCAATGTTCTTTTCTCCTCATCTGCCACGGTTTATGGAGAGGCTGACAAGCAGCCTGTTACCGAACAGTCCCCGAGAAAACCGGCGACTTCCCCTTACGGTGCGACGAAGCAGATGTGCGAAGATATCCTGCAAGACACGGTAAAGGCCGGAATCGGCATAAAGGGGATGGCCTTGCGTTATTTCAACCCCGTGGGCGCGCATCCGTCGGCTTTGCTCGGCGAACTTCCTCGCGGCGTGCCGAACAATCTGATCCCGTATGTTACGCAGACCGCAATAGGCAAGAGAGAGTGTCTGAGCATTTTCGGAAACGATTACCCAACTCCGGACGGCACCTGTCTCCGGGACTTCATAGACGTTGTCGATCTTGCAAAGGCGCATGTGGCGGCTGTGGGCAGGATGATTGACGGGAAGATGAAAGAGGATTATGAAATATTCAATATAGGCACGGGACGTCCTGTGTCGGTTCTGGAAATAGTGAAGACTTTCGAGAAGGTGAACGGGTTGAAACTGAATTACAGATTCGCCGGCAGGCGGGCTGGTGACATCATGGCTATCTGGGCCGACCCGTCATTGGCAAACGAAGAGCTTGGCTGGAAGGCTTCGAGGTCCTTGGAAGATACATTGAAATCGGCATGGGCATGGGAACTCCATCTTGCCGGCAAAAACGAATAGATGAAATATAGACTGTTTTTATAAATTAAAGTTGTAAGTTATGGACGGAACGTATAAAATCGGAGACTTATACAGCGAGAACGGCTTGAAAGGGGTCGTTTTCGCTGTCGAACAAAATGGAGAGCACGGAAAAATCGTGTCTTTGGATGAAGCAGAACTTTCATGGTGCCGTTCCCACGAATGGGTGAAGAAGATCGAGGTAGGATGTTTTAATCAGACAGACGGGGCTGAAAACATGAAAAAGGTGACATCCTTCATGGGGTGGGAGGAAAACTACCCTGCTTTCAAATGGTGCAAGGACAAAGGCGATGCGTGGTATCTTCCGGCCAAGGAGGAGATAGCATTGATAACTTTGAAGGAAAGGGAGGCCATAAACAGAACCCTGCTTTCCGCAGGAGGCAAGACGCTTCCCGAGTTGAATGAACCGGGCAGGTACTGGTCTTCCACCGAATACGATGCCGCTTCAGTGTGGCACGTGTATATGCGTTACGGACTTGAATATTATACTGTCAAATATTTAACATACCGCGTCAGGGCGGTAGCAAAATTCTAAGTTATGCCAGGTTATGTTTCATCTCCGGCTATATGGAAGGACGGAGTAAAGAAAGCCTATTACGGCTTTCTCGGTTTTACCTTTTTGGATATATTGGCTGCCATATTTTCAATCATACCGGTCATAGGCTGGATATTGAATATTGTGGTTGCGGTACTTATCATAATCTGCTATGTCTATTTCCTGATAGGATTGAAAGGCATGAGATCGAGCCTTGTGAACCTTGATGACGCGGCGGCTGTAAACAATATTTATACAGGATCCATAATAGGAATAGTCGGCGCGATTGTTTTCGCGATACCTTTGATTTCATTTGTGGGAGGGATATTGTCGATTATAGCGTATGTGATGATGCTTTTGGGCTACAACAAGATGCGCAATTCGGTAAGTCTGCCTCCGCTTGCCAAGTCCGGGGCGTTTCTGCTTTTTATCGCGATGATAGTCGAGTTGATAGCCGGTTTTCTCGGGTTTATTCCTTTTGCCGGTGCGATAATCGGCGCGATAGGCTCGGTAGCAGTCTTTATCCTCGGCCTTATGGGCTGGAAAAAGATTTCCGATTCGGAATTGTAGACCGTGGATTATACGGTATATCAGAAGGTAACACTTTTCATCCTTGCCACCGCCACTACTTTGATAGGGGTTTTCATGGCAGGGATGCGTATTCGCAATGTCGATGGCAATAAGGTGTTGCGTTCTTCAAGGTCAATGATGGCCGTGGCCTTTTTCTTTCTCGGTTTTCCCGCTTTCATTACCGTGCTTTTCAAGGCAGTGCCGGACTATGTAGTGTATCTTTCTTTCTGTCTGGATACAATGTCTTACAGCCTGCTTGTCCTGGCCGCATTTCAGATAGTGTCCGGAAAACCGGTAAAAGGATGCAGGCATCTGACCGTGTCCGTCTTGACGTTGGCGGCTTTGGCCCTTTTGGTTTTCATCGTTTACATGGAAAGCAGGGTGCCTGTAGCCCTCCGGATTGTAGCGGCTTTGGCGTATGCGGCGGTTTCGGTTTATTTGGGGATAAATTTTCATGTGTCTTTCAAGTCGGGGAATTCCCCGATACGCAGATGGGCGGCAGTGTCTTTTTATGCGACGTTGCTGATGAGTTTCTTTTCCGGGATGGTGCTGACTTCTCCGTTTTTTGCCAAAAACCCGCTGTGTGACATAATCATTTTCCTTTATACTTTCCTGAATGTGGCTTACGCGATAGTTTTTTCCAACAGCGTATTTCAATTCAACATAGAGAAAAGGACGAGGTCCGCTGTGTCCGAGGATGTGCTGGATGACAGGAAGGCCGCCCTCCTGAAGGAAAAATTGGACGGGTGGGTTGAGGAAAAATGCTATCTTCAGGATGATGCGGTCGAGGACGTGGTGTCCGCGCTCGGGACGGATCTGGATTTCCTCAGGCAGTATTTCCGTGTGCGCATGCCTTCAGACTTCAGGACATGGAGGATTTCGCTAAGGATAGAATACGCCAAGAAACTCATTAACGAAGACCCGTCGATTTCCATGAATGTCCTGTCCGGCAAGGCGGGCTTCGTGTCAAGAAGCAATTTTTACCATTATTTTAAAAAGATAACGGGCGAAACGCCTGCGGAATACAAAGAGCGCATCCTGAATGGCTGAATTGCAGGATTGGATTCGTAACCGGGACGTGTTTTTATATGGCCTTGCGGAGCCTGAAACTGGTATTTTTTCACAAAACATACCACATCCGTTGTTGTTTTTGCATGTATAGGTGGGTAATTTTGCAAAAACCTTAAAATTTTATGTCATGAAAATATCGTCTTTATTTGTATCGGTCATCGCTGTCGCGGCTTTGTCACTTTCGGCTTGCCAGGAAAAACCAGAAGAACCTGAACAACTGAAGGATCCCGTTCTGGAGCCTGCCTGCGATACTGTTTTCGTGCCTGCTGCCGGCGGGGATGATTATTTAATAACGTATTTATTGGAAAATCCTGTTACCGGCGGGGAGATAAATGCGGAATGCGAGTGTGAAGGAGGATGGATTTCCGATATCGATTATAATGTGCTCGGGAAAGTCTCTTTTAAAGTTGCCGTGAATGAAGAAAGGGAAAAGCGGGAAGGCAGCATAACGGTCGAATATACAGTTCCGGATGCATCGCCGCTTTCATTTACGGTTGTGGTCGTTCAGGAAGGTGCGGCTGCCGATGTGGTTTTCAATGCCGCGTTTTTCGAGGGCGACTATTATGGAACGGCAATGTCCGTGGCGCATAATTATTTCGTTACCATATCCGACCTGGGGATGGATGAGGCCGGCTATCTGAAGAACGGCGCTACGTACTATCAGTTCGATATCTACGGAGAAGCCCCGGCAGACCCGTCGGCTCCGATGATTCCTGACGGGACATACATTTTGTCCGAATCCGGCATGTCCGATTCCGGCACATTCTCGATAGATGTGAGCTGTGTGCTGAGTATCAACGAGAACGGCGACTATATCGGGCCGTATATGTTTACCGAGGGGACTTTCACTATCAAGAAAGAAGGTGACATTTACAATATGCATGCTGAGGTAGTCACTGATGACGGCAGGTTCCATGTAATCGAATATTCCGGTCCTATATCGTTGAGGGATCTGGGTCCTAAGGATATATGGTCAACCCTTGCAGGTGATTATGAAGCGGATCTGTCGGGCGATTACAATGCCGTGGCTAATTATTACGGAGACTTTTATGGTGCAGGTTCCTGCAACTGGATGGTAAGGATAGAGCCTGTGAGCGGTACGGGAGATGCCATACAGTTGGAACTCAATACTTCTTCGTTCGATTTTTATGATGGTATACCTTCGGGAACTTATTCTGGAAGCGATACTTACGAGGCATTGACTTTCGTGCCCGGTTATGAGGATAATCTGAATCTTTATGCAACATGGTGGTTCTGGTATGACAACAATATGCTCGGGGAAAATTACGCTCCTCTTACTGCCGGTGAAATCACTGTAATCAACCATGGCGATGGGACATATACGTTCGATTTCTTCTGTTTTGACGATTCCCCGGATTACAATCTGTTTACTGCGACATGGACTGGCGAGATGTCATTGGAGGGTTACTACGAGGGAAGCGCCAAGATGAAAGGCATGGACATGAAATCCGTGTGTACTCAAGGCCGCCCGAAAATGGCTAAAATCCAATAAAATTTGTTGTAAATCAATGGATTGTACTAAAAACAATCGTGGCCTGAGACCGTTTTAGAGAGATCCCGGGCCACAATTGTTTGGGTTGGAATGATTGATAGTCAGTCCGATGTATTCTTTATTGCGTGGCTGCAACTGCAAATTACATGTTCATGCCGCCGCAGCAGTGGATTACCTGCCCGCTTACGTATGAAGAAAGGTCGCTTGCCAGAAATGTGGCTACATTGGCTACGTCTTCCGGGGTGCCGCCCCTGCGGAGAGGAATCTTGCTTTCCCAGTCTTTCCTGACCGCTTCCGAGAGAGCGGCCGTCATGTCCGTGATGATGAATCCGGGTGCAATCGCATTTGCACGGATGCCTCTGGAACCCATTTCTTTTGCAATCGATTTGGCAAGTCCGATGAGACCGGCCTTGGAAGCTGAGTAGTTGCACTGTCCTGCGTTTCCGGATACTCCTACAACTGACGACATGTTTATGATGCTTCCGCCTTTCTGGCGGGCCATGATAGGAGTCACGGCATGTATGAAGTTGAACGCTGATTTGAGGTTTACATTAATGACTGCATCCCATTGGGCCTCGCTCATGCGGAGCATCAGTCCGTCCTTGGTTATGCCTGCATTGTTCACAAGGATGTCTATTTTTCCGAATTCCTTGTGGATTTCGTCCACTACCTTGTGGGTCTCTTCAAAAGAAGCCGCATTGGATGCATATGCCTTTGCCTTTACTCCGAATGCTTCGATTTCTCTTACCGTCTGCTCGGCTGCTTCGTTTATCACGAGGTCTGTGAATGCGATGTCAGCACCTTCGGATGCATATTTCAGCGCTATTGCTTTTCCGATTCCGCGTGCCGCTCCTGTTATCAGTGCGACTTTACCAGATAATAATCCCATGATTCTGAATTTTAAACATTATAATTTGCGGCAAAGTTATATATTTTTCCGTGAAAACTGCTTATTTTTGTCGGCGGTCTTTCTCCGGCGGGCGATCGGCGGGTCGGGAAACAGGCCGATTTTTTCAGAAGCTGCTTAAGATTTTTTTCTCTGTTATCCGTGAATGAAGCTATGAGACTTTTATTGAAAACCGTTCTGTGTGTTGCCTCGCTATTGATCGCAGCCGCTGTCATATTCCTGTCGGCAGGAGTCATTTCGGACTTCCGTCCCGATGAATGCGAAATTGTCTATGAGAATCCGCAGGCATCCGATGTGTTTCCGGATTCATTGAAAGTAGTCACATGGAATATAGGTTACGGCGGCCTAGGGGATGATATGGATTTTTTTTATGACGGAGGCACCCGTATGAGGTGTTCTGAGGAACGTACACGCGAAAACCTTGCCGGGATAATCGATGAATTGAAGTCCATGGATGCCGACATCTATCTGCTTCAGGAAGTGGATGAATGTTCCCGCAGGACATACCGTATAAATGAACTGGAGCTTTTGCGGGAAGCGTTTCCGGGCTATCATCTGTATTTTGCATACAACTATAAAAGTTTTTTTGTCCCTATACCTTTGCGGGAACCGTTGGGAAAAGTCGCAAGCGGCGTTGCCATACTAAGCCGTTACCTCCCCGAAAAGGTGGAACGGCTCGCCTATCCCTCGCGTTTCCCTTTTCCTGTCAGCATGTTCAATCTGAAACGCTGTCTTTTGTCTGCCGAGTATCGGCTTGCGGACGGAAGCAGGCTTGTGGTGGGAAATACGCACGATACGGCATATGATACGGGGAATATGCGCGCGCAGGAAACAGATTTCCTTGCCCGGTGGGCGGACAGCCTTGTCCTTGCCGGAGTAAAAGTCCTTGTCGGCGGAGATTGGAACCAATATCCGCCGGGCTATTTCCCGTCTGGGGATGAGACGGACAATCCGTATTTTGCCGTGGAACCTTTGGACATGTCTGGCCTGATTGTGTCGGGGAGGGTCGAATATGATGCTGGTGAAAAGACACTCAGGTATCTGGACCGTCCATACAGTGGAGGTTCGATATTGAGCGTTACGGATTATTTTTTCATTTCCGAGGGCATGGAAACGACAAAGGCGGAAGTTTGCGGCAATGACGGTTTCAGGCATAGCGACCACAAGCCTGTCGCAATCGGTGTGTTTCTGTAAGAAAGTTTTGTTGTTTAAAGGGTGCCGTTGAGGGGGCAGTCGTTGAGGGGGCAGTTAGTATGTGAACGTGATTTTTGCGGCAGAACTTGTGAAAAACAGAATTTGCTGGAACAGCTTCTTAATTTGCTGTGCTTTAACTTAATGATAATGTGCTGGCTGTAAAATATTGACAATTTTCAGTTGCTCCGGCAGCTGTGTAAAAACACGCCTGCTGGAGCATGCCGACTTAACTAATGTTGGTGTGATGTGCTGATTTACAATATTTTGTGTAAACTCAGCAGTTTGTGACTGCTTCAGAAAATTTCACAAACAGCTCCTGTCCGGGTAATGCAAGCCGGGAAACCGTGCCCTTGGCTATGCTGCCCGACAGGCGTGCTTTTATTTCCTCCGGGAAAGTGTACCGTTTTCCCGGGTTTTCGGTACACTTTCCCCACAATAAACTCGGGTCTACTGCCATCTACAGCATTTCTCGCCCTCCTTTTTCGGGGAAAGTGAACCAGTTTGTCAAGAATCAGGTACACTTCCCCCCCCCACCCGAGTTTAGCGGCTTGGTTCCCGGCATCTTTGATGTTTGCCCTGACAGGCCAGAAATACGGTTCACGCCTCGGCAATGCAAATAAATTTGTTCTGCTCTCGGCTTCTGCGTATATTTGCCCTGTCGGGCAGAAATACGGTTCACGCCTCGGCAATGCAAGCCATGCGGCTTGCATGCATGTACGGTTCCTCCATGGTCATGAGTCCGAGTCCTCCTTCCCGCGTAGGCCCCGTACATGTCAATGCAAATTCATTTGCATTGCTCTCGGCTTCTGCGTATATTTGTACCGCGAATTTTAATACCTTATATATCATGGCAAGTGAAATAAGAGATGCCGCCTTTTGGGAAAGCGGCGAGATGAAGATACAATGGGTGAAACAGAACATGCCTTTGCTTAGGGCTTTGGAGGACGAGTTCTCGAAAGACAAGCCTTTCAAGGGATTACGAGTAGCTTTGTCTGTGCATTTGGAAGCAAAGACGGCATATCTTTGCAAGGTACTTGCGGCAGGAGGCGCCGAAATGTTCGTGACAGGCAGCAATCCGCTTTCTACTCAGGATGATGTGGCGGCAGCCCTTGTCCATGCCGGGCTGAACGTGTTTGCGTGGCACGGTGCTACTGACGAAGAGTATGGCAGACATATATCCCATGTAATAGAAGCGGCTCCGAACATCATCATAGACGACGGAGGGGACTTGGTACATACCATCCATATGAAATATCCTGAATTGCTCCCGGGAGTGATCGGCGGTTGCGAGGAGACCACGACCGGTATACTGAGGCTTGTAGCCATGAACCGCGAGCAAATGCTCAAATTTCCTATGGTACTGGTCAATAATGCGGATTGCAAACATCTGTTCGACAACCGATACGGCACAGGGCAGTCGGTCTGGGACGGAATAAACCGTACTACGAATCTCATAGTTGCAGGGAAGAAAGTCGTGGTGGCCGGTTATGGATGGTGCGGCAAAGGAGTGGCCATGAGGGCAAAAGGTTTAGGTGCGGAAGTAATAGTTACTGAGATAGATCCAGTAAAGGCACTGGAAGCGGTTATGGACGGTTTCGAGGTAATGAAGATGAACAAAGCCGCCGAAATAGGGGATTTCTTCATAACTGTCACCGGCTGCAACGATGTGATTACGGAAGACGATTTCATTAAGATGAAAGACGGGGCGATTTGCTGCAATGCCGGTCACTTCGATTGCGAAGTGGATGTGGCGGGACTCCGTAAGATGGCGGTAAAGAGTTGGCAGGCGAGGAATAATATTATGGGATATCAGCTTTCGAACGGACGCAGCGTGTACGTCATAGCCGAAGGAAGGCTTGTGAACCTTGCTGCCGGTGACGGTCACCCGGCCGAGATCATGGATATGAGTTTTGCGATACAGGCTCTCAGCGCGCTTTGGCTTGTCAAGCACGGCTCGAAAGGCAGGATGCTGGGGGACATGGTGATACCTGTTCCGGAAGAGATAGACAAGAGAGTGGCCTTAATGGAGCTTGAATCGCGTGGTTTGGAAATAGACACTCTTACCATAGATCAGGAAAGGTACCTGAACGGTTGGAGGGAGTAGGCGGGATTCCCCGTGCAGGCTGTTCCCTGAAAAAGGGGAAGCGGACCCGAACAGAATGTAAAAAGAAAACATTTGTCATAGAATAAAGAATTTGATATGAAACAGAAACTTTTATTGTTGGGAGACGAAGCGGTTGCTTTGGCTGCGATAAATTCCGGCATAGCCGGAGTATATGCTTATCCGGGTACGCCTTCCACGGAAATTACCGAATTTATCCAAGGTAACAAGGTTGCCAGGGAGAACGGAGTTCACAGCAAATGGTGTACTAACGAAAAGACCGCAATGGAGGCGGCTCTCGGCGTTTCTTACGTGGGAAGAAGGGCGATAGTATGCATGAAACACGTAGGAATGAACGTTGCAGCCGACGCATTTGTCAATTCCGGCATTACCGGTGCCAACGGGGGTGTCCTTGTGGTAGCCGCCGACGACCCGTCCATGCACTCGTCCCAGAACGAACAGGATTCGAGGTTTTACGGTAAATTTGCCTTCATACCTGTATTGGAGCCTTCCAACCAGCAGGAAGCATACGACATGACCCGTTTCGGACTGGAACTTTCGGAAAAAATGCGCACTCCTGTCCTTATGAGGATTACCACAAGGATGGCGCACTCAAGGGCCGTCGTGGAGGTGGACGATGAAGTCGAGAAACATGAAAACATAAAGTTCCCTGACTGGCCTTGGGTATTGCTTCCTGCGATTTCAAAAAAGAGGTATGTGGAAGTGCTTGCCAATTATGACAAATTGGAAGAAATGGCCGATACGAGCATTTACAACAAATATTTTGACGGACCGGATCATTCCATGGGAATCATTGCATGCGGTATAGCATACAATTATCTGATGGAAAACATGAAAGAAGGATGCAACCATCCTATTCTCAAGATTTCCCAGTATCCTTTCCCTAAGGCGCTTATCAGGAAGATGGCAGATGAATGCGAGTCCATACTCGTGTTGGAAGAAGGCCAGCCGTTCCTGGAAGAATATCTCAGGGGCATCCTTGATGAGGGCAAGAAAATCATGGGACGCATTACAGGTGAAGTCCCGCGCACGGGAGAACTCAATGCGGATTATATCAAACCGGCCCTCGGTCTTGGCGAAATACCTTCGGAGGCAATACCTTCCGTAGTAGTCAACCGTCCTCCGGCACTTTGTCAGGGATGCGGGCACAGAGATGTCTATACTGCCCTTAACAAAGTACTAGAAGAATATCCGAACCATAGGGTGTTCAGCGATATAGGCTGTTATACCCTCGGTGCGCTTCCTCCTTTCAGGGCAATCAATTCATGTGTGGACATGGGTGCGTCCATAACCATGGCAAAGGGTGCCGCCGATGCGGGCCTGTTCCCTTCTGTGGCTGTGATAGGCGACTCTACATTCACTCATTCGGGCATCACCGGCCTTTTGGATGCTGCCAACTCGAATGCAAATGTAACCATCGTTATTTCCGACAACCTGACAACGGGCATGACAGGCGGACAGGACTCTGCCGGCACGGGCAAACTCGAACAGATCTGCGAGGCCGTAGGCGTTGCAAAAGAACACATCCGTGTTGTGGTGCCTTTGGCGAAGAATCTTCCCGAAATTGAAAATGTTATTCGAGAAGAGATTGAATACAGGGGGGTTTCGGTTATCATTCCGCGTCGTGAATGTATCCAGACGTACAGCCGCAAGGCACGTCTGAAAAAAGCGGAGGCTTCCAAGTAAGGAATAATGCGCGATATTGCCGAAGCATTGCCGTTTTTATATTTTAAACAACATGACGAATAAAAATCAATTGATATGAAAAAAGATATAATTTTGGCCGGTGTCGGTGGACAGGGCATACTTTCCATTGCCACCATCATAGGGGAAGCCGCACTTCATCAGGGATTGAAGATCAAGCAGGCCGAAGTTCATGGAATGAGCCAAAGGGGGGGAGACGTGCAGTCGAACCTCAGGATTTCTTCCGACCCCATATTGTCAGACCTCATCCCTCTTAAGGGGGCGGACATAATCATATCCCTCGAACCAATGGAGGCCCTGAGGTATATGCCGTATCTTGCTCCGGACGGATGGATTGTCACCAACTCTGTCCCTTTCGTGAATATTCCAGATTATCCTGAATTGGACAATGTGATAGCAGAACTTTCCAAGGTAAAGAATCTGGTAATGCTCGATGTAGATACTATCGCAAAGGACTGCGGTAACGCGCGTGCCGCCAATATGGTGCTTCTCGGAGCCGCGTCACCGTTCCTCGGAATGGATGCTAAAAACATCGAGGATGGCATTGAACGTATTTTCGGACGGAAGGGCGCAGACATCGTAGAGTTAAATATCAAGGCTTTGCGTGCCGGAAGGGCCGTTGCCGAGAACAAATAGCATCAGTTTTAAAGAACATGTTTTGCATGGGAGGGAGAGTTCCCTCCTGTGCTTTTTTGAATCGCATGACTGCAAGAATATTCCTTTTTCTGGTTTTGTTTTCCGTTTCCTGCTCGGCGAGGGAGCCTCGTATGGAAGCGGAAAGGGCGGAATATGCCTTGCTGAAAACACAGGAACAGTACAATAACAATGCGCTTCCGAACAGTGATTCCCTGATAATGACTGCTTTGGATTGGTATGAAAAGAAAGGGCCGGACAAGGAGCTGGCTTTGTGCTACTATTACTGCGGATATATCAATTATACCAAAGGAGCCGCTGACAGGGCCGCGGAGTTTTACGCAAAGGCTTTGATTCATGGAGAGAAGTGTGGGGACGGATCGGTGCTTTCCATGATTTACAATGCGATTGGTTATATGTATAAGCATCAGAATGACGATCTGGAGGCATTGTCGATGTTTAAAAAATCGGCAGACATTCTTGACAGTGCGGGAAAATATTCTTTCATCCCGAGATATAACGAGATAGAGATGCTTAACCTCATGGAGCGTTATGATGAGGCATTGGAACGGATTGACAGGGCGGTGGACATGGCTGTAAATACCCGTGATACTTCCGCTGTTCTTGAACTTGCAGGCATGAAAGCCGCGATAATGGTAAATGATACATCGATGCAGGTATCCCCGCGTGTCGTCATGGACGAGCTTTGTGAGATATATGACAGGTACAACGGCGGGGAAATTCCGGAATCGCATTACGGCACGGTCGGTATATTGTCGTTCCTCAATGATGATTTGGTGTCTGCCAGAAAGTATATGGGGGCGGCCTCGGCCACTTCCCCGGACTATCTCGGAATCGTGCTGGAGCAGTACCTTTCCCTTCTGGAGGAAAAAGCCGGAAACACCGGCGCGGCATTGTATCATGAAAGGGCGGCGTCAAATCTGAAAGATACCCTGTATCAGGAAAACAAAGAGTCTCTTATTCAGGCGGCGGAAAGGAAGTACAAGCACGAATATATACAGAAGTCATACGATTTGCTGAAATCAAGGCATGCATATCAGATATCGGTGCTGGTTATGGTCATAATAGTGTCGGCGGCGATTTTTTTCGGCGTTTTCGTGTTTTACCGGCATAAACTGAAGGAACAGAAAAAACGGACGGCGGAAATAATGACATACATAGATACCATACGTTCCGAATATGATGAGATAAACAAGAAATACGAGTCGCTCAGGACACAGCTCTCAAAGCAAAGCGGTGCGGGAGAACAGATGACGAGGCTTCTTGGCAAGCGTATGGATTCATTAAGGGAGCTGCTTGAAATAGCATCGAGGTATGAAAGCCGTCCCGCGCTTTTTTATGCGAAATTCAAAGAGTCAGTAAAGGTCAATTCACAATACAACCGCCAATGGGAAGACGAGATCATTTCTATCACGAATTTGTCGTATGACAATGTAATCGAAGACCTGAAGTCCGCCCATCCGGATTTGACTGTCCATGAGCTGTGCTATTGTTGCTTCGTATGTCTGGGTTTTTCCCCGCAATCGATAAGGGTGCTTTATGACCATACTAATCTTAACAGCATCTATACGGTGAGGTCCAAAATAAGGTCCAAATTGGGGCTTGTCGGTACCAGCAAGAGCCTCGACAGTTTTTTGGAAGACTTTCTTGCCTCCAAGGGACTGTCTTTGGGATATAATGTGTAAATCGCTATTAATCAATATATTATACAAAAACGCAGACGTCTATATGCACGCTATATGATTATTTTTTTGTAAAATATTGATATACAGTAATTTATAATTTGTGCTATATGATAAAAAAAGCCTCTTTAGGCTTTTTTTTGTTATATGTACCGGATATCTTTGCGCATATTTTTACAATTTTAAAATCAAGCACAGGTATGTATATGAAAAAGACATTATTGTTTGCGGCGGTTTTCATGGCCGTCGCGTGCGTAAAAGAATCCCCGACGGTCCCGAATATCGTTCTGACTGTTTCGGATGAGAACGGGAATGATTTGAACGGGCGCGATTTTTCAGTTTATGTCGTGGCCAAGAAGTCTTCTTCCGCCGAGGCATTGGCTTCGCCGCGCCTGTATGACGGACTTGCGGCAGAGAGCGGGGGCGGCATCCTACAGTTTTCGCAGCAATTGACTTATGACAACGGTAAGCCGTATTGCGATTTTTACGTATTCTCTCCGTATGTTGAAAATATCCTTCCGTCCGGTGGCAGCCTTGCGAATGTGCAAGTTGAACCGGACCAGTCTTCCGGTCTGGAAGCAAGCGATGTGATGTTCGGAAAGACGACTAATTTCATACGCAAAGACAATGATCCGGGCGTGGAGATGGAGCATCTGTTTTCAAGGCTGGATTTTGTAGTAGAGACAGAAAACCCTGCCGGTGCCTTTGATGAAATAATCCTTTCGGATGTGGTACTTGGTGGTACATGGGATGCTGAAGAATGTGTATTCACTCTCTCGTCCGATAGGGGAGATGTCAGCTCTGCCGGGACATTCGAACTTTCCGGAGACGGCTTGTTGAAAGGAGTTTCGGCGATAATCCCTCCTCAGGTTTTGGCCGCAGGCGATTTCGCCAGAATAATGATAGGAGGTGAGGAACACAGTCTGCATCTGGATGAAGATCTTGCTCTTGAGGCAGGTCAGGCCGCCGAGATAAGTTTTTCCATTACAGCCGAACTCAACCCTCAGGTCAGAGTCGATGTCTCTGTCAAGGATTGGGAAGGGGATTCACTGGATTTTTCTTCCGGAAAACTTTTGCCTCCCGGCAGTACGGTGACGGATATAGACGGTAATGAATATCCGGTAGTCAAAATAGGAACACAATATTGGATGGCTTCTAACTTGAGGACAACAAAACTGAAAGACGGAAGCGACATATACAAAGTCGAGAGTCTGAACGAGTGGCCTGTTACCGACAAGCCTGCATATACTGTATATGAATGCGATTTTGAGAACAATACCGAGCGCGACGGCTTTCTTTACAACAGAATGTCGGTTGAATATGACAAGCTCTGTCCTGAAGGATGGCATGTGCCTACCACTACCGACTGGGACATGCTTGCTATTTCACAAGGCGGAGTTCCTGACGAGGCTCAATGTTTCGCCAATGTTACCGAAGACCTGAAATCCACGGACGGGTGGAATGGTTTTCCGGGTACTAACGCTACCGGATTCGACGGTTATCCGGGGGGCTATCTGTTTTCGTATATTTCCGGCATGGACGGAGACACTCCTGTATATTATAGCGGTTTCGCTTATGTCGGAGATACTGCGGCCTGGTGGTCAATGAGTGGTTTCTGGGTAGAAACTGTCTTTTACAGGGCTTTCGTCTCATACAGTCATGACATGCAAAGGTTTTCTTCCGGTTCGGTGAATGCTTTCCCGGTAAGATGCGTGGCGGACTATAACGAATGACAATTTTAATCCCGTTTGCCTGCAGTGCGATATTGCGGGGAGATGTCCCCCTTTTGTCAGGCTTGCAGGTTTGTGGTCAGTATTAATCAATCTAAAAATCAGAAAAATGAAAAAATATTTATCTTCGCTATTGATGGCTTTGGCAGTTGCCGCAGTGTCGTGTACCTCGGTAGTGCCGGAAGAAACATGGAATGAAGGAACGAAAGCTCCATTCAAAATGAATATCGCCGACGCGGATTTCGAAGACGGTGACAGGATAGGACTTTACATGTTTGAAAGCTCCGATTCTCCTTTCGGAGGCGAAGTTCTGGCGGACAATATGCTGATACGTATGGACAATTCAGAGGCGGTATTGGAGGGAGAGTTGTTTTTCCCGGATACTCAGGTGGATATATGCGCGTATTATCCTTATTGGGATGACAACATCATAATCGACAATCATATTTCGGTATATGTATTTGAAGACCAACGGAATTCCAGGGATTACAGGGAGTCTGACCAAAAATATCTGAAATTGCTTAATTACGAGAATACCGGAAAACCGGTGGAAATGGTATTCGAACGATTGATGAGCCGGCTTTCTTTCGAGTTAAAACCCGGGAACGGATTTTCATCTGCCGATGAACTCAAGGATTGCGAGATAATCGTTCCTAATATAAAATACCATACCAGTATATCTCTTGAAGATGCGGAACTGATTGAACCGGAAGGTAAACGTGACTTTTTCCCATACGTAGGGGAAAAACAGGTCGCAGACGGTAAGGTTTCAGGCATATATTCTCTTGTTATACCTCAGACACTGTATAAAGGCATGTCTATCGCTAATATCACCGTAGGCGGAGATGTGTTCCGGTGCATTCTTGATGAGGACTTTACCATGCGCAAGGGAGTAAGCTATACTATCACTATCACATTGGACAAATCCGAGACGAAAAGCGATTCTGCAGCATGTGTGGTATCTGGATTGTCAATCACGGAAGATCCTGTCTGGGAATGACAATCTGACTCGGGTATGTTTTTTGAGGGATTGCCACGGAAGCGGCAATCCCTTTATTGTCATAATATTTTAATATTTTATCTTTGGGATTTATGACATAATCACTATTTTTGCCGCTATATTTGATGGGAAAACAGTAGTATTTAATTGTAATTATATGAGAATCAAAAAATTATTCTATGCTCTCGTGCCGATGTTGTTTTTGGCAATGGGAGCCTGTCAGGAAGAGCAGGTGCTTGCTCCGGCTGTCAATCTGAATGAAGATGAAATCTCCATAGGCGCAGGAGGCGGCGAGTCTTCCGTGCTTATCAAACCCACACGTGACTGGACTGCAGTTGTTGAAAACGGCGCCGACTGGCTTACCGTTAGTCCTGCAAGCGGCTCCTCTACCGATGTGGTTGTAGAAGTAAAGGTGGTTGCCGAAGCCAATGAAGGCGAAGCAAGAAGCGCGAAAGTTACTTTCACGGCGGCCAATATCGAAGAAGTCCTTACCGTCAGTCAGGCGGCTGTCTCCGGGGGGGGCAATGAACCGGGAGACGAGACCATAATCTCTGTCGCGGACTTCCTTGCGAAACCTGTTGATGACGGAGTCTATTACAGACTTAAAGGTGTTATTACGGATTTGTTCAATACTGAGTATGGAAACTTCCACCTTGTTGACGAGACAGGAGATGTGCTTGTGTACGGTCTTACTGCCGAGAAGCAGTCTTCCAATGACAAAAGTTTTTCCACTCTCGGGCTTAAAGAAGGCGACACCGTCGTCATAGAAGGTACCCGTGATGAATTCGAAGGCGAGGCGCAGGTCGGCGG
The DNA here is from genome assembly GCA_017694935.1 of Candidatus Merdivivens pullistercoris. GTDB lineage: Bacteria > Bacteroidota > Bacteroidia > Bacteroidales > UBA932 > Merdivivens > Merdivivens pullistercoris. The sequence goes on from JADIME010000076.1 coordinate 93,228, forward strand.
CCCGGCCTACTATATCAGCCATGAACCGGGACAGGGCGGCGGCGATGAGCCAGAACCTGGTGACTATACATCGATAGCGGATGTAAGGAAGATGGCTCCGGCAAGCGCAGACGACAAGGCCACAATCGCAGACGGCGTTAAAATCAAGGCATACGTTATCAGCAATGTGGAAATAAACAACCTTACATCAAAGAAGAACGTGTTCGTACAGGATGAGACGGCAGGTCTTCAGATCCGTTTCACAAGCGATGCGACTTTCGCTTTCGGCGACGAGGTTGTAATCGACCTTTCAGGTCAGGAACTTTCATACTTCGAGGGCGCTCTTCAGGCCAACAATGTTTCGAACGGCAATGTAGAGGTTCTCTCTTCCGACAATAAGATTGACCCTAAGGAGGTTACAGTCGCCGAGTTCATGAAGAACACTTACGATGCACAGTATGTGGCTCTTCCGGATGTTCAGGTAGTTGAATCCGATCTCGGCAAGACTTTCGTTGAAGGCGGTGCGCATACTTCAATCAACGTTGAAGACAAGACCGGCAACTCATTTGTAATCTTCTCTTCGAAATATACCACATTCGGTAACGAGCAGGTTCCGCAGGGAGCAGGCGTGCTGAAAGGAATTTCGATGATTAACAACGGCAAGATGCAGATAGGCCTTACCTCGCAGGACGACTATGCCGGCATGACAGGCGAACGTTTCGATGGCCAGGGCGGTGACGAACCCGATCCGGGCGAAATCGAGGAAGTGACTATCGAAGAGTTCCTTGCAAAATCTGAGGGCGAGACTTATTACAAACTCACCGGTACGGTAACCAGTATCAAAGATGATTCATGGGGCAACCTTACCATTGAAGACGAAACCGGCAATGTCTATGTCTATGGCGTGGCCAAGGACGAGGCTTCGGTAGGTAGCGGTCCTTCATTCTCCGGTCTCGGAGTGGAAGTCGGCGACATACTTACCATAGCCGGCAAACGTGCATCTTACAATGGCAGTCCTCAAGTAGGCGATGCATACTACATCAGTCATGAGAAGGGTCAGGGTGGTGACGAACCGGATCCGGGCGAGATAGAGGAAGTGACCGTCGAGGAATTCCTTGCGAAACCGGTAGATGCTGGCGTTTATTACAGGCTGACAGGTACGATTACCGATTTGTACAATACCGCGTACGGTAACTTCCACCTTGTTGACGAGACAGGGGATGTCCTCGTGTACGGTCTTACTGCCGAGAAACAGTCTTCCAATGACCAGAGTTTTTCCACTCTCGGGCTTAAGGAGGGTGATATCGTTACCATTGAAGGTACACGCGCCGAACACAACGGTACTGCTCAGGTCGGCGGACCTGCTTACTACATAAGCCATGAGCCGGGCGAGGCACCCGAAAATCCTCTCGGCGATGTAAATGTCGTGCTTGGCGAAAAGGCTTATTACGAAAAGGCTACCGTGAACGGTGAAGAATTCCCGGTGTTGAAATTGGGTACATCCAGTGTCAATGGTGATGCTTCATTTACGATTCCGGCTGGTACGACAAAAATAACCATGTATTGTGTCGCATGGAAAGGAAAGTCAGGCGCGTTGAATCTTTCGGGCAATTGTACCATTACACCATCGAGGATTGGGGCTGCGTCCAATGACGGTGCTTCTAACAACTCGCCATATACCATGACAGTAACCGACGCGGACAGGTATGAATTTACCGTATCCGGATGCAATTCGGACACGGTAATAAACTTGCAGAGCGAGGCGCGTGTAATCCTTTGGGATGTACAACTCGACTAAGAATCAGACAAAACAGATTTTAGGATTTTTTCATAAGTAAGAAAATTTTCGGCAGCCCCGGGCATCTGTCCCGGGACTGTTTTTTTGTTGCGCCACTGTTTTTTTGAAGTTGCGGCCACGGCATTTTTATTGATGATTGATGTTAAACTATTGAGGGTTAATACGTTATGCCATATAACGCATGACATATATGTGGCTTAGGGGCGAAAAATAATGCCTCTAAGCCACGGTTTCAAATGGCGTTATTGTTGATAGTCAGATAATTAAATATAGTTTGGCGTGGCCTGGACTTCCGACAAGCCCCGCGCCTCAAGCGAAGCCGGGGCTTTAAGCCGTCTATTCGTGCATTTTGGCGTAGGATTCGTCTATCTTGTCGAGTTCGCTGTTGAGTTGCTTGCGTCCTGCAACCTTGTCGTTGTATGTGCACGGTCCGGAGATGCATCCTTCCGGGCAGGCCATCATTTCAAGGAAACGCGCAGGGGCTTTCTTCGTCTTTGCGTAACTCTTTATTAAAGGTATGAGCTTTTTGTCGAAACCGGAAACAAGCTGCGCGTCCACGTCTTCCCCAAGGAATGCCTTTACGGCCCCGGATACTCCGCCTGTCTGTGCGAAGCCGTGTGCCTCTTTGACAGAGAGGTATTCGACTTTGTAAGGCTCTACAGTCTCAATGTCGATGTCGTAGCCGGAAATCAGGCTGCCTAACTCCTCGAATGTGAGTACATAGTCCACATTCGGATTGTTTTTGGCTTCCTTGCGCTTGGCTATGCAAGGGCCGATGAATACCTGCTTGGCCGACGGGTATTTTTCCTTGATTATCTCTGCCGTATAGTACATCGGTGAACCTGTCGTGGAAATGAACGGAATCATTTCCGGAATGTGCTTTCTGGCAAGTTCTATGTATGACGGGCAGCAGCTTGTGGTCATGAATGGCTGTCCTTCCGCAAGACGTTCTTTCAGTTCGGCGGCTTCATTGGACGTGGTCATCATCGCTCCTTCGGCTACTTCGACAACTGCGTGGAAGCCTAACGCCTTGATGGCTCCGTAAACCTGTTCTTTCGGATATTTGAACTGGCCGAGTATTGACGGGGCTACCATTGCGACCACTTGTTTCCCGTCCCATATATTGTTTAGAATATCAAATACTTGTGATATCTCGAATATTGCACCGAAAGGGCAGGCGTTAAGGCAGCGCCCGCAATATATGCACTTGCTCTCGTCGATGTGTTCCACCCCGTATTCGTCTTTTGAAATAGCCTTTACAGGGCAGGCTTCTTCGCACGGTACCGGAATGTAGACGATTGCATGGTATGGGCAGCTTTGGTAGCATTTGCCGCAGTTGATGCACAGAGAGTGGTCTATGACGGCCATCCCGTGTTCCTTGGTGTGGCTGATGGCGCCTTTCGGGCAGTTCATCGAACAGCTCCTTGCGACGCAGCCCCGGCACAGGTTGGTGATTTCATAGTTGGTCTTGACACATGAGGAACATGCCTCGTCTATGACGCACATGATATTTTCCTTCGGGTTGGCCGACCTCGTTATCGCCTTGCGCGCATATTCGGACAGAGGGGTGAGTTCGTCTTTCTCATCGCTCATGTCGTAACCCAAAAGAGGGAACATCTTGTATTTCCAGACGGCCCTCTCTTTATGCACGCAGCATCGTCCCAGTACCTTGGAGCGGCGCGGGCTCAACTGTATCGGCAGCCTGTCTATGTCTGTACACAGTCTGTCTTCTTTCCACATTTTTACCATTGTAGCCAACAGCTTGTGGCGTACAATCATAACATTGTTCATGAATGCCATGGCAAACCGTATTTTTCTTAAAATTAAAAATCAGGGCGCAAAGATATGCACAAAAATGGATATATTTGCATTCGTTTATAAAATTGTACCGGAGTTGTTTTGAAATCGCAAGGAGTTATAGATAGAATTTTTCCCGGCTCATTGCCCTCTGCTTCGGATTTGCACGCGCTTTTGACATCCCTGTCAGAGAATGACTCGTCGGCGGAACGTCTGGCGGTGAGGGCAAGGGAGGTTTCGTCAAGTGTTTTCGGGGGAAAAGTATTCCTCAGGGGGCTTGTCGAGATAGGGAATGTTTGCCGTAACGACTGTTATTATTGCGGAATAAGGAAATCCAACAGTAATATACACCGTTATGTCCTTTCGGCAGAGGAGATATTTTCCTGCTGTGCCGCAGGTTACCGCAGGGGTTTCAGGACTTTTGTGCTGCAGGGAGGCGAGAATCCCGGCATGGGGGATGATTTTCTTTGTGATTTGATAAAGAAGATAAAGACGGAGCTGGCAGGCTGTGCGGTTACCCTTTCGCTCGGTGAAAGGGGGTATGATTCATTCAAGAGGCTGTACGATGCCGGGGCGGACAGGTATCTGCTCAGGCACGAGGCGGCGGACGAGGATTATTTTTATAAGCTCCATCCCCGTCCCTCGGCTGAAACGGAAGCAACCGCCAGCCCTGATGCAGATCCGTCGGCCGGAGTGTATGATGTGTCATCCACTACGAATCATGCCAGGCGTATGGCTTCGCTCCGGATGTTGAAAGAGATAGGCTATCAGGTAGGCGCCGGTTTTATGGTAGGTGCTCCCGGGCAGACTGTAGGGCACATAGCCAAGGACCTGGAGTTCATAGCGGAACTAAGGCCGCAGATGGTGGGGATAGGTCCATATATGCCTCATCCCGATACTCCTTTCGGGAAAATGCAGGATGTCTTCTGGACACCGGAAAGGAAACACAGGATGACACTCGGCCTGCTTTCAATATTGAGGCTGCTCGACCCTTGCCTGCTACTGCCTTCGACTACGGCGTTGAATACTCTTGCCGAAGGAGCCCGTTACGAGGGCATACTGGCTGGGGCGAATGTGATAATGCCCAATATTTCTCCTGCACGCGCCCGTGCCGCATACGAGCTGTACAGCGGAAAAGTCACGGACGGAGGGGAAAGCGGGGAAGGTCTGGACGAGTTGGAAAAATCCCTTGCGGCGATAGGTTATGAGGCGGACTGGTCGCGGGGAGATTATTGCCCGCACAAAGGTTGTAAAGAAAAATAAACCGCCAAAGGTAGTGTAGAGACGGCGGCGGTACGATAAAAACTGGAAAAGGAAGATTGTCATGTCGGAATTTGTTTACAATCCGGCTTCATCGGTGGCTGGGGAGTTCATCAATGATGCCGAGGTATGCGCTACGATAGAATACGCATTACAGAACAAAGGCAATACAGGCCTTGTGGATGAAATACTGTCGAAGCCGTCGATAATGAAGGACGGACTTACCCATAGGGAGGCCGCCGTGCTGCTCGTGCAGGAAGACCAATCTGTATGGGAACGGATTTATGCCCTTGCGAAAGAGATAAAGAGAAAATATTACGGCAACAGGATTGTGATGTTCGCGCCCCTGTACCTTTCCAACTATTGCGTGAACAGTTGCGTGTACTGTCCATATCACAGGCAGAACAAAAGCATTCCGCGCAAGAAACTTACACAGGAAGAGATAGCCCGCGAGGTGATTGCCCTTCAGGATATGGGTCACAAGCGCCTTGCCATAGAGGCCGGCGAGCATCCGGAGCTGAACCCTATCGAATATATCCTCGAATCCATAGACACGATATATTCGATCAAGCATAAGAACGGGGCAATCCGCCGTGTGAATGTCAATATTGCGGCAACGACCGTTGAGAATTACCGCCGGCTCCATGAGGCGGGCATCGGGACATACATACTGTTTCAGGAAACTTACAATAAGCGGCGTTATGAAATGCTTCATCCCCATGGGCCGAAATCCGATTATGCCTATCATACGGAGGCGATGGACAGGGCGCAGGAAGGCGGCATAGACGATGTGGGCATGGGAGTGCTGTTCGGCCTGAGCGACTATAAATATGATTTTACGGCTTTGGTCATGCATGCCGAGCATCTCGTCGCGAGATTCGGCGTAGGGCCCCATACGATAAGCCTGCCGCGTATATGCGATGCGGATGACATAGATTCCAAATCATTTGAAAACGGTATTCCGGATTGGCTTTTCGAGAGGATTACCGCCCTGTTGAGGATTACGGTGCCTTATACGGGCATGATCATTTCGACGAGGGAACGTCCGTCCATGCGCCGGAGGCTTCTCGAATTGGGCGTGTCCCAGATAAGCGGAGGTTCCAAGACTTCGGTCGGAGGATATGCAGACGAGGCGGAAACAGGCCGTCTCACCGAGGATGAGGAACATTCGGCCCAGTTCGATGTAAATGACAACCGTACGCTGGACGAGGTGGTAAGATGGCTTCTTGAACTGGGTTATATACCGAGCTTCTGTACGGCATGTTACAAGAGCGGCAGGACAGGCGACAGGTTCATGTCCTTGCTGAAAGCCGGGCAGATAGCCAATTGCTGCGGTCCTAATGCGATAATGACTCTTAAAGAGTACCTTATAGACTATGCGTCGCCTGAAACGCGGAAGGCGGCCGTTCCTGTGATACAAAGGGAACTCGGCCTGATACCGAATCCGGTGACGAAGGAAAAGTGCGAGACTATGTTGGAGAGGATAGAACATGGAGAAAGGGATTTCAGATTCTGACAGCGGGAGGCCGGCGGCAGTGCCGGGAGAAAGGCCGAATATAGGTATCTTCGGGAAAAGGAATACCGGTAAATCCACGCTGTTCAATCTCCTGCTCGGCCAGAATGTCGCGGTCGTTTCGGATCTGAAGGGAACGACGACGGATCCTGTACGTAAATCCATGGAACTGGACGGCGTGGGAGCTGTTACATTGATAGATACTCCCGGTTACGATGATGACGGGGACATAGGTTCCCTGCGTGTGGAGCAGTCTGTAAAATCGGCTGCTTCCTGCGATGTCGCGCTTGTCATTGTGGATGGACGTGAAGATGCCCTTGACCGGCGGTGGACGGAATATCTTGAAGGTCGCGGGGCTACAGTCATAATCATACATAAAGAAGATATTATGCAGGGAGAATCCCTCCGGGAAACCGGTGTGTCCCTCAGGGTCAGGGACAACGTGTTTGCCAAAATCAGGCAGGCTCTTGCTTCGAAGGATTCCGACGGCTCTCCTGTTACCATACTCGGCGACCTTGTTTCCGAAGGCGATATAGTCGTGTTGGTAATGCCTCAGGACAAGGCCGCCCCGAAAGGCCGTCTGATAATGCCCCAGATGCAGACTGTCCGTGAACTTCTGGACAGGGGTTGTATGCCCCTCTGTGTGTCTCCGGGGAATCTTGCAGGGGCTTTCGGCTCATTGTCTTCCAAACCGCGTCTGGTGATTACCGACTCTCAGGCTTTCTCTTCCGTACGTTCAGCCATGGAAAAGGCATTTGCCGGGGCGGAATCGGCACCGGCGGGAATGTTTGCGCCCGAAGACATGGAAGTCATATCGGATGTCATAGGAGGTGTGCCGCTCACTTCGTTTTCCATACTGTTCTCACGTTACAAGGGCGATATAAGAATCTTCAAGGAAGGCGCGGCGAAGATAGCCTCGCTTGCTCCGGGCTCGCGCGTGCTTATAGCTGAGGCCTGTGCGCACAGGCCCCTGAATGAGGACATAGGCCGTGTGAAACTCCCTGCCTTGTTGCGCAGGAAGGTCTGTGAGGATTTGAATATAGATGTCGTGGCCGGTTCCGACTGGCCTTCGGATCTTGGCGGTTATGACCTGATAATCCATTGCGGGGCATGCATGTTCAACCGCAAGCTCGTGCTTTCAAGGATAGCCGATGCCCGCTGCTCCGGAGTCCCGATAACCAATTACGGACTGGCCCTGTCGGCACTGATGAGGTAGAAGGCAGCTTTTAAGTCCACTTCTATTACATTTAATATTGGTTTATACCCCTATTTTATTACAAAAACAGATTATATATGCTCCTGTTTTATTACAATTACACTATCTTTGCAGTGCTGTAATGTATTGAGAACATGTTTGAAAGAAATATTTTAACTAATTTGAGGGAATGGTCAAGAAGACCCGGTCACAAGCCATTGGTGCTTCGCGGTGCGAGGCAAGTGGGGAAAACTACCCTTGTAAACCAGTTTTCCAAAGAATATGAGGTTTATTTAAAGCTTAATTTGGACAAAGATGCCGACCGGCAGCTTTTTGAATCAGGAATGTCTGTGGAAGAACTTCTTACTGCCATTTATCTGCTTAATAACAAAGAGCGGAAAGACGCACGCACTCTGCTTTTTATCGATGAGATTCAAAATTCTCCCAAGGCTGTGGCAATGCTGCGTTATTTTTACGAGGATGTTTCAGGAATAGACGTGATTGCGGCAGGCTCGCTTCTGGAAAGTCTTATAGACAAGCATATATCTTTTCCAGTCGGCCGTGTTGAGTATATGGCATTACGCCCGTGTTCTTTCAATGAATTTTTGGGAGCCGTAGGTGAAAACGGACTGAAAGCGTCCCAATATGAAATCGCTATACCTGTCCCGTTACATGAAGAAACGATGCGGTTATTCAATATATACGTTTTATTGGGAGGGATGCCGGAAATAGTTGATAATTATGCAATTAATAGGGATATTGTTTCTTTGGGGCATGTTTATGAAAGTTTGCTGACCGGATATAGGGATGATATTGAAAAATATTCCAGTACTGAGACCATGGGCAATATTCTCCGTCATATCCTTAATGTAGGATGGCTATATGCCGCGAAGCGGATTTCTTTTGAAAAATTCGGCAATTCACTTTATCGTTCCAGGGAGATGGGCGAGGCTTTCCGTATGTTGGAGAAAACCATGCTGCTTGAATTGTCTTATCCGGTAACGTCTGTCGTTGTCCCTTTTATTCCGGAATTGAAACGTTCGCCGAAATTGTTATGGATAGATACCGGTATAGTGAATTATGTCGGAGGGCTTCAAAAAGAGTTAGTAAATATCAAGGATATAAGCGATGTGTGGATGGGACATATTGCAGAACAGATAATAGGACAGGAACTCGTAGGTGATGACAATTCTTTTTCCCGTAAACGTTATTTTTGGGTGAACGGAACCGGGTCTGATGCGGAAGTTGATTTTGTCATACAGTATGATGACATGGTCATTCCGGTGGAAGTGAAATCAGGTCATAATTCGCGGTTGCGTTCATTGCATTCGTTTATGGAAAAGTCACCTCATGATATAGCCGTGCGTTTTTGGAGGAAACCGCTTTCAATCGATGAGGCGGTGACCCCGAAAGGAAAGCGTTTTCGCCTTTTCAATATTCCGTATTATTATGCCGGTCAGGTTGGAAGGGTGATATTAAAATACATTTGATTGTAACAGTTTCTAAGGATTGGTCCGGCCAGTCCCGCCGCCTGCGGCTCCGGCAGTTCCTCCCGACGTATTGAGCAGGTCGTTGTTCACGATGCGGCGTTGTGCCTTCTTGACTATCTGCTTCATGTTACCGAAGTTGTAGGATACTCCGATCATAAAATACCTGTTGTCGAATACCATGCTGTCGGTGCTCGTGAGGTATGGGGTGGATGTGGTGTTGCTCATCTTCATGCCTGCTTCGAAGAAATTGACCGCACTCAGGGAGATGTCCAGTTTTCCGTCGAAAAACGATTTGTTGAGGGCAAGGCTATAGAAGTAACTGCCGTATCCTTTTCCCTGGAGACTTATGCTTGGGAAGAAATATCCTCCGTTGGCGCTCAGGCGGAAACCGTATTTGAAACTCTGTTGCGCTCCGAGGTACAGGTTGCCTGTCCAGCCTTCATTGTCCAGCCCTTCGGTATATTCGTTGGATGAGTTTCCGTGAAGGCTTATCCAGCTTACATTGCCGTTGAAAAAGAGCCTTGTGTTCTGTGTGGGATTCCAGTATGCGTATGCCATGAGGCCGGCATTCCTGTTTTTCCCGATATTTCCGTAAGTGTTGTTCAGCACTCCGTCGGAGTCGATAAACTGGAAACTGCTTATGCTGTTGTTGGTAAAACTGTAACGCAGCGACGCGTTGAGCCCGTATTTCATGTCGAACAGGCTGTAATTCAGTGCTACGGTATGATTTTTCTCTGAAACTATGTCCGGGTCGCCGTAAGTTATTTCAGAACTTCCTATGCTTTGGACGAAAGGGTTCAGGTAGGTGATGCCCGGGCGGCTTATCCTCATGTTGTATGTGAGTTGCAGGCTTTCAGTCGGTTTCGGTGTCCATAGTATGGAGGCCGAAGGCACTATGTCCGTGAATTCCGAGTTGAACCGCTGTTCCTGAGGGGCCGTGAAGCCTATCCTTTGCAGTGTCTCTTCCGCCCGTATCCCGGCCTTGAAGCCGAATTGTCCTATATTTGCCGACCAGTCGGCATACAATGCGATTATGTGCTGCTCATGGCGGTAACTCTGTGACGGGTATTCCGGATTTTCCGTCCAGCCGTTGTCACCGTCGTTCATTATGAGGTTCTGTCCTTCGCTGCCGTTGAGTCTTAATATGTATTTCGCCCCTGCCTCGATTTTGTGTTTTTCCGCAAACGGGCGTACATAGTCCACCTGTCCTGTATGTTCCTGCGAAGAAGCCCTGTTTGTGATGCGTGTGCGGTCGAAGATGTCAATCATTTGCCTGTTCCCCTCGAATGCGTCAAGGGCATATTCGGAGTTCAGCCCGCTCGGGCTGTTGCTGTACATGTACGATACGGTGAGCATCTCTCCGGGATGCTTCCTGAACAGATGCTGCCAGTCTATGCTGACACTTCCCGAGCCGGCGAGGGTGGCGGCCGTTCCTGTCTGTCTGTAACTGTATATCAATGAGCCGGAATACATGCTGTTGCCGATATTGTAGTCTGCGGAAATGTCCGCAAGGTAAAGGTTTCCCGACAGCGTCAGCAGATTGAGCGAATCAATGTCGTAACTCATTTCTATCGACCCGAAATGCATCGGGGCTTCATTGGTTATCATCTGCTCCGAAGACGATTGCATCGCGGTTCCGGAAGAGGTGAACTTCCTCTCGCTTTGTACGGATATTTCCGGGTTTTTCATGTAATTGAAACCGTAATTGGCGGAAACGGAGAATTTTCCCAATTTTACCGCCCCGTAGGCCCCTGCGTTTGCGCTTCTGTTTCCGCCGCCGGCATTTATGCTGACGTTGTACCCGTCCGCGCGTTTTGCATTCATTACTATGTTGAGGATGCCTCCCACGCCTTCGGCATCGTATTTCGCTCCGGGGTCGCTGATTACTTCAACGCGTTTTATGCTTTCGGCGGGCATCCCCTTTAATATCTTCCCAGGCTGGGAACTGAACATGCCGGATGGTTTCCCGTTTACGTATATCTTAAAATTTCCTTGCCCGTTCACCATGATGTTGTCATCGGCGTCCACAGTGACTCTCGGCACTTTCCGGAGCATGTCCAAGGCGTTGCTTGTCTGTGCGTCGGGATCTTCCGAAATCTTGTAGGTGAGTTTGTCCACTTCGGTCTTGATAAAAGGCACCTGCGCGCTTACTGTCGCCGCTTCAAGGAAATCGGCATCGTTTTCCACATATATCGTCCCGAGGTCCGCCGCCGGATTCTCTTCGGTAAGATGAAATTCCACGGCTTTTTCTTTACGGCCTATGGAAATTATTCGCAATGTGTATTTTCCGGATGCAGGCAATGATATTTCGAATCGGCCTTCCGTGTCGGTAGAGCGGACGATGCTGTCAGCTGCCGGCCCGGTGACGATAAGTGTGGCCATGGGTTCGCTTTCCTTGCTTATGGAGTCTTTGACCGTCCCGCTGACTTTATAAGGTGCGGCCGCGTATGCCTGGAACGATGCCGATAAGGCAATGAAAAAGAATGCAATTGCGGTTTTAATCTTCATGTTCATAAAAAATCGGTTTTTCTTGCGGCAAAATTATTCCCCTTACTTTAATTCATCCTTGAGCGTTCCTTATTTTTACCTTAAATTTGTGAAAAAATTGGCGTGAATATGAAAAAAGGATTGTCTTTTAACCTGAAAATCGCACGGGGGGGGTAGTTTTATGGATGCCAACCTTGATTTGTTGAGGATGCGTAAAATACTGATTGTCGAGGACGAGCCGGCCTTGCGCGATACAATCGAAGCCATCTTCAGGGATTCCGGCTTCATGTCGGTAGCCACCGCTTCGTGCGTGGAGGAAGCGTGCCGGATATATGCAGGATCTCCATCCGATATCGCCGTTCTGGACGTGAACCTTCCTGACGGGGACGGGTTTTCGCTTATGTCCCGGTTGAAACGCATAAAGGACGTGCCGGTGATATTCCTGACGGCAAGGGATGATCCCGACGACATTGTCACCGGATTCGAACTCGGCGGTGATGACTACATCGTGAAGCCTTTCTTGCCGAAAGAATTGGTCGCAAGGACGATAGCCCTTCTGAGGCGTTGTTACAGGGAGGACGGGATGATTGTGCAGCTCGAACATGCGAAAGTGGATTTTTCCCGGGCGGAGGTGATACGTGGCGATGAACGGCTCCCCTTGACCGGCAAGGAGCATGATATCCTGCTTATGTTATATAACAATGCCGGGCGTGTCATTTCATTGGACAGGCTTTGCGAGGCGGTATGGGGAGACAACCGTTACGGCTATGAAAACTCTCTGATGGCCCATATCAGGCACATTAGGGAGAAAATCGAGAAAGACCCTTCGCGCCCGGTGTCTTTGATTACAGTCAAGGGATTGGGATATAAGTTAAAAATCTAAATATATAGGCATGGGAAAAAGGGTGTCGGGAAAAATCGAGAACCGTCATTTGAGAAAAGAGTTTTTCAGGATATTCGGCATGATACTGCTGGTATTCGTGATGAATATCGTCCTTTACATGTTTTTGTCCATAAGCATGTCCAATATTTATGTCGATACCTCCGATGCTCCGGACAGGCTTGCGGATGAGGTTTCTTCCGCCTTGGTATGCGGGGGAGGCTCTTACAGTTTGGACGGGGAGTTATGCTGCAGGCTGGATTCGCTCGGGGCATGGGGCATGTTGGTCTCGGATTCTACGGGGAATGCGGTCTGGAGCCGCAATCTGCCTGATACGGTGCCGGAGCATTACAGGATAAGCGATTTTGACGGGATGTCTTCCATGATGCTCGGCGGTTATCCGATTTTCACCGCTTCCCATCCTGACGGGCTTGTCGTATTGGGCTATCCGGCCGATTCGTATATCAATATACTCGTATCGCAGCCTGCAGACAATATCGGCAAGATCAGGAGCATAGTACTGTCCGCCATCATTACGGGCATACTCGTGCTGATTCTGGTGAGTTTCATATATGGCTGGAACTCATACAAGGCGTTGAAAGGGGTAGTGAAGGGGATAGAGGATCTTTCCATAGGCAAGGCAGTGCATTTGAAGGATACGGGCAGGTTTTCGGTCGTGGCCTCGTATCTCAATATGGCCTCGGCACGGTTACAGAACTATTCCGAGCACCGTAAGAAATGGATTGCCGGGGTATCGCATGACATACGCACTCCGCTTTCTATCATACTTGGAAAGGCCGACAAGGCCGGGGACTCGGATATCAAGTTCCAGGCAGTCAGGATCAGGGAACTGATAAACGACTTGAACATGTATTCCGCCCTGGAGTTCAGCGAGGCTTTGGACAAGAGCCGGTTCAGGGCTTCGGCTTTCGTGAGGAACACGGTCGCGGATTTCCTGAACGCGCTTCCGGACGAATATTCATTGTCTGTCGATATTGATAAAAATGCTGAGAACAGATATGTGACAGGGGACGGGCACCTTCTGAAACGCGCATTGTACAATCTGCTTTACAATAGCATCGTACATAATGCATCAGGCTGCGATATATGCGTGACGCTTGAGGCGGCCGGGAAGAGATTGCGGCTCACGGTTTCAGACAACGGGACGGAAATATCCCCGGAAATGATTAAGGAATTGAATGTCCGCACGTTGCCCGGAGTAAGAATCCCTGATGAGAATATAAGGGGAGCGCACGGTCTCGGACTCTACATAGTAGTGGAAATCATCAGGCTGCACAAAGGCGTCGTCGTTTACTCGAACGTGTCCCCAAAAGGTTTCAAGACAGAGATAATATTATAAGAAGCTGTTTAAAATTTTTTCAAAAGTTCTTTGTGGCATCATTCCGGCACGTTTTCGCCATTTTTATCGTAAAATAGCGCTGCTATTCTCCTCAAAAAACGACAAAAACCTGCGCGGAAGCTTGCCTCAA
>JADIME010000077.1 GCA_017694935.1 Candidatus Merdivivens pullistercoris
AATATTTTCTGAATCTTTCTTTGGGGTCTAACATATTTTTTATAACTTGCCACTGTTTATCAGTCAGGTTGGTTGGGTACTTATGCATAACTTTAATGTCTTGATAACCATAAAGTTACAAAAAATATCCCAATTAACCTACTGATTTACAATTAATTATAAATAAATTTAAACAGCTTCTAAATTTTCTGAGAAAAAATTTCAAACTGCTTCTAATGTGCGGGGGGGGTGAACCGTATCAGAATGCAAGTATGCATCTTATTGATTTTTTCTCGTTTTTCAGAGCATAAGAAGATCCGTATGGTTCTTTAAAATGGAAGTCGTAGGCGTTTTCTCCGTCTTTTTCAGTGCTTGACCAGTAAGTTTCATTCAATGTCTGCGCTCCGTATTCCGAAGGAAGCGAGCCAATCCTGCCATTTATAAAGTCTCCGTTTTCAGTTGAGTATTTGCCGGTTTCTGATACCCCGTAGCACAATATTGACAATTCTTTTATGGAAGGGAGGTACCATCCGGAAGACCCCGACGGGGCCGGGGGATATGAATATGTCGTGAAATCGCCGGACATCTTGATGGCTTCCGATATCCATTCTGAATTTTCAGCAGCGGCGTTGAACTGCAATATGGCTTCAGTATTGTTGAAGCCTGCCGCCTTTTCCATTATCCCATCGTCGGCTTCGCTTGAAATAGGAAGAAATCCTTCGGTGTTTTCGGAAATCCAATCGTTGATGCTGCCATTATAGTTTGTGTAGTTAGATTGCCAAGGGCTTTTCCCCGCAGTGTACAGACTTATTACGAGCCCGTTAGTGCAGCCAGGGTGGGTTTTCCCAAGGAAAGGATCGTCTTTTGTAGGGTCTGTTACATGAAATACAATTCCAATCGGGATTTTTTCTGGATCAAACTCTGTCGAATATGTCCCGTCCGAGTAATAGTAATCACCTGTTTTTGGCTGGCTGCCAGGGATAACAGTGATTTCACAGGATGCGGATCTGCCGCCGGCAGTCGCGGTTACAGTCGCATGGCCGGTAGAAACAGCCGTAACGAGTCCCTCTGCATTGACAGAAACTGTACCCGGTGCGGAACTCTCAAAACTGATTTCGGGATTGGCATTCTGAGGAAGAACGTATGTTTCGAGTTGGAAAGTATCCCCGACAGACATTTCCAGTTCCTGTACGTTAAGGCTTATTTCTTCTACTTCTATCCCGTTTACATTGATTGTGCATATGCCCATTACTCCTTTTGCAAAGGCTTGTATTACAGTAGTCCCTGGGGACATCGCGAGTACTTTCCCGTTGTCGACCATTGCAACGTATTCGTTCGTAGAGAACCATATTATCTCATTGTATTCGGCATCTTCCGGAAAAACTGTTGCGGTCAATTGTATTTCTTCCCCGATGTAAAGGTTTGCGGAACCGGGTGCTACGGTTACGTTTTTTACAGCCACTCCGGTCACATACGTAGTGCATTGCGCTGTCTTGCCGTCCAAAGAGATTTTTATGAAGCATCTTCCTTTTTCTACCGCGATTACATTTCCGTATCGGTCGACGGTGGCGATATCTTCATTTGAAGATTCCCAGAGAGGTTCCCCGTCGATTGCGGCGTTTTCAGGGATTACCGTATAGCCAAGGCAGATTGTGTCGCCTTTTTCCATATTGACTGTCCTGCTGTCTATGATTATTTCAGAAATAGGAACCCGTGGCTCTTCTTCATTGTCTTTAATGCATCCCATTGGCAGGACTGTCATGGCCATGATTGCCGCAATTGGGAGAATATGTGTATGTTTCATGATATCGTTATTTTGTTCTGTTTTTAGTTATGTGGTTAAAACGCAAGTACGCATCTTGTGCGCAGGTACCATGTGTCCTTTACGTATGAGAAATTAGGCAGGCCGATTTCAAAATTGACATAATACGCCCGCAGTCTGTCTCCTTCCGTGCTTGACCAGTAGGGAAAAGCTACGAGCGGCTGTGATCCGGGAAGACTTGTCAGCCGCGCGTTTATGATGTCCCGGTTGGATGTAATGTCTCTCAGGTCCCAAATATTCCCTTCCTGTTCGGCGGAGCATAATATGGACAGTTCTTTCAGTGAAGGCAGGTACCAGTCTGATGATGAGGCCGGAGCTTTTCGCGATTTTCTGTATTTGACAGTGTTTTCCACGATTTCTACGGGCCATGCCGAATTTTCCGGCGCAGAATTGAATCTTTCTATTGCCTTGGTGTTATTGTAGCCGAGGATTCTGTTCATATTGTCATTTTCCCCGTTCCCTGAAAGTATGCTAATGTATTCGGGAGCATTTTCCTCGATCCATTCGCCGACGGTCTTTTTGTATTCTGAATACCCTGTTTGCCACGGGATTTCCATGTCGCCGTCAATCGCAACGGCAAGACCGTTGACGCAATCGGGATGTTCCTGCCTTAACAGAGGGTCGTCCTTTCCGGGGTCGCCGCACCAGAATACGATGCCTATCACGGTTTTATTCTCGTCCAATTCCGGTGACCAACTGCCGTCGGAGTAGTAGTAATCCCCTGTTTGCGGGGGTATGTTTTCGACTATGACGAGGCAACTGTCGGATAGTCCGTCCGTTTGTGCTGTTATTGAAGAACTTCCAACTCTCAACGCTCTTATGTGCCCGTTTTTGTCTACACTTACTGTTTGAGGGTGGGAACTTTGCCATAATATGGTTTTGATACCGGAGGCATTTTCCGGCGACATGCTGACTTGAAGTGTCAGTGTGTCCCCCGGGTGCATCGTAGCAGTCTCCGGCTCGACTTGCAGGCTATCGATGGCCTCAAGGCTGTTTTTACTGCATGACAGTACCGAAAACACAACCGTGAATGCGATTAGTAGTATCTGTTTTTTCATGTCAGAATGCCAATATGAATCTAGCGTAATAGTTAATAATTCCCTTGCGCGAGTAGAATACTCCTCCGGACATGAGACTTACATTGAATGCTTCTTGTTCGTTGGATTCATTCGCCGCCCAGTATGTCCAGATAAAATCGTGAGTGCAAAGTAGCTGGGAGTTTTCGAGCAGCGAAAGGCGTTGATTTACAATCTCGGTTATTTCCGCATAATGGTCATAATAGTAAATGTTCTTGTCCGTTTCTCCGTATGCAAGCAAAGTGAGTTCTTTCGCGGATGGAAGATACCAGTCCGATGAAGTCTCCGGTGCGGGAACCGTTTCTCTGTATTGTACCGCTTTTTCTACCGCATCCATTTTCCACTGGGCATTTTCAGGGGCGGCGTTGAATATTTCGATGGCTTTGGTATTGTTGTATCCTATCATCTTGTTTAAATTGCCTCGGGCTTCTTCCTGTGTGCCTGTTTCAGTGATTATTGTTTGGTATTCCGGTGCATAGATATCCAACCATGAAGATATGCTGTTGTCGTAAAGTAAGTAGTATGGTTGCCATCCGCTTTCCTGTTCCCCGTTTATAGCGATCGCCAGTCCGTTGGTACAATCGGGATGTTCCTGTCTTAGCGTCGGGTCGTCCTTTCCGGGATCACCGCACCAGAATACGATGCCGATAACCTTTTTTTCTGTATCCAATTCGGTTGACCAGCTTCCGTCGGAATAATAAAAGTCGCCGATTTCGGGAGGTTCCGGGCTATATACTGTGACACTGCAATCGCTATATGCCTTTCCTGCGGATATCCTGATTGCGGTTTCTCCTTCTGAAAGACCTGTTACCTCGCCTTTGTCAGTAACGGATGCGATTTCCGGCGAAAGTGACTCGTACAATACTGCCGTATCTGTGGTATTTTCCGGAATCACGGCCGCATGGATTTTTTTTGTTTCTCCTACTTTCAGTGTGAGACTTTGTTCATCGGTGATGATTTGCTCTGCGGGAATCCTCCCTCCGTTGCCGTTTTGGCATCCAGTCATCATGCCGATAATAGAAGCGCTGATGGCCAATAATGGGATTTTTATTTTGAACATAGTGTGATTGGAATTTGGTTTTGTCGCAAATTTAATCCGCTGCGGGATATTCCAAGCACAATTTTATGCCGTTTTTGTCAAATTGTCGTTTTTGGATATTTCAATTATTTTCTGCCTGTATTTTGCCGGTGTCATGCCTACTTTTTCCCTGAAGAGCTTATAAAAGGTAGACATTGAATTGAATCCTACGGCAGGCCCGATTGCCTTTAACGGAGTGTTGTCGTCCGAGTCCGACAATATTTCCAATGATTTTTCTATCCTGTAGGAATTGAGATAATTGACAAAAGACATTCCGGTCTTTTCGTTTACTACCTTTGAAAGGTAAGTCCGGTTAGTCCCTATCATTTCAGCGAGGGAGTCTCTCGTCAGACTGTTGTCGCGGTATTTTCCATCGTATTTTATCAGTTTTTCGACTTTGTCGAAAATGTCTTTGCCGGCAGCCGCGGTCTGGATTTCATTTTTTTGTTTTTTTTCAAATTCGTCCCTGTATTGCTTGACAATTTTACTGTATAGTCTGTCTTTCTTCCTGTACATCGACAGTATGACAGCGGAAAGGCCTGCCGTTATCGATGCAATTGCAATAGAAATTGCCAGTGCGCGCTTTTGTGACGCGATTTCCATGTTGTGTCGGTATATTTCTTGTTCGTATATTTCCTGTTCGTATTTGCGCGTGAGTTCATTTACGGCCCTTTCTTTTTCGATGTTTATGGCATTTTCCGATTCAGTGCTGTATTTTTTATGATAGGCCAATGCCGCGGAAGTATTCCCTACGGCCTCGTAAGCCTGCGACAGTGACAGGTATAACTGGTATTTGTGGACACGGTTGTCGCTGTCTTCCGCTATTCCGGTCCCTTTTTTCAGTACTCTTATCGCTTCGGAAAAGCGTTTTTCCTGTAGGAGGAAGTGACCGTATGACAGGTAAATGGCTGTGGCCGCTGATGCCGATATGTGTCCCGTGTATTTCATGGCTGATTCATAGTATCGCTCGGCTTCGGAGGGGAGGCTGTCTTTGTAAAGTATCTCGGCGTATAGGTTTAGCATTTCTCCGTATCTGAGATCATCCGGATCCGTAAGTTGCAGTGCCCGGTTCAGCATCTCCTTAGCCCGGGACAATTCTCCCTTCATCAGATAGAATGCGGCTTGCAGATATGCTCCGTTGCATATTGTGGATGTGTCCTTTTTACATATGCCGTATTTGTATATTTCTGCCGCGTATTTTATGCCGGAAGTGTCTTTTCTTATGTTGGATACGACTGCCATGTTGGAAAGAAACACCATGTTGTAGTACTTGTCTCCCCTTGAAGACGCAATCTTCGATCCGTCTGTGAAATAGCGCATGGCCTTTTCATAATCGTTTTCAATATTGACAGTATATATCCCCAGGCTGTTATATAGCACGTAAGCGCTTTTGTAGGCGAATTCGTTTTCGGGCTGAGAGTGCTTGACGGATTCCCATATGGCAAGCCCTTTTTCAAGATATGTGCGGCAAGAATCGTAACAGTCGGTGGCCAGATAGCATTGGCCGATATATGCGTATGCCTGCAGGGAATTTACTACATCCCGTCCAGACGATGCGGAGTCCGACGAGTATGCGTACGACAGAGCTTTTGTCCACTCCCCTTTTGACGTGTACAATGAGAGTATGGAATCGGATCTTTTGAGGAGACGGT
Organism: Candidatus Merdivivens pullistercoris; assembly: GCA_017694935.1. Classification (GTDB taxonomy): domain Bacteria; phylum Bacteroidota; class Bacteroidia; order Bacteroidales; family UBA932; genus Merdivivens; species Merdivivens pullistercoris. The sequence continues at coordinate 5,608 of JADIME010000077.1, forward strand.
AGTCTGTGTCGAGCCTGGCATGCAGGGTGTCGTCTCTTGTGCAGGAAAGTAGGACGCAGTAAATGAATATTATGATGAAATACGTACTGTGTCTCATATCAGTCCATCGGGAATGGCCATGGTGATTGTCCCGGCTTCTTCATCGTAATTGTCTATAAGATCCTCATGTAAAGGGATATATATTTCCTCATCGCCATGCTCGACTGCCAGACATGGGTTTTGAGGAATGTCTATAAAACCGGTAACCGTACCTACATTATTGCCTTCGGTGTCGTAAACCGTCCAACCTTCAAAATCGGGAGTCCCGTCATTTTCCGGTTTTCCGTATATCAATATGTCTTTTCCTTTCAGTTCGTCAGCATCTTCAAGGTCTTCTATGTCCGTAAGGCGGAGATATGCTTTCCTGTTGCCTTTCGGGACGATTCTTTCAATAAAAAAAGGAACCGGCAGTCCATCGAATAGGATGTATACCGGTTCTTCAGTCTGGATTTCGTCGTATGGAATGAACAGCTCTGCGCATACTTCCCCCTCAGTGCCGTTTGATTTGGTAATGCGGGCTATGCGAAGCAAATCTGCCATTGCCATCGTAGCCAATTAAGCCTCAGTACTGTTTTCAGCCTCTGCAGGAGCTTCTTCAGCATTCTTTTCGGCTTCTTCGGCAGCCCTTGCGGCAGCTTCTTCAGCTGCTTTCGCTGCTGCTTCTTCGGCTTTTCTCTTAGCTATGGCTTCAGCCCTTTCCTGATTGATTTTGGCTTCAGCAGCTATTCTTTCTTTCGCAATTTCTGCCATTTTGGCATTTTTTGCATTCTTCTTTTCTTGGAGTTTGGCTTCTTTCTTGGCTTTCCACTCATTGAATTTCCTGTCGGCTTCTTCCTGTGAGAAAGCTCCCTTTGCCACTCCTCCCTGAAGGTGTCTCCTCAATAATACGCCTTCGCGTGAAAGGATGCTCCGTACAGTGTCGGTAGGTTGCGCACCTACGCCGAGCCATGCGAGTGCCCTTTCCGAGTTCAATACTATTGTAGCAGGATCGGTGTTAGGGTTGTATGAGCCGATCTGCTCGATGTAGCGGCCATCGCGTGGCGCGCGTGAATCAGCCACAACAATGTGATAGAATGCGAAATTCTTCTTACCGTGGCGTGAAAGACGGATTTTAACAGCCATTGTGAATCTGTTTTAATTGTGTTAATACTAAATTACTCTGCTATCAGTACATGAAAGCGGGCGCAAAGATAGCAATAAAACTTCTTTCAACAAATTAATTGTCATTATTGTGGACAATTATTGTAGACACTCAATAAAGAAAATGAGACCGGGCAGAGAACCCGCCCAGTCTCGAAACCTAAAACTAAACCTATGAAAAAACTATTCGCATATTTCTATTGCGAAATTCATGCCATAAAATCGCGTTTATGACATTTTTTATGTTTGTCCGCAAAATTGCCCTTCTTTAGAAGCCATAGTGTGCTTTCTCCATGCGAAAGGCACGCTGATACGCCTTACAGTGCATTCTGAGAGGGGTGGCCGTGCTTTCTGTGTGAAAAAAGCACGCTACAACCTGGCATGTTTCGCAAAAAAAAATTGGAGACCGACCCGGGTGTCCGCCCTTGCCGGTCTCCGCTTTTCCTAACCTTAAACTTAACCTATGAAAAAATTAATCCGAGAGAAAATATGCCAAAATCATGCCACGGACTTTTACCCTATTCTGTTTTTACTGTATTTTCTACTGCTGTTCCGATTGCCGTACTGTCGGCCATAGCTGCCGGCTCGGGTAACACAGGCAATATGTTGATGATCCTTATGTCTTCAATAGGGCAGTCGCGCTCGTCGGTCTGTACGGCTGCAATCTTGTCGATTACCTCAAAGCCTTCGATTGTCTCGCCGAAGATCGTATATTCCCCGTCCAAATGTTTGCAGGCATCAGGGTTTTCAACGATATAGAACTGCGAACCTGACGAGTTTTTCATCGGATTGGCCTGGTCGCCTTTGCGTGCGGCTGCAAGCGCGCCTTTTATGTGGCTGTGTCCCGGGACTATTTCTGCAGGAATTTCATACCCGGGACCGCCGGTGCCGAATTTCGCCTTGTTGGCGCGGTCTAAAGTCAGGGGATCTCCTGTCTGAATCATGAAACCCTTGATAATCCTGTGGAAAAGTATTCCGTCATAGAACCTTTCCGAGGCGAGTTTTACAAAATTGTCCCTGTGTTTCGGAGTGTCCGAATAGAGTTTCACAGTGATTGTGCCCAAGTTGGTGTTGATGTCGAATACGGGCTCTTCCGGAAGCTGTGCCGGGTCGAATGCCAAAGTGCTTGCCATGGTTTCAGTACTGTCTTTTACGGCAGCCTCGTCTTCGGAGGCCGCTTTTTTCTTTCCACCGTTGCAGGAAACGGCAAGTGAAGCCGCCGCAACGAACAATGCGATTTTGATAAAGTTTTTCATTATTTATAGTGTGAATTAAAAATTTTCATATCATTCGCAAAAGCAAAAATACACATAATTTGGAAACGCTTGTACGGAATGTTTCTTAAATTTGCGCCTGTTATGGCACAAGGTTTACGAAAACTGGCATCGGAGACGGTGGTTTACGGGTTGAGCACGATTCTGGCGCGTATCCTGAATTTCGTGTTCGTGCCTATCTATACCCGTGTGCTCGAGACCGGAAGCTATGGCACCGTAACGGAATTCATGGCTTATATCGCCGTGTTGCAGGTTATCCTTGCCCTTGGGCTTGAGACCGGCTGTTTCCGTTTTGCCTCCAGGGAAGGCGCGAATCCCGACAAAGTATTTTCCAATGCACTGGCTGCGGTAACATGTTCCTCGGGAATCTTCCTTGCGCTTGTGCTTGCGTTTGCCGCCCCCATATCGTCGTGGCTCGGTTATGAAGGTTATGAGGCCTGTGTCAAGTACGTTGCGGGAATACTTGTGGCCGACACTCTGACATCCATATTTTTCGCCCGGCTCCGTTTTGAGCACAAGGCTCTGAAATTCGCAATTTTCAAGACCGTAAAGATTTTGACGGAGACAGGCGCCAACCTGCTGCTTTTCTTCGTTTTTCCCGCGTATGCGGCGGCACATCCGGATACGTTCCTGCTGGATCTCGTTTCGGAAGAGCCTGATTTCACATACGTGATTTTCGCGATATTCACAAGCAGTATCGTGTGCGCGCTGCTCTTTGTCCCTATGGCGGTAAGGCAAAGGTATATTTTTGACCGTAGACAGATGAAGTCCATGCTTGTCTATTCGCTGCCCCTTATGGTGGCCGCGCTCCCCGGCATAGTGAATGATTTTCTCGACCGTTTCCTGTTCCGGTTCTGCGACACCTCCTCTCCGGAATGGCGTTCAAGTCTCGGAATCTATCAGGCGGCGACCAAGCTGGCGGTGATAATGTCCCTGTTCATACAGATGTTCCGTTATGCCGCCGAGCCGTTTTTCTTCCAGAGGGAGAAGGACAAAGGCTCGAAGGAAATGTACGCGGCGGTGATGAATTATTTCACTGCATTCTGCGGCCTCGTTTTTCTCGGGGTGATATTTTACATGGACATACTTTGCCTCATTCTCGGTCCCGATTACAGGGCGGGGGTAAGCATAGTCCCGATAATGCTCGGGGCCTATATGCTGCTCGGAATGCTTTTCAATGTGTCCATGTGGTACAAACTGTCCGGAAAAACGTCGATGGCCATATACATTACGCTTGCGGGGCTTGTCGTTACTGCTTTGGTGAATATCATCTTCATGCCGCGTTATTCCTATCATGCATCGGCGTGGGGGCACCTTGCGAGTTATGCGGTAATGTTCGTGATTTCGGCCGTGTTAGGGCAGAAATATTATCCCGTCCCTTACAATTGGCGCAAGCTCGGAACCATCGTGCTGCTGATGCTTCTGTGTTTTGCCGTCGCATCGCTTGCGGACAGCTTCATCTTCGACACCGAGGAGCGTCCGGTCAATTGGTTTAAGATAGCGGTACACACCTTTATATTATTGGTGTATGCGGTTTCGGCGTATCTTGTCATTAGGAAAAACAGAAAAACGATAAAGGATAGAAATCATGAAATGTCGGATAATCAACAGGTCGGGTAACGAATTGCCCGCCTATGCCACGGGGTCGTCCGCCGGTATGGATCTTCGGGCTGATATTGCTGAACCGTTGGAAATAAAGCCGTTGCAGCGGGCAATGGTGCCTACGGGGATTTTCATCGCATTGCCGGAAGGGACCGAGGCTCAGGTCAGGCCCCGCAGCGGTCTGGCTGCAAAATACGGTGTGACGGTGCTCAATTCGCCCGGCACGATAGACGCGGATTACCGTGGCGAGGTGAAAGTGATACTTGTCAATCTTTCGGATACGGTTTTCATTGTAAATCCGGGCGACAGGATTGCCCAGATGGTAATAGCCCGTTACGAGAAAGTCGAATGGGAGGCATGCGATTCGCTTGACGGAACTTCCCGTGGTGAAGGCGGGTTCGGAAGTACGGGAATGTAAAATAATACGATTATCCGCAAAATTACTGCATACACAATCATTTGGGGTAATTTTGCGGAGAATCGTATAAAATTATCTTCGTGAAAATATGGTTATCGAAAACATACGGTCGCTGCACGGGATATTCCTGCAATGCGGCAAAGTCGTCACGGACAGCCGTGAAATAGAAGGGGGAGAATTGTTTTTCGCCTTGAAGGGCGAACGTTTCGACGGGAACGCATTCGCGGCATCCGCAATTGAAAAAGGGGCTTCATACGCGGTGGTTTCCGACCCTGCCGTTGCAGCTTCGGACGAGACAAGGTGTCTTCTTGTCGGGGATACGCTGAAAGCCTTGCAGGATCTTGCCCGCTATCACAGGGCTTCTTTGTCGGTTTCCGGCAACCGTTCCGGCACGCTTCCGGTCCTGGCCCTTACGGGAACCAACGGCAAGACAACCACCAAGGAACTCATCCGTGCCGTACTTTCGTCAAGGTACAATGTGCTTGCCACCGAAGGCAATCTCAACAACCATATAGGTGTGCCCCTTACCCTGTTGAGGCTCGCCCCGCAACATGATATGGCCGTAATCGAAATGGGGGCGAGCGCTTCGGGCGAAATAGCCGCCCTTTGCCGCATCGCCCTGCCCAATTACGGGCTTATAACCAATGTCGGGAAAGCGCATCTCGCCGGTTTCGGCTCGTTTGAAGGGGTGAAACGTGCCAAGGGGGAGCTTTATGATTATCTTCAGCGTACTGCCGACAGGGCATTCGTGAACATGGACAATCCGGATTTGCGCGGCATGGCTTCGTCGCGCCCGGACCTTTCTACAATCCCGTACGGTCTGGAATATTCGGGTTCTTCGGTGCTGCCTTCATGTGCTTCAGAACCGTATCTCTCCGTAAAACTTTCAGGCGGAAACATTGTCCGCACTCATCTTATAGGAGCTTACAATGCCGACAATGTGATGGCGGCAATCGCCGTGGGGGGATATTTCGGCATTCCGGAAGAAGAGGCGGCGGCCGCGATAGGGGCGTACGTCCCCTCGAACAAACGCTCGCAGCTTGAGAAGCGTGGAAGCAATACCTATATTCTTGATACATACAACGCCAACCCTACAAGCATGTCGGCGGCTTTGGACAACCTCGCTTCCATGCAGGCGGGGAAAAAGGCCGTGATGCTCGGCGACATGCTCGAACTCGGCGAGGATTCATTGCGGGAGCACGGGGCGGTGGTACGCAAAGTCGCCTCTTTTGCGCCGCAGTACGCTTTTTTTGTGGGCAAGGAGTTTTCATCCGCGCTTGCCGACAAGGACATTTCTGCACTTCTTGATGAATCGGGCATTCGGTTTTTTGTGTTCCAAGATTCAGACGAATTGGCTTCATATCTCCATTCGCACCCTTTGGACGATACGCTTATACTTGTGAAGGGGTCACGTGGAATGAAAATGGAAAAGATACTGTAACGATTTTCCGTTTCGCCCGTCTTATATGTGAACAAACAAGAATTTTATCATGAAACAGTTTTTCAAGATTTTGGCCGCATTCGCGGTTTTGGCTTTTCTTTCGGTTTCCACAGCTGTTGCAGCTGACTCGGACGCTGACAGGATTATCGGCAAATACAAGAAATCGGAAGACGTGGAATATGTCAGGCTCAATAGGATATTGCTCAAGGCCGCAATAGAATGCGACGAGGACATGTCCGGCTGGCTGAAGGGTGTCCGGAGGATGGATGTCATGATTATTGAAGGGGGAACTGATATGGCCTACAGGTTTTCCGAAGATGTCTCGTCCCTGAAAGAAAAAGGCTGGTCGATGCCTGTGAAGGTTTCCGACGGGGGAGATGCTGTCGAGATTTATGCCATGAAAAAGGGTGAAAAAATAAGGGAAGTGGTAATCCTTGTGGCCGATGAAGTGGATTGCGTTTTCGTGAGGATTAAAGGCAAGGTGGCCGAATCGGACATAAAAGACATGGTAGAGGGGATAAATATAAACTGATGCGCAATCTAATATGGACTGAATGCGCCAACCCTTTGCTTTCAAGATGGATACAGCCGAATTCAAGCAGCGCATGATGCCTTATGCGCGACAGATGTACACCGTGGCTTTCAGCATATTGAAAGAATCCTCGGATGCCGAGGACGCTGTACAGGATGTGTTTTTGAGAATGTGGGAAAAACGTTCCGGCGTGGGTTCCATAGCCAATTTGAAAGCCTATCTGCTGTCGGCCGTGCGAAACAGGTCTTTCGATATGATAGAAAAACGCCGTAGCGGCGGAGATGACGGGGCGATAGAGCTTTCCGACGAAGGCAAGGATGCCGGGCAGATGGAACGGAAGGATGCCGTGTCGAAAATAATCGGACTTATTTCCGCCCTGCCCGAACCTCAAAGGACCGTGATATCCATGCATGATATCGAGGGAATGGAATATGATGAAATCTCCCGTCTGACGGGAATGAACGAAGGCGCGCTCAGGACTGCATTGTCGCGTGCGCGGCGCAGGATAAGGGAAATTTTCAAAGGATGAATGTCGTGAAAGAAGATATTTTTATGGATTCATACAGACTTGATTTATTGTTGAAGCGGTTTTACGATGCGGAACTGTCACGGCCTGAGGAGCAGGAGCTTGTCCGGCTGTTGTCGGACCCGGCCTTGCCGGAAAGGTATTTTGCGGACAGGGATGTGGTGAACGGCTTGCGCGGCAAGGTCCTGCCGGCCGTCCCGCAGGATTTTGAGAGCCGCCTCGAAGATGCGATAGACAAGGCTTCGCGCAAATTCCGTTTCAGGCTTTACATCGTGCGTGCCGCTCTGGCTGCCGCCGTCCTTGTTGCCGGAATAGTTGCCGGAGTGCATTTTTACGGCGGGGACGAGGCTGCCGTGGAGGGCGCAGTTGCCGAAGTTTCCGTGGAAGATGCGAGGGGTGCGGTCGAAAAGGCATTCAATCTGCTGGCATACGGCATAGAGAAAAGCAGGGAGCCGATAGCCGCCGCCGAGAAGCATTTTGACAAATCCGGAAAGGCAGTAGACGATGCGTTTGAAAAGATAAAGATGTTTAATTGATAAATAGTTATGTTATGAGAAAAATCTGGATGATTCTTGCCGTGCTGTGCGTTTTTCCGGCGTTTGCCGCTGCACAGTCGCCATTTGAAGAGTTTTATGAGAAATGGTCTTCCGAAGGCTTTGTGTCCTCGGTCTATGTCTCGCGTGAAATGCTTGATTTTGCCGGGTCGATCAGTTTCGGGCAGGATGACGAGATCGATGTGCAGATGATGATCGGAAAGTTGGATCATATCTTCACCATGTCGGCATCTAAACTTTCAATGTATAAGAATGGAATGGAAAAAGACCTCGAAAGGATACTGAAAGCTTCCTCCGGAGATTACAAGACTCTTGTGAAAATCAACGAACAGCCCGAGAGGATGACGATTTATTATCGGGAAAACGGGGCGCAAAGCGAGATAATAATCATTTCGTATTCGGATCCGGACGGCGGCGGCCTTCCTGACCCCGACCCCAATAACACAGAAGTGGACATAGTCGCCCTTGTCGGAGACATTACGTCTGAAAGTGTAAGCAAGATGATTTCCGGCGATGCCGGTGTTGCTGAAACCGGCGGGCAGGAATGACGGAGGAGTTGCGGCCACGCCCGGACTTAACCCTTGCTTTCTTAAAAAATTTTATTTTATAATCAACCTATTGATTGCTAATGTGCTAAGATGTATTTGGGTTAAGTCCGGTTGTGTCCCTAAGTGTCAGGCTACAGGATTGTCCCGTCCGGTGAAATCCTCAGTTCGATTTCCCTTTCGCCTTTTTCGATTTCGACAAGATACCATTCGCCCTGAGGGGTTTCGATGTATTCGCAATCGTCTATGCGGTAGTCAGGATATTGTGCCGATATGGCATCCTCCACTGCCTGAGGCAATTCCTGTCGGCGCACGTCCCATTCGGTGCGTACCCATTCTTCACGGCCGTTGAAATAGAGTTTTTTCTCCCTGCCGTCGTGGTATATCTCGATTTCGATGTAACCGTCGTCATAATCCCTTTCGATGATGCGCGCCCCCGGATAATTTTCTTCAATGAACTGCTCTATGCTTCCGCCCTGGCCGCCGTCACCCGGCCCGTCCGGTCCCGGAACGCCTGGGTTGTCCCAGCCTTTGTCCACTACGGTTATGGTGCCGTCAGCGTAAATGTCTATTTCCATGTCGTCTCCCGGGGCTTCAAGCTCGAAACGGTAGAACTCTCCATTGTCGGCTGTCGCATAGTGGTCTATGTCGTCTGTCCTGTAAGCCGAATATTCGGATGCGTTGAAGATGTCCATTATGTTCTTAGGGACTTCGGAGCGCCTGAGTTCTGTCTTGGTGTATATCCATGAGGCGTTTTCCCCGAAGAGCAGCTCGCGTACGGTGCGCCCGTCGATGATTTCGACTTCAGTGTAGCCGTATTCAATGTCTATGTCTATGATGCGTGCGCCCGGATAGTTCTGGTTGATGAACTCTTCGATGCTGCCTGCCGGCTCGGGCATGATGAAGTCACCGTAATCGTAGTCTTCATCGGCGTCGATGACTTGCTTTACCAGAATCCCGTCCGGGGAATAGTAAAGGTCTATTTCCGTCGGGCGCCCGTCCAAAAGACCCTCGGCTTCGATTACGTATATTGTTTCAGTGCCTTTCCTCTCAATCATGTCCACGTCGTCCACTCTCCACTGTCCGTATTCGCTGCTTTCGAATGCATTGCGGACGGCTTCAGGCAACGCGCCGTATGGAATGTCCCTTTCTGTCATGTCCCAGTTGCCGTCGGATTTCCCGTACCATGCATTGTTGCTTCCCTGCGCGGTCTGCGGGAGTGTGAAGTTGGCGACTGCGTATTGCCCTTTTGTCGCCCATTTCACGTCCGATGCCTCAGGATACATTTCACTGAAGCTTTTAAGAATGGTTTCAGGTATCCGGCCTGTTGCTGCCGTTTCATGTTTCTGGCAGGATGCGGCGGCCATGGCCAATGCGGCCGCTGCGAATAAAATCAAAAATCTTTTCATAAATTTTCCCCATATAATTAACCGGGTGCAAAATTCCTGCACGATTCTGAAATAAATCTGAAATGGATTTTCCGAATACGGATGGCTATCGTTTTTTTGAAGAAAAATCCCACAAGACTATTCCCACCGATACCGAAACGTTCAGTGAGTGCTTCGTGCCGTATTGCGGTATTTCCAATGATGCGTCGGACATGTCCACGGCCTGCTGGCAGACCCCTTTCACCTCATTGCCGAAAATGAATGCGTATTTTTCGCCGGGCAGCGGCGTGAAATCGTTTAGCATTACCGAATTTTCCGTCTGCTCCACCGCGATGGCGGCATAGCCTCTCTCCTTATAATATATTACTGCGTCTTCCGTCCGGTCGAAATGCCTCCATGCGACGCTGTTTTCCGCACCGAGGGCGGTCTTGTGGATTTCGGGCGACGGCGGCAGCGCACAGATTCCGCACAGTGCGATTTCATCGGCAAGGAAAGCGTCGGCGGTCCTGAATGCCGAGCCCACGTTATGGGCGCTGCGTACATTGTCGAGTATCACGGCGATACCGCTTTTGCCGGCGTTTCTAAACTCATCCACAGTCAGTCTGTGCAATTCGGAATTGAGCAGTTTTCTTCTTTCCATAATGTAAAAATTCAAATCCGCTGCAAATTTAAGCATCTTTATGGTTACTTAATCAGGAATATTTCCTACATTTGTGGCTCGTATGGTTATGTGACAATGCCATTGAATACGGATTAAAAACTTAAATTAGGCTAAATATGAAACAAGATGTTCAGATTCTGAATCTGATTAAGAAAGAGGAGGAGCGTCAGAGCAATGGTTTGGAGCTTATCGCTTCTGAAAATTTCGTTTCCAACCAAGTCCTTTCGGCTTTGGGATCGGTCTGCACGAACAAGTATGCCGAAGGTTATCCTAAGGCACGTTATTATGGCGGTTGCGAAGTGGTGGACCAGATCGAGCAGCTGGCCATTGACAGGATCTGCCAGCTTTTCGATGCCGAGTATGCCAATGTGCAGCCTCACTCCGGCGCACAGGCCAATATGGCTGTTTTCATGGCATGCCTGAAACCGGGCGATACTTTCATGGGCCTCGACCTTGCGCATGGCGGACACCTTACGCACGGTTCCCCGGTGAATATGTCTGGTATCCTTTATCATCCTGTGGCATACAGGCTCAATGAGGAGACCGGTCTCGTGGACTATGATGAAATGGAAAGGCTTGCTCTCGAGCACAAGCCGAAGCTGATTGTCGGCGGCGCTTCCGCTTATTCGAGGGAATGGGACTGGGAACGCATGCGTGCCATTGCCGACAAGGTAGGTGCCATCTTCATGGTCGATATGGCGCATCCTGCAGGACTTATCGCCGCCGGGCTTCTCAAGAACCCTGTAAAGTATGCCCACATAGTCACTTCGACAACACACAAGACCCTCCGCGGGCCTCGTGGAGGTATCATATTGATGGGTAAGGACTTCGATAATCCTTGGGGCTATACCACTCCTAAAGGTGCAATCAAGAAGATGTCGGCCATACTCAACTCTGCGGTATTCCCGGGAGTGCAGGGCGGACCTCTCGAGCACTGTATCGCTGCCAAGGCTGTCGCTTTCTACGAGGCTCTCCAGCCTGAGTTCAAAGAGTATCAGATGCAGGTTAAGAAAAATGCGTCCGTTCTTGCCGGCCTCTTTATCGAGAAAGGATACAAGGTCGTTTCCGGCGGTACAGACAACCACTTGATGCTGATAGACCTCCGTACCAAGTTCGCTGATCTTACCGGTAAAGTGGCCGAGAAAGAGTTGGTAAAGGCTGACATTACAGTGAACAAGAACATGGTGCCTTTCGATACACGTACTCCTTTCTCCACATCCGGTATCCGTATCGGTACCCCGGCCGTGACATCAAGGGGACTTGTCGAGAAGGACATGCCGTTTATCGCAAACCTTGTGGATGAAGTGCTTGCTTTTGCAAATGACAACCTCGATTTGATAAAGATGTTCCCTACGGTAGGCCTTGGAAATGCTATCGAGTGCGATGATCCTGCAACAAGGGCGCGTATCGATGCATACGAAGAACGCATGGCTGACTTCAGGAAACAGGTGAGGATGAAGATGTACGGTCTTCCTCTGAATAAATATTAACGGAAAGTCATTCCGGCGAAATAAGATTACGGGGGAGTCCGGCTTGCAGCGGGACATCCCCCGTTTTGCCTGATTATATTAACCGATTTAAATTATAGATGATTATGAAGCGAATATTGATCGTTGTCCTGAGCCTGTCGATGCTTTTCTTCGGCGGGGCTTCATTGTCGGCTTCCACATTGTGCGATGGCGGATATTCTTATTCCGTGCAGAAGCCTGAGAAGAAGGAAAAACCTCAGAAGAAAGCAAAGAAAGACAAGAAGGCTAAAAAAGGCAAGAAAGGCGAAGTGCCTCCTGCAGTCGAGGCCAAACCGGAAAAGAAAGGCCCGGAGAGCATGGACAAATTCATAAAGAAGGACGCTCAGGTAAAGGACGGCCTTGTAAAGGTAATCAGGCAGGATGACAAATATTATTTTGCCGTTCCTGACACGTTGCTCGGCAAGGAGATACTGATAGTAAGCAGGCTGACCCGTGCGGCTGCCGGAATCCGGGGAATGTTCAGCGGCTATGCCGGGGACCAGGTCAATGAAACCGTGATATTCTTCGAGAAAGGCCCGGACGACAAGATTTTCATAAGGGAAATGAATTATGACGAGATGGCCGACCCGTCTTCCGTGATGTACGACAATCTTAAACGTTCTTCACTTCAGGCTATCATCGGTTCATTCGAAATCAAAGCGCAGAATGCGGCCAAAGACACCTCCGTGATAGATGTTACCGATTTTTTCAATTCGGATAATGCCCGTTTGTATTTCGGACAATGGGAAAAGAGGTCGTTTTCCCTCATGAACATGGAGAAAGACAAGAGTTATGTGTCGTCCGTAAGGACTTATCCTATCAATACGGAAGTCACTGTGGTGAAAACGTACTCGAGGAACAACGGCCTTTCCCCTGCCACTTTCGAATTCAATGTTTCCATGGTGAAATTGCCCGAGGATCTGATGACCCCGAGGTATTTCGACCCGAGAGTGGGATATTTTACTGCAAATTACGTTTCTTTCGACAAGAATCCGCAGGGTGTCGAAAATGTCAGGATGATTACCCGCTGGAGGCTGGAGCCTAAGCCGGAGGACATGGAAAAATACATGGCCGGGGAATTGGTAGAGCCGGCAAAGCCTATCGTTTATTACATAGACCCGACAACCCCTCCCGAGTGGGTGCCTTATCTTATCCAGGGCGTGAATGACTGGGCAAAGGTATTCGAGAAGGCAGGCTTCAAGAATGCAATTTATGCGAGGATGGCCCCTACCGCCGAAGAAGACTCTACATGGTCTTTGGAAGACGCAAGGTATTCGGCCATAGTCTACAAGCCTTCCGATATCCCTAACGCGAGCGGCCCGCACGTGCATGACCCTCGTACCGGAGAGATACTTGAAAGCCACATCAACTGGTATCACAATGTCATGAAACTGATACACCATTGGTATTTCGTACAATGCGGCCCGCTCGACCCCGGGGCGCAGAAGATGACTTTCGATACGGAACTTATGGGGCAGCTCATCCGTTTCGTCTCTTCCCATGAAGTGGGACATACGCTCGGCCTCAGGCACAACTTCATAGGCAGCGCGTCATATACCCCGGAGCAGTTGCGCGACGCCGATTTCCTCAGGGAGAACGGTTCTTCTACCACATTGATGGATTATTCGCGTTTCAACTATGTGGCGCAGCCGGAAGACAATATCCCGCGCGAACTGCTCTTCCCGCGTCTTTCGCACTATGACGAGTGGGCCATCGAATGGGGATACAGACGGTATTATCAGTTCAGCACCCCGGAAGAGGAGTTGCCTTACCTGAATGAGATAACCACGGCAAAACTTGAGAATCCTTATTACCGTTTCGGCACCGAGACTAGTTCAAACGACCCGCGTTACCAGTCGGAAGATTTTACCAACAATCAGATGGTTGCCAACGCTTTGGGCATAAATAACCTGAAAATAGTGATGGACAATCTGACAGATTGGACGGCAACCCCTAATACCGGTTATGAGGATTTGCGGGAAATGCACGGGGAAGTGCTTAACCAGTATCTGAGATATGTAGGCCATGTGGCGAAATGGGTAGGAGGACGTTATGAGACTCCTAAATACCGCAACCAGGAAGGAGCCCTTTACGAGCCTGTCGAAAAGGCAAAACAGGAAGAAGCCCTGGAATGGATTGACGATTACGTGTTCAAGGCTCCGTTGTGGCTTATCTCTGAAAATATAATGGACAAGACCGGGATGAGTCCGAGAACATACATGGAAAGGATTTATTCGAGGACTTTCTCCGCGCTGATCTCAAAGAGGATTCTTTCCAACATGTACCAGGACGAGCTTTACAACAAGACAGAGGCTTATACGATGAAAGAATATTTTGCGGACCTGTACAGGTACGTGTTTACGCAGCCTAAGGCTACCGATCCGTATGCAAGGCTCCTGCAAAAGACTTATGTAAAGGCATTGTGCGACCTGTATACCGGCGAGTCCGACACATGGGGCAAACTCCTCGGTGTCGCAAGTCCGGACAATACCGATGTCGTATCGATGACGGTTTACCAGATGGATTATCTTAAGGGAAGGATGGCCGCGCTGGAGAAATCGTATTCCGATCCTGTTGTCAAAGGCCACTTCAAATATCTTGAAGGCATGATAGACAAGGCTCTTGAAGACGGATTCAATTCGGCGATAGACGAGAGTTCCTCAGGTGTCGTGATTTCGTTTTAAACGTTCAGTATGGGCGGCACGCTTGCAAAAATATGGCGATTCTACATTGACGGCTTCAAGAATATGACTTGGGGCCGCCAGTTGTGGGTCGTCATTCTTGTCAAGCTGTTCATCATGTTCGCCATCCTCAAGGTGTTTTTCTTCCCTGATTTCCTTAGGGGGAAGACGGATGAGGAAAAGAGCGATTTCGTTTCGACGGAACTTGTAAGACGGATTCCGCCGGAAAATGAAAACAAGTAGAATAAAATTTTACGTCCTTAGACTTTCAAGTTATGGAATTAGACCTAAACCTTATCGACTGGTCGCGCGCCCAGTTCGCGATGACGGCGATTTACCATTGGCTGTTCGTTCCTCTTACCCTTGGCTTGTCTTTGATAATGGCCATAATGGAGACGGTTTATTATCGTACAGGGGATGAGTTCTGGAAAAGGACGGCGAAATTCTGGATGAAGCTGTTCGGGATAAATTTTGCCATAGGCGTGGCTACCGGAATCATCCTCGAATTTGAGTTCGGAACAAATTGGAGCAATTATTCATGGTTCGTAGGGGATATTTTCGGGGCTCCCCTCGCCATCGAAGGCATATTGGCTTTCTTTATGGAAGCCACTTTCGTGGCTGTGATGTTTTTCGGCTGGAACAAGGTGGGCAAGAAGTTCCATCTTGCTTCTACATGGCTTACGGGAATCGGTGCGGCAATCTCGGCCTGGTGGATATTGGTTGCCAATTCATGGATGCAGTATCCGGTAGGCATGGAGTTCAATCCGGAGACGGTGAGGAACGAGATGACGGATTTCTTTGCAGTCGCGTTTTCGCCTGTGGCGGTGACTAAATTTTTCCACGCGGTGATTTCGTCCTGGATAGTGGGCAGCGTATTCGCCATAGCCGTGGCATCATGGTATCTTCTCCGCAAGGGTGAAAGCCATAAGAAATTCGCGCTTTCAAGCATAAAGGTGGCAAGCGTCGTAGGGCTGGCCGCTTCGCTGATTACATTGTTTACGGGAGACAAGTCCGCTTACCATGTCGCGCAGTACCAGCCGATGAAACTTGCGGCCATTGAAGGCCTTTATGAAGGAGGAGAATCGGTGGGACTTGTAGGCATGGGCATACTGAATCCTGACAAACAGTGGTATGATGACGGTGAAGAGGAGTTTTTGGTGGATTTCAAGATACCGTACGGACTGTCTTACCTTGCCACGCGCGATGCAAACGGGTATGTGCCGGGAGTGAAAGAACTCATAGAAGGCGGGTATACACTTGCGGACGGCGGGATGGCCTTGTCCGTAGATGAAAAGATGGCTAGGGGCAAGGCGGCCGTGGAAGCGATGGGGGCTTACCGTGAGACTTCCAAGGCTTTGAAGACTGCATCGGACTCGATTGAGGTAGCCCTGCTGAAGAACGATCTTGCCATTTATGACGAGGTCATAGATGAAAATATGGAATATTTCGGTTATGGCTATATCGGGGATCCTAAAGAACTGTTGCCGAATGTGCCTTTGAATTTCTATGCTTTCAGGGTCATGGTCATACTCGGGGCTTATTTCATACTTTTCTTTATCGTGTCGTCTGTCCTGTCTTTCAAGGGCAGGTACAGGCAGAAATGGTTGCAATGGATTGCCATAATATCCTTGCCGTTGGTTTATCTGTGTTCCCAGGCGGGATGGATTGTCGCCGAGGCCGGACGCCAGCCGTGGGCCATACAGGATCTTATGCCTGTCGGCGCGGCTGTTTCCAATCTGCCGGCTTCTTCGGTGCAGGTTACATTCTTCCTGTTCCTGGCATTATTTACCATACTTTTGGTTGCGGAGATAGGAATCATGCTTAAAGCCATTAAGAAAGGACCTGATTTGGAACAAGACAGATAGGAGAGAATGATTATGGATACGTACGTTTTTTTACAACATTATTGGTGGGCTGTGGTTTCGCTTCTCGGCGCAATATTAGTGTTTCTGTTATTTGTACAGGGGGGTAATTCGCTTCTGTTCTGCGTTGGCAAGGACGATATACGCAAACAGCTTGTCATTAATTCGACAGGAAGGAAATGGGAATTTACTTTTACCACGCTCGTGACTTTCGGAGGTGCGTTTTTCGCATCCTTCCCTCTTTTTTACAGTACAAGTTTCGGGGGGGCATACTGGCTGTGGATGATAATACTCTTTACATTCGTGCTGCAGGCTGTGTCATACGAGTTCCAATCCAAGCTGGGCAATCTTCTCGGGAAAAGGACTTATCGTATGTTTCTTGTGATAAACGGCATAGTGGGTCCAGTGCTTCTTGGCGGCGCCGTGGCGACTTTTTTCACAGGATCCAATTTTATTGTGGATAAAGGCAATCTTACCGAGCTGTCGATGCCGGTGATAAGCGGTTGGGCCAATGCCTCGCATGGGCTGGACGCTTTGTTGAACGTTTGGAATGTAGTATTCGGGGTGGCCGTGTTTTTCCTTGCGCGCATTCTCGGAGCCCTGTATTTCATAAACAACATCGATTCCCCTGAAATAGCCGCATCCAGCCGTCGTGTGTTGAAGATTGAGACACCGCTTTTCCTCGTATTTTTTCTTGCGTTTTTCATAAGGATTCTGACAGGGGAAGGTTTTGCAGTGTCCGATGACGGTACCGTATTCATGGAGCAGTACAAATACTGGCACAATTTCCTTGAGATGCCCGTCGTTACGGTGGTCTTTCTTTTAGGAGTGTTGCTCCTGCTTGCGGGCATAGTTGTCGATGGCTATCTCGGGAAGAACAGATTTTCCGGAAAGGGCATATTTTTTTCCGGCTTCGGGACTGTGCTTGTCGTTTTCGGCCTTCTGCTATGTGCGGGTTACAATGGGACGGCTTACTATCCTTCCACGGCGGATCTGCAAAGTTCCCTGACAATCGCCAACAGTTGCAGCAGCGAATTTACCTTAAAGACAATGGCCTACGTGTCGATATTGGTGCCTTTCGTGATAGCATACATCGTATATGCCTGGAAATCCATCAATTCAAAGAAGCTGTCGGCGAAGGAGCTGGAAGAGGAGGATGAGAAATACTGATCCCTTTCAGATGGTGCCAAAAAAGGTGGAATTTCTGCGTTACACTTGATTCGAAAATCCTCATGTACGACAGTACACTGCGGTTTTCTCATCTGCGTAAGCCTTGAAATTCCACCTTTTTTGGCACCATCTATATGCAGGATGCGATAAACGAGGCCATAGCTCCGTCACTGTCGTATCTCTCGATGCTTTCCAGCAGGGCGAACTGGTTGCGTGCCCTTACGAGGTTGTGCTGCGGGTATTTTGTTTTGTAATATGTGTCCCCGTTGATGTAATCCCCGAGGAACCGCACGCATTGCATGTATGGGAAAAGCCTGACTGCAAACGGAAGCATGACTGTTTCTGTCATGGTTATGAAATCCTTTGCGCCTTCAAGATAGCCTTGGGTGAATGATTTGAAAATTGCCGGATTGAATCCGGCTTTTTTTATGTCAGGATCATCCTCGGCCGTGAAATTTGCGGCGGTCCTCAGGAAATCCCCGTAGTCCGAAAATATGAAACTCGGCATAACGGTATCCAGATCGATTACGGTCATTACGTTGCCGTCCTTGTCGAAAAGGAGGTTGTTTACCTTGGTATCGCAATGGCATACCCTTTTCGGGAGTTTCCCTTCTGAATACAGCCTTTCGGCGGCGGTCATGTCGTATGCGCGCGCTTCTATTTCATCGATGAGATCCCGCACCGAACCTGCACGCGACGCCTTGTCCGCCGCAACCGCCTCCCTGAACTCCTCAAGGCGGAATGCCATGTCGTGAAAATGGGGTATGCTCTCGCCGATCCGTTCATCCATGTCCGCAAGATCCGAATGGAAGCGGCTTATCGCCAGACCTGTCTTGTACGCGTTTTCAGGTGTGACCGATTCGTAAGTGTATGCTTCCGGGATGAACACCATCATCCTCCAGTAATTTCCCGTGTCTTTGTCGTATATGTAGTTTTCCCCGTTTTTGCTGTCGATGAATTTCAATACTTTCCTGTCGATGTCCGCCTCTTCCGCTTCCGTCTTTTTCTTGCGGAGATGGCCGGTAACTTTGCGTATGTTGTCCTGGAGCATTCCGACATTCTTGAATACGGAACTGTTTATCCGTTGCAGGATATAGTCCGGGCCGTCGCCCGAAGTCGTGACTTTGAACGTGTCGTTGATCAGTCCGTCGCCATACGGCTTGATTGAGAGGATTTCCCCTTCGTGGCGGAAATCGGATGCTATCCTGAGATAATGTTTTGAATCGGTCATGGCTTTTTCTTTGTTCAATTGGCGCAAAGTTACGAAATTATCCGGTATCTCGCTTTTTTGTATTACCTTTGCGGGGTGTGAAAATTTAAAATGAAATAGTCATGAAAAAAGCCATGTTTTTTATTGCAGCCATTGCCGCTTTTGTCATGTCGGCGTGCAACGGCGAGGTAGACAGGACTATCTATACGGTAGTTCCTGAAAGGCCGGCAGGCCAGGAAGATGTCATAGCCCTTGCCACTGATCCGATAGATACGGTGCGCGTTGGATTTATCGGTTTGGGAATGAGGGGGATAGGTGCTATTGAAAGATATGTGTACATCCCCGGTGCAAGGATAGCCGCCCTCTGCGATATCCGCCCTGAGATGGTAGAACGTGCGCAGAAAGTGATGAGGGAAGCCGGACTTGCCGATGTCCCTGCATATTCCGGTACCGAGGATGCATGGAAGGAGCTGTGCGACCGTGATGATATAGATTTGGTATATATCTGCACGGATTGGAAACATCATACCGAGATGGCGATTTACGCCATGGAGCATGGCAAGCACGTGGCAATCGAAGTTCCGGCAGCAATGGACCTCGATGAAATATGGGCTTTGATCAATACGTCCGAGAGGACCCGCAAACATTGCATGCAGCTTGAAAACTGTGTGTACGATTTCTTCGAGATGACCACGCTCAATATGGCACAGCACGGACTGTTCGGTGAAATCCTCGCGGTGGAAGGGGCATATATCCATAACCTTGAAGAGTTCTGGCCTTATTACTGGAACAACTGGAGGATGGCGTTCAACGAAGAGTTCCGCGGGGACGTATATGCTACCCACGGCATGGGACCTGCCTGCCAGCTTCTTGACATACATCGCGGAGACAGGATGGTGACCCTCGTTTCGATGGATACCAAGGCCGTGAACGGGCCGGATTATGTCGAGCGTACTACAGGCGTGCGCCCTGAAAATTTCCAGAACGGGGACCATACCCATACCCTTATCCGCACCGCCAATGGAAAGACGATGCATATCCAGCACAATGTGATGACACCGCGTCCTTACAACCGTATGTACCAGCTTACGGGTACCGACGGGTATGCAAGCAAATATCCGATTGAAGAATATTGTTTCAGGCCTGAGCAGATTGCATCCGACGAGATTCCGGACCATGAGAACCTCAATGCCCACGGCGCTGTTTCCGAGGATGTGAAAGCCGCCCTGATGGAAAAATACAAGCATCCGATCATAAAGGATCTTGAAGAAATGGCCAAGAAAGTCGGCGGTCACGGCGGAATGGACTTTATCATGGACTACCGTCTGATATATTGCCTTAACAACGGGCTTCCTTTGGACATGGATGTGTACGACCTTGCCGAATGGTGCTGTCTCGGCGAACTTTCGAGGATTTCGATCGAGAACAATTCTGCTCCTGTGGCGGTTCCGGACTTCACTCGTGGCGGATGGCAGAAAGTAAAAGGCTATCGCCATGCATTCGCTGACGGCTCGATGTTATAAGAAGCTGTCTCGAATGTTCTGAGAAAAAATTTTAAACAACTTCTAAGCCATGCGTATGCTTTTAGTGGCGGGTACGCCCAAACTTGACTTGAATATATTGCTTGTCCGTTGATATACAACGGAGTGACAATGCGATAATAATTTCTTGACGTGGATTTCAGGGGGGCTGCCCCCTTGGAATCCACAATTTTTTTTTGCGGATAATCGTTTATTTTTATTCCGTTTTAAACGGCTTCTTATACATTGTGTCGAAAATTGCATTATTTTTGAGGGTTAATTGCGATTTTGCCAAATTTTGATAAAAAATATAAATCATATAAGATGAATTTTTCGATACCCCGCATTATTGGAGCGATAAAGGCTTTCTTGAAAAAGACGGTTGCTTTTCTCAAAAATATCAGCCTCACTGTATGGATTGTAATATTGGTCGTAATTGCAGGAGCGATTACGGCCATATGTCTGCTCACGAAGCCGGAGCCGGCCCCGCCGGTTTATCCTACGGTCGTGACTGAAACAGTGGGGACAAGCGATGTAGAGATATACGGCGAATATGTCGGCCGCATAAGGGCGCAGCAGTTTGTGGAAGTCAGGGCCCGTGTCGAAGGTTATCTGGAGCAGATGCTTTTCGAGGAAGGCACTTATATTGAGAAAGGCCAGACATTGTTTATCATAGACCCGAGGCTGTACAGGGCGAGGGTGGACAAGGCAAAGGCACAGTTGAACAAGGACAAGGCTTTGGCGCTGAAGGCTGAAAGGGATTTGAACCGTATCCGCCCTCTATATGAGCAGAATGCGGCCAGCCAGCTCGACCTTGAAAACGCGATAGCTTCATACGAGAGCGCGACTGCAGATGTGGAAATGAGCGAGGCGGATCTGGCACAGGCGCGTCTGGCATTGGAGTACACGGCCGTGCAGTCCCCTATATCGGGCCTTATTTCGGAGAGGAACGTGGATATAGGCACGCTTGTGGGGCCTGGCGGGCAGTCCTTGCTGGCCACGATAGTGAAGAGCGATACCGTAATGGTTGATTTCAGCATGACGGGTCTCGATTATCTGCGTTCACGCGCAAGGAATGTCAATCTCGGACAGAAGGACAGTACCAGGACATGGGATCCTTATATTACCATAACCCTTCCGGACAATACGGTGTATCCTTTGGAAGGAATCGTCGATTTTGCAGACCCTCAGGTAGACCCGAATACCGGGACATTCTCGGTAAGGGCGGAGATGCCCAATCCTGACAGGATCCTGCTTCCGGGACAGACTACAAGGGTGAAATTGCTTCTTGATGTGCGCGAGGACGCCGTGACTGTGCCTAACAAGGCCATAGTGATAGAGAAAGGAGGGGCTTACATATTTGTCGTGCAGCCTGATGACGAAGTGGAGAAGCGTTTCATAGAACTCGGGCCTGAAGTCGGTAACAGAACTGTTGTGGAGCGCGGCTTGGTGGAGAATGAAAGAATCGTCACCGAAGGATTCCACAAACTTACGCACGGGCAGAAGGTCACAGTCGTAGAACCTATTGAGGATTAGAGTATGAAAGCTGATTTCTTTATAGACCGGCCGATATTTTCAGCGGTTATTTCCATAATAATCGTCATTGTCGGGTGTATCGGACTGATCATGCTTCCGGTAGACCAGTATCCGCAGATCATACCTCCCGTGGTGAGGGTCACCGCGTCCTATCCGGGCGCGAGCGCGCTTACCGTCTCGCAGGCTGTCGCGACCCCTATCGAGCAGGAGCTTAACGGTACCCCGGGCATGTTGTACATGGAGTCTTCGAGTACCAACACCGGCAGTTTTACATTGAATGTCACTTTCGACATTTCTTCCGACCCGGATCTTTCCGCTGTCGAGATTCAGAACAGGGTGAAGCTCGCGGAATCGAGGCTTCCCGCGGAAGTCGTCCAGGACGGTATTTCCGTGGAAAAGCAGTCTTCAAGCAAGTTGATGACTGTCACGTTGCTTTCGAACGACCCTAAATTCGATGAAATATACCTTAGTAATTATGCCACTCTGAATGTTCTCGATATGTTGAGGCGCGTGCCGGGTGTCGGACGTGTCTCAAATGTCGGCAGCCGTTACTATGCGATGCAGATATGGGTGATGCCCGACAGGCTCGCGAGCCTCGGGCTAACTGTGCAGGACATACAGAAAGCATTGAAAGACCAGAACCGCGAAGCGGCGGCCGGGCAGCTCGGGCGCGCGCCATCCGACGGGGTGGAGATTACCGTGCCTATTACTACCCAGGGACGTCTTTCGACTGTGACGGATTTTG
Organism: Candidatus Merdivivens pullistercoris; assembly: GCA_017694935.1. Lineage (GTDB taxonomy): Bacteria > Bacteroidota > Bacteroidia > Bacteroidales > UBA932 > Merdivivens > Merdivivens pullistercoris. The sequence continues at coordinate 27,960 of JADIME010000077.1, forward strand.
AAAACATAGTGCTTCGCGCCAATACCGACGGGGCCATAATCCGCATCAAGGATGTGGCTCGTGTGTCGCTTGAGGCCCAGTCGTATAATACAGAGAGCGGTATCAACGGGGGAAACGCCGCGGTGCTGGACGTGTATATGCTTCCCGGCGCCAACGCCATTGAAGTGGCCGAGAATGTAAAGGCCGAGATGGATGCTATCAGCAAGAATTTTCCGGACGGGATGTCTTACAATATCCCGTTCGACATGACACAGTACATTTCGCAGTCTATCCACCATGTGTACAGGACACTCTTCGAGGCTTTGCTCCTCGTGATTGTCGTCGTTTTCCTCTCATTGCAAAGCTGGAGGGCCACGCTCATCCCGATAGTGGCGGTACCTATTTCGCTTATCGGAACTTTCGGGGTGATGCTTGTCTTCGGCTTTACGTTGAACCTCATGACGTTGTTGGGACTGATACTTGCCATCGGAATCGTGGTGGACGATGCCATAGTCGTGGTTGAGAATGTGGAAAGAATCATGGAAAAAGAAGGGCTTTCCCCGTATGAGGCTACGAAAAAGGCCATGGGAGGCCTTAGCGGCGCCTTGATAGCCACTTCCATGGTGCTTTGCGCGGTATTTGTCCCTGTCAGTTTCCTTTCCGGCATAACCGGACAACTTTACAGGCAGTTTACCATTACCATAGCGGTTTCTGTCATAATATCCACCGTCGTCGCATTGACGTTGAGCCCGGCGTTGTGCGCCATAGTGCTGAGGCATGGCCACGGAAAGAAGAACAGGTTTTTCCGTTATATAAATGTCATGCTGGCCAAGGGCAACAGGGCGTACGGACGCGGCATAAGGTGGGCTGTTTCGCATTCGAAGGCGATGCTGGCCTCGCTTGCCGCAATCATCGTAGCCATAGTCCTTTTCATGGAATTCATACCTTCGAGTTTCATTCCGGAAGAGGATCAGGGATACTTTACAGTGGAGTTGAGGCTGCCCGAGGGAGCCTCGATAGAGAGGACAAGGAAGGTGACCGAAAGGGCGATGGACTATCTTATGTCAAATCCCAACATCGAATATGTGCTGAATGTAACCGGGTCGAGCCCGCGTACAGGTACGAATCAATCCGCGAGCCAGCTTACTGTCATAATGAAGCCGTGGAAGGAACGTGAGGAGCGGGACATAAGGGAAGTGATGGAGCAGGTGAGGTCGGAGTTTGAAAAATACCCTGAAAGCCGCGTGTTCCTGAGCACCCCTCCGGTGATTCCGGGAATGGGTTCTTCGGGAGGTTTCGAAATGGTTCTGGAGGCACGTGGCGATGCTTCATACGAGGACTTGCAAAGCGCGGTGGACACGATGCTTTACTATGTGTCCCAACGCAAGGAACTTACCGGCGTGTCTTCCAATATGCAGGGTGACATACCCCAGCTGTATCTGGACGTAGACAGGGACAAGGCGCAGCTTCTCGGTGTCTCCATGTCGGACATCTTTTCTACCATGAAGGCTTTCACGGGTTCCGTGTATGTGAACGATTTCAACATGTTCAACCGTGTATACAGGGTCTACATACAGGCGGATGCGCCTTACAGGGCTTACCGGGACAATCTTAATCTGTTTTTCGTAAGGGGCGCGAACGGTGTCATGCTTCCTGTGACCACCCTCGGCAACACTTCATATACTACGGGGCCTGGTACGATTAAGAGATTCAACATGTTCAACTCGGCCACCATCTCCGGTTCCGCCGCACAGGGGGTCAGCTCGGGAGTTGCCATGGCCATCCTCGAGGACATAGCGGACGAGCATCTGCCTTCCAATATAGGAGTGGAGTGGAGCGGGCTTTCCTATCAGGAAAAGAAGGAAGGCGGTCAGACCGGTCTCATCCTCGGTCTTGCCCTGCTGTTCGTGTTCCTGTTCCTCGCCGCCCAGTATGAGAGCTGGTCTGTCCCGTTGGCCGTGCTGCTTTCGATGCCGGTGGCGGCCCTGGGAGCTTTCGTCGGGGTCTTCATATTCGGATATGACAGTAATATCTATTTCCAGATAGGTCTTGTGGTGCTGATGGGACTTGTGGCGAAAAACGCCATCCTTATTGTCGAGTTTGCAAAGAAAGAAGTCGAGGCGGGCCATGAAATCGTGGATTCCGCGTTGCGTGCAGCCCACATGAGATTCAGGCCTATAGTCATGACATCGTTGGCCTTTATCCTTGGCATGCTGCCGTTGGTGTTCGCCAGCGGCCCGAGTTCCGAGAGCAGCCGCAACATATCCCTCGGCCTGTTCTGCGGGATGATAGTGGCGATATTGATAGGCATCATCTTCGTGCCGTTCTTCTTCGTGATGATTTACAAGGCGAAGGAGAAACTTAAATCCAAGAGGCTCTCATTGAAGTTGAAGAATCCGGTTTCGAAAGGGGCGGCAATGCTTGCCGTTGTCCTTGCTGCCGGTATCGGGCTTTCTTCATGCTCGTCCATGAAACGATGCATAGATCCACAGCTCGACATGCCGCAGGAGATTGTCAAGGGATATACGGACTCCCTGACACTGGCCGACATGGAGTGGTGGAACATCTATACGGATACTACTTTGACCAACCTCATAGAAAAGGTCCTTGAAAACAACAAGGACATATTGTCCGCGGCCGCCCGCGTGGAGGAAATGCGCAATCTGTACAGAATAGACAATGCGTCGTTGTGGCCGTCTGTCGGGGCAAGGGCTTATGCAAACCGTGAGGAAATGAATTATGACGGTGAATCCAGAGTGGTGGATCCCGAAATCGGCCTGAAGCTGGAACTGGAATGGGAGATAGATCTGTGGGGTGCATTGCGCTGGGGCAGGAAGCAGGGCGTTTCCGAATATCTTTCGGCAGTGGAAGCCCAGAGGGCGATGGAGATGACGCTCGTGGCCGAAACTGCCAAGGCATATTTCGAACTCGTCGCTTTGGACAGGGAACTTGAAATAGTTACCCATACTCTTGACACACGCCGTGAAGCCATACATCAGGCGCAGCTGAGATTCGAGGCCGGCCTGACTTCCGAGATACCATACCAGCAGGCAAAGGTCGAGCTTGCGAGCGCGGCTACCCTGATACCTGACCTTGAAACACGCATTGCCCAAAAGGAAAGCCAGATAGCCTTGCTTGCCGGCGAGTTTCCGGGCAAGGTGGAGCGCGAGAAGTCTTTCGCCAATATAGTGCTTCCAAAAGAAATCCCGGTCGGTCTGCCTTCCGAGCTGCTGTTGCGCCGTCCTGACATACGGATGGCCGAAAGGAACATGGATGCGGCGGAGGCCGCCGTGGGAATAGCCTGGGCGGACAGGTTCCCGCGTCTGGTTTTCAGCCTTTCGGGACCTCTTGAAAACAATTCATTCGAGGGGCTTTTCAAGTCGCCGTATCTGTACATCCTCGGAAATCTGACTTCTCCGATATTTTCTTTCGGGAAGAAAAAAGCCAAGTACGAGGCGGAGATAGCCGCTTTCGACCAGGCGCGGCTGGAATATGAGAAATGTGTGCTGGCGGCTTTCAAGGAGGTGAACGATGCGATAATCAACTATGACAACGCCCACCGCAGCGCGGGGTTGCAGCGCAGTTTCTTCGAGGCGACCGACAAATACCTTGAACTGGCCCGTCTCCGTTATATAAACGGGGATATCATGTACCTCGACCTTTTGGATGCCCAGAGGCAGTATTTCGATGCGGAAGTCAATTACAGCAATGCCATACTGAACGAGTACCTTGCTTTCGTGGAACTTTACAAGGCCCTCGGTGGCGGCTGGAACTATGTGCCGGTGAAGTTCGAAGACAAGGAAGAGGGAGAAATGTAGTATCTGGCCGATAACCATTCATGGAGGAGCAACATTATATCCGGGTGATATTGTGCCTGTCGATTGTGGCGGCAGTGCTGGCCGTCGTGGCGGGCGTTTTCGTTGTGCGCTATATTGCCCTTCGCCGGAAAAACAGGGACGGCAAGTTCGTCAAATGGGCCATTTCCCGTATCGAAGCGGACAATGCCTTTTTATATAAGGTGCTGGGAAAGCCGTACGATAATAACCGGGGAGGGGATTTAAAGGATGAAGAAACCGTCTTTGTCCTGACAAAACGGTTGAAACTGTTGGACAAGGTCCTCGTTTCCGTGATTTCGGGCAATGCATCGTTAAATGGAGACGTGAGAAACGACCTGCTTTCATACGTGTCCGACAAGGACAAATTCATCCATGATACTTACCATCAGTACAAAAGACTGCATCCCCGTTTTGTCGCTTTTTTAAGGAGCAAAGGGCTTTCCGAGTGGGAAACAGGATACTGCTGCCTGTACGCCCTCGGGTTGCGCGGCAAGGATGTAGGCGCTTTTCTGGAACGCGGCGGGCATTACAACATAGACAGCAGGATACGTCGCAAACTCGGTCTCGGCACCGAGGATGCCAACCTCGGCAATTATGTCCGCTCCCGCCTGAAAGAGCTGTCCGATTAAACGGATTCCGTCAAAGTACGGCAGCCGCCTTGCGGATGTTTTCCAAAATGGCCGTCAGTTTGCTATCGTGCCGGGCGGCCTGCATGTCGTAATCGGATTGTAAACCGCGCCAAATGTCTGCTGATATTCCTGTCGCCGCCTCGATTTTCAATGCCGTGTCGATGGTTATCGGACGTTTTCCGTTTATTATTTCATTGAATGCGGTATATGGCATTCCGATTATTGCAGCGAATCTCCTTTGCGATATTCCTCGGGCGTCCAACTCGTCTTTCAGCATTTCGCCAGGATGTATAGGGATGGATGGTTGTAGCTCGTCCGGCCTATAAATTCTTTTTGCTGTTTCCATGATCGAATTATTTGTAATGGTTGCTTATTTCCAACAATCGGCATATTGTTACTATTTGCTCGCCCATGACGTTCCTTACGGTAAATTCAAGACGGTATTGCAGGTTTATCCTGACGGATGAAATGCCTTTTTTCTCGCCTTGGAGAACCTCGTAATTCAAGGATCGGATTGGAAAAAGTTGCTCGACACTGCTTGCCCGTTTAAGGAACATCACGCATTTTCTGTAGCCCCTTATTATTTCGGGTTGGTAGCGGTGTTTCTTGTCGCTTGCGCGGCCTTGCTCGAACAATTCGCGCAGGTAGTCTTTATCGAACTCTATTAGCATAATGCCTTCTTATTGTTAATGCAAAGATATGTCTTTTTGATGTATTCACAAAAAAAGTGAATGTAATTTATTCTTCAACCTCGGCAATCATGTCCGCTCCCGCCTGAAAGAGCTGTCCGATTAAACATTTTCAGGCAAGGTTAAACTTTTGAAGTGAAGATTTTTCCAATGCGCTGATTCTCATGGTGCATTTTATGAAGATATTAAACTTTTTATTTTGAGTGAAACACTGCATTGATTAACTTTGAAAAGTTTAATCTTCTAAAAATCGAGAATAATGAATAAAATGTCAGACGGAGTTAAACAACTCATTTGGATTGTCGTGTTTTTCATTATCGACATTCTCCTGCTTATGGGAATGTTCTATGTCTGTGAAGAGTGGCTGTCTATACAGAACACCACTTGGAAAATAATCATCAGCTGCATCGTGGCTACGCCGATAAGCCAGTATGTGACAAATAAAATCATGAAACTCATAAAATAGCAATATCGAAAGTTATGAATAAGAATTTTTTAAAATCGATATTGTTGTCGGGACTGATATTGTTCCCGGCAATGCTCGCCGCGCAGGAAAAGGATGGCGGTGTCGCTTTCAAGAGGTGGGAGAACACATTGGAGGCCGGACTGAATACGAATTTTTCCGAGTCCTCCCCTTATGCCGTGGCGGACTTCTCGATAGGACTCAAATATTGGTTCAATGACAGATGGGGTTTCGGATTCGATCTCACCGGTGTCGCTCCATACGGCTTTTTGGACAGATCGAAGTCTTTTTCTTCAGTCATAGATCTTGGGCTGGCCGGGGCTTTCAGGATAATATCCAAACCCCGCAGCCGTCTTGATCTGAATGTCGGCGTGGGCAGTGCCGTGCTTGCCTATTCAAAGAGCGACTATAACCTGTATTGCGACTGTGCGCTCCGGCTCGGTTTCCTGCATGACAGGGCAGCGCGTGTAAACCCGTATGTCAGTCTGGGCGTTTCCTACCGTCACCCTTACCGGACGGACTTGTTCAATGACAAAGTGATGATGTCGGTAGGAATAGGGATGTGGCTGAAATGAAGCTGTTTAACTTTCAAAAAATTGAAAACAATGAATAAAATGTCAGACGGGGTCAGGGAACTCATTTGGATTGTCGGTTTTTTTTATAGTTGACTGTCTCCTGCTCGGAGCGATGTTCTATATATGCGGAGAGTGGCTGTCGATTCAGAGCAACACTTGGAAGATCATCATCGGCAGCATCGTGGCCACGCCGATAAGCTACTATCTCATGAAGAAAATCATGAAACCGAGGTAAAAGGCTGAAAACCCGCAAATGAAATTTGCTGCCTTTTTCGTACCTTTGCCGCCGTATTGAATATGGCTCCGTATGAGAAAGGCAGTCGCTTTATCATTCATCATCTTGCTTCTGGCCGCAAGTTGCAGTCGTGACAGGGAGGCAGTGCAGCCCCGTCCTACCGACTACAGCGATATCGAGCAGTTTGATTCCCTGATAACGGTTGCGACATCCGCATTCAGAAAAGCCGTTGCCGAAGACGACACAGTGTCTCTGATATATGCGGCCTCCTCGCTGGCTCAGGCTTACCTGTTCTCGTCCGATCTCGATTCCGTGGGATGGTATCTTAAGGAAGTAGAACCGTATATCCCTTATTCAGATCAACGTATCAATACATATTTCTACAATACCTCCGGCATATATTCCCTCATCACGGACTTGAACTATGCAAACGCACTCGAATACTATCTGAACGGCTATGACGGCATCAAGTACGGGCCGCAGTATTTCGACAAGATAGCCCTGCTTCTGAACATAGCCCTGCTGTTCAATACGCAGGAAAATTCTGAAGGGATGCAGTATGTCGAAGCCGCTTTTGAAATAGCGGACGAACATGACGTGGGACCGTATTATACTGCCAGCATATATTTGGCCAAGGCTCAGATGCATTGCCTCAGGGGAGAGTGGAAACGTGCTGTCGAGGCGGTACGTGTTTCTGACAGTGTATCGGTTTCCGAGAATATCAGGCGGCTCTTCACCCCTGTCAATGCCTTGCTGGCTGAACTTTGTGACAAGGAGGGACTTCGTAACGCGGCGGACTCATGTTACCGGACTGCCTTTGCCTATGCGCGTCATGCCGATCCGGAAGCAGTGATATCGTTGTGCTTGAAATACGGGGATTATTGCAGGAGACTTGGTAAGGACACGGAGGCTGTATGCTCGTATTTGCAGGGACTGGCGTATTCCGATGTCCATGGGTATATGGTTTTCAGGACTAACCTTCTTAAAAAGCTCTCGGATGCTTATTACGACACCGGTGACTCGAGCCGCGCACTGGAATACGCGATGAAGTATATGGCTTTGCAAGACAGTACGGCGAATCAACAGAGGGAGCGGGACTTCAACCGGCTTCTGAGAAACCGTGCGGAGAAAGAGTACAACATGGAGCTTCTGGCCAAGGAGAGAGAGCTGATGAAAGAGGAAAAGAAAACTACAATAGTGATAGGGATATGCGTATTGATCTTCATTTCGGCCTTTCTCGTGTCGGCATATCTGTACCGTCAGAAGAAGAACAGCGAGAAGCTCGTTGCAAAATATTGCGAATATGCAAGGCGGAATGAGATGCAGGCTGCGGCTGTCTCACATTCTGAAAACGCGGACAAGGACTATGCGGACAGAGAGCTGTTCCTTGCAATCAATGAACTTATGAAGAAAAAGGAACTGTATCTGAACAAGAATATTTCTTTACAGACGCTTTCCGACGAACTCGGTACAAACAAGACATACATATCCGCTTCGATAAACAAATATGCCGGCATGTCTTTTTACCGTTTCGTGGATACTTTCAGGATAAAGCGGGCGACTGAAATCATATCTTCCGACAGGAAAATACCGTTCAAGAAGATAGCGGACGACATCGGCTACAATTCCCCTTCGGTATTCTATTCCGCATTTTACAGGGAAACAGGAGTCACTCCAGGGACTTTCAGGAATACGCTGCACAAGAAAAACGGATGAAATTTGTCCGTCTGCTTTAAATTTGAACGATTCGGACAAATACGCCGTGAGCCGGACTGCGTAATCGATTATATTTGTCGCAAAACGTTTTCATTATGAAAGGCAACATTTTTTATCTATTACTGGCAGTCGCGGCCTTGTCCGTGGCGGTGCAGTCTTGTACGTACAAGGAAGAAGTGCCTTCTCCCGTGCGTACTGTACTTTTTACCGGATCTGGAGATGCGGTTTATGATGATCTTACCGGTGACTTTTCGTTTTCACTCTCCAATGATGATGGGAGCGTGAGTCTGGAACTGCGTATGGGAAGCCAGCCTGACAAGGTTTCGCAGCAGGCCCCTTGTCCGGAGACGGGGCTTTATACTATCGGGGCGGAAGACAGGCAGTTCATGATCCTTGATGGCGCAAGTATGACCGACTCGGCCGGAACACATGAATTAAGCGAGGCCAATATATCGCTTTTGTCGGAGGACGGAGTGTGCAGGATTGGCGGGACTGTTGTCGGAGTGTCCGGAAATCCTATGCGGTTCGAGGCTGAAAACATATCGTTTTCGCATTCCTCTTCCGGACTTCTGGAACTCGATATGGCACGTGGCGAATATGATGGGAACAGGTTCTATATCGAATTGTCCGGGAACGGGGCTTCGCTGAACATGTCTATAACTGCTCAGGGCGGGACGGTGGACAATCCTGTGCTTCCTGAAGGATACTACAGTGTTTCCGGAGGTAGTATTTCGGATTGCGTATATGTCCCGCTTGATGGTGAGACCGGGATTTCGGACATGTTTTGCAATGTAGCCCGCGAAAGGGGAGGCTATACGCTTCAAGGAGCTTTCATGACTGATGAAGGAGAGGCGTTGCGCTTCTGTTTCGAGGGGCTTGTGTCTTATTCGGAATTGCCCCGGAACCTGTACCTTGCACTCGGAGGAGAGTGGGATATGCAGACCGACGGATGGTATATGTATGACAGCGATACAAGGACATGGGTAGAGACGGATCAGGGAGACGGGTTTACAGTCACTGTTTCCGGTATGCCTGATTATTCATCGTTTCTGGTCGAAGATGTGTTTGAACAGGACTTTGCCATGCTGATGATCGAAACGGAATCCGGTCTGGCCATCCCGAGCAGCGCGGTTTCCAATCCTGTGGCTATGGTTCATGCTACCAGCGGCAGTTTCATCTTGTTTCCGGCACTTTACAGTTTTGAGGCCGGAAGGTTCGTTTCCGAAGGGGAGAACATTCCTGTTTCGTTATCAGAGGACTTGTCCGTGATGAGCATCCCTTCCGTAGAGGTGGACGGTGTTTCCTATGATTGGTTCGGACTCATAGGCAGGAATACTTCCAGCGGCAGTTATTCCATGTTTTCCAATTGGAATTTCATACATGTGCCGGATTTCGTGAAAGCGCAGGCAGCGGAAGAGGCAGGCATGTCTTGCGGTAAGGTGATTTTGCGCGGAGTATCATGCCCGCGTGTAGAAGGTGTCATAATGTCCGGGGACATTATCAGTATAGAGCCGATTTTGCGTTAAGGATTTTTAATTTTTCATACTTATTTTATACTTCGTTTATTATTCACACTGCGCCTCGGCATAGTACAACCTCGCTTGTCCTCTGCTATCGGCTTGCAGTTTATTCTAAAAACTCAAGAAAATGAAAAAGACGATATATTTTATTGTAGCATTGGTGTTTACGATGTCGGTATTTTCGGCTTGTACAGAAACGGTCGTTCCGGTGCCGGAAATATCGCTGTCTTCTTCTTCGGCAGGTGTCACCGTGTCATCTGACGGGACGTCCGCCGAAATAATCTTGCCGGCGGCCGGCGCTTCCGCCGAATTGGCCGTGTCTTCCAATTGGAATTGGGATATATCCGAGGCTTCGGGAAACTGGTGCGCGGCGGAGATCTCATCCGAAGGAATAATATTTTCGGCTTCATCCAACAGTACTGCTGAAGCAAGGAACGTATATTTTACGATTACTGCCTCCAATACGACAGGTTCGGTGTCCGCCCGGGTGACCGTACAGCAGCCTTCCGATGCGGCGGGTTCCTCCGATGCTCCTGAAGTTATTCTGCAAGGAGACGATACGGAGATAACTATTCCCGAAGAGGGCGGTACATACAGAGTGGAAGTGAACTGTGAAGACGGGTGGAAAGTCACTTCGGATGACAGTTGGATAACAATAACTGTCGATGATGCGGGTTTCAGCATATCCGCTGAAAGGAATACCACATATAGTCCGTTGTCGGGAACAGTGGTGGTGACATCGGGAAGCTCCACGATTGAAGAGACTGTGACTGTCCCCGTACATCAATTCTCATCGGTAAAGGCGATGGTGATAGAAATGACTGTCGGGCAGGAGAGCGATTATACTGTCGTGCTTCCTTTCGACAATACGACGGGAGTCGTTAATTGTCTTGTGGACTGGGGGGACGGCAATATTGAAAGAGTGGTGCAGCCGTATCCTATGCACCGTTACGGGCAGGAAGGAGTTTACGATGTGAAAATAACAGGGAAGGTGTCGAGTTTCAGAGCCAACCAGCAGCCCGAATGCGACCCGAGCCGTCTGGACTGTATAACGGCAATAAAGGCGTGGGGCAATATCGGGCTCGAGTCATTGAAACGCGGTTTCTACATTTGTGAATCCCTCAAATGGATAGCTTCACCGGATGAAGGTTCCTTTGATTTGCTTACTACCGTGTATGAGTGCTTTAATGGTTGCTCGTCTTTGGACAGTATCCCCGAGAGGCTGTTTGCGGATCTTCCTCAGCTGGAAAGTGCTTATGCCACATTCAGCGGTTGCAGTTCGTTGAAAAAAGTTCCGGCTGGACTGTTTTCTGGGTGTTCAGGAGTCACTACGTTCTTCCGTCTTTTCTGGAGGTGCGTTTCGATTACAGAGGTGGCTCCAGACATATTCGACGGCTGTGTGGCGGCAGAAAATTTCGGACAGACATTCTATCAGGACTCTTCTTTGGTGGCATTGCCTGAAAATCTTTTTGCTTCATGTGTCGCGGCTGACGGTTTTGCCAATACGTTCAACGGCTGCGCTGTGTTGGAGACCGTGCCGGAAAACATTTTCCCTCAGAACGACACAGAGGCAAGTATGTCAAGCGTCTTCGCCAACTGCATATCACTTGAGTCTGTACCTGCCGGGCTGTTTGCTCCTTTGGCCGGTGCGACGAACTTCAATTCGGCATTTCTGAACTGTGTTTCGCTTCGCACGGTTCCAGTTTCTATTTTCGACAATAACAGGGCCGTAACCAATTTCGGCAGGACATTCTCGGGCTGTACGGCCCTTGAGGGAGAGTCTCCGTATACGGAGATAGACGGCACTGTCTACCACCTGTACGAGCGCGACGGACATACGGATTTTGCTCAGGTAAGGACTACTGCCGACTGCTTTATGGGCTGTACCGGACTTGATGACTACGGCACGATAGAGGAGAGCTATCCGGAGTGGTTGTGATTCTTGGTGTCCTTGCGGCTGTCGTAATTTTATAGCCGTGGACACAAGCTTTCAGAATATTTATGTATTTATTATTCTGGTTTGCATTGTCAGGTGTTATTTTCGGAACTCGAGCCTAGCCATTTACGCCCGGTAAACTCCTGTCGTCCTTATCCTCAATGCCTCGCTTTTTGCCAATTCTTACACGCTTAAAGGGGGTGCGCCAAAACTTCGTTTTGATACACCCCCTATTCTTTTTTAGTGCCCAGGACAGGACTCGAACCTGCACATCATCTCTGACACTAGTACCTGAAACTAGCGCGTCTACCATTCCGCCACCTGGGCCGCGTTGTAAACGGATTGCAAAGATACGTCTTTTTTTTCAATTGCGAAAATGATTTTCCGCAAAGTTGCCAGCAGAAGAATATGACTTCTCTAAACAACCATATTATCCAAAGTCTTTCCGGGAAAGTGAACCGTATTTCAAGTATATCGCGGCATTTCCCTCCCCCGCCAACTCACCACAAGTAGTATTTTCTCAACGAGCGGGCAAATGCTTTCTCGAATGTCGCTTCATCGGGATATTCGCGCCCCTCGCCTGTCAGGGATGCGAAATGTGCGGCGCAAATCCGTGAGAAAAGCGCGTGGAATCCTTCTCCGTGATTGAAGTGTTTCAGATGGCACAGCTCGTGAAGGATTACAAAGTCGCAAAGATCATGAGGCAATCTTATCAGGTGCAGGTTGAGGTTGATGTTCCCCTTCGACGAGCAGCTCCCCCAGTTTGTGAGGTTGTTTTTGATGGCGAGCTTTTCATATTTGAAGCCGTATCTGGACGCCAGTTCCGCAAGTCTTGCCGGAAGGTAGTTCTTTGCCTCCTTGCGCAAGGCCTTGATGATGCTCTCGGTGGCCATGCGTTCTTCGGTAGAGCCCGGTTTCAGCATTTCGCCCCATTCGTAAGGGTATGTAATCCTTGTTACGGCAATCGCCCCCCTGTTGTTGCTGCCTTCCATCAGTGTCCCGCTTATTCCCGGCGAGGCAGTACCGGCGGAATCTTCGGAGACAGTCCGTTTCGAAGTATTTTCCCCGTAAGCGATACGGTCAGGAAGGTTTTCGGTAGTGAGTATCCTTGCCGTCTGCCCGATGGTGCCGCGGCGTTTCGATGCCGTCTTGCCGTATGCTCCCAAAGGATGTTCCCATGCTTCATCGAAGCCGAACAGGGTGCCTTGCGGGGAACGCCTGATGATGATTTCCTGATGCTGGGTACGTATGGATATGCCGTCCCGTATGATAGGCATGCCGCGCCCTTCTTCGCGCGCCTTGTCCACACGTTCTTTCTGCCTTTGGCGGTTTTTCAGTATCCACTCCTTGCGTGAATGCACGAAAGCTATCCCGTCTTCATATCTCATGAACCATGGGACTGTCACCACTATGTCTCTCCGGGGGTGTACTGAAAGCCTTATGTTGTGTATCCCTGCCTGTTTTCTCAGGAAAATGTCTCCGAGTTCCGGGTCGGTGACGGTTTTGGAAAAATACATGGTTAAATCTTTTATCTTGACAAAATTAGAAAAAAATATTGTACGATAAAATATTATGCGTATCTTTGCGCCCTAAAAATGGGGCTGAGTAAGTGATTTTACACAGTTTTCCAGTAAGTAAGTTAATTATTTAATCTTTTTGCAAAAATGGCAGCAGAGTATTTACTTCCAGAGAAAAAGCAAGAGATTTTCGCGAAGTACGGAAAGTCTAATATTGACACCGGCTCTCCTGAGAGTCAAGTTGCTTTATTTTCCTACCGTATCGCTCACCTTACCGAGCATTTGAAAAAGAACAGGAAGGATTACAACACCCAGCGTTCGCTTCTGAAGCTTGTAGGTAAGAGAAGGAGACTCCTCGATTATTTGAAAGAAGTCGACATTGAGAGATACAGAAACCTTATCAAGGAGCTCAATCTCCGTCGATAAAGACATATCAGGGAATAAGAGGGGGCGTGCGAAGTGCCCCCTTATTTGTATTGCCGGACAACAAAACGGCCTGCGGCCGGTAATGCGGATGAAACGACATGAATATTAATCGACTCTCATAGGGAGAGGCAGGCCGGGAAGTTTTTATGAACATTATAAACAAGAAAATTGAATTATCCGACGGAAGGATAATCGAGATCGAGACCGGAAAACTCGCCAAGCAGGCTGACGGTTCGGTAGTTGTCAAGATGGGCGGCACAATGCTTCTCGCCGCCGTGACTTGCGCAAAAGAGGCTAAGGAAGATGTGGATTTCATGCCGCTCCAAGTCGAGTACAAAGAAAAATTCGCCGCTGCAGGACGTTTCCCGGGCGGTTTCATGAAAAGGGAAGGAAAGGCTTCCGATGCCGAAATCCTTACCGCGCGTCTTGTGGACAGGGCTTTGAGGCCTCTTTTCCCGGATGATTTCCATGCGGAGGTTTATGTTACAGTCAATCTTATTTCGGCAGAGAAGGACATACAGCCGGACGCGCTTGCGGGTCTTGCCGCTTCATCGGCCCTTGCCGTGAGCGACATACCTTTTAACGGCCCTATTTCCGAAGTGAGGGTTGCAAGGATCAACGGGGAGTTCGTCATCAACCCTAATTTCAGCCAGATGCCGGATGCCGACATAGACATCATGGTAGCGGCTACTCTCGACAATATCATGATGGTCGAGGGAGAAATGAAGGAAGTGAGCGAGGCCGACATGCTGGAGGCAATCAAGTTCGCCCATGAAGAGATCAAGAAACACTGCCGTGTCCAGATGGAACTCATGGAAGAGAAGGGCACCGTTGTAAAACGCGCCTACTGCCATGAAGAGAATGACGAGGACCTGAGGGCGGCTGTGAAAGAATACGCATACGACAGGTGTTATGCGATAGCAAAGGCCGGGACATCCAAGCAGGAACGTACCGAGGCTTTTGAAAACCTTGCAGAAGAATGCTTTGCGACCCTTGTCCCTGACGAAGAGGAAAGGGAAGCCAAAAAAATGATGCTTGCCCGTTATTACCATGATGTGGAAAAATCTGCAATGCGCAATATGATACTCGACGAGGGTATCCGTCTTGACGGCAGGAATACAGAGCAGATCAGGCCGATTTGGTGCGAAGTGGATTATCTCCCTTGCGCCCACGGTTCGGCAATATTTACACGCGGGGAGACCCAGTCGCTTTCGACTGTGACCCTCGGGACGAAGATGGATATGAAAGAACTCGACGAGGTTCTCGTACAGGGTACCGAGCAGTTCGTGCTGCATTACAACTTCCCTCCGTTCTCTACGGGAGAGGCCAAGGCGCAGCGTGGCGTGGGACGTCGCGAAATCGGCCACGGCAATCTGGCATACAGGGCTTTGAAACCTATGGTGCCAATGGGCGAGGAAAATCCTTATGCAGTCCGCGTGGTATCGGATATTCTTGAATCCAACGGTTCTTCTTCAATGGCGACAGTCTGTGCGGGCTGCCTTGCCCTGATGGATGCCGGTGTCAAGATCAAGAAACCTGTGGCAGGAATCGCAATGGGGCTTATCTCGGATTCCGCAACAGGCAAGTATGCCATACTTTCCGATATCCTTGGCGATGAAGACCATCTTGGAGACATGGATTTCAAGGTTACAGGTACCAAGGACGGTATCACTGCAACCCAGATGGATATAAAGGTGGACGGCCTGTCTTACGAGGTGCTTGAGAAAGCATTGGAGCAGGCGCGCCGCGGAAGGATGCATATCATGGGTGAAATGCTCAAATGCATCAGCGAGCCGAGGGCGGACTACAAGCCTCATGTCCCTCGTATCATACAAATAAGGGTTCCTGGCGAGTTCATCGGCGCCATCATAGGCAAAGGCGGAGAGGTGATACAGAAAATCCAGAAGGAAACAGGCACTGTCATCACGATTACCGAGGAGCCTAAGGACGGAGGAGAGACCGAAGGCGTTGTGGACATATTCGGCAATGACAAGCAGTCCATGGAGGCCGCGCTCGAATGGATCAAGGGCATAGTAGCCGTTCCGGAAGTGGGCAAGGTTTACAAAGGCACTGTAAAATCCATACTTGACTTCGGAGCTTTCATCGAGATCCTGCCGGGCAAGGAAGGTCTTCTCCATATATCCGAAATAGATTGGAATAAGACGGAAAAGGTTGAAGATGTCCTTAAACTCGGTGACGAAGTGGAAGTGAAATTGTTGGAAATAGACCCTAAGACCAATAAGATGCGTCTTTCCCGCAGGGCCCTGCTCGAAAAGCCTGAAGGATATGTAGAGCCGGAACGCCGTCCGCGTCCTCCTCGTAGGGATGGTGACAAAAGTGAAAAGAAATCGGGCGAGCGCGGACCGCACAAACCGAGGAAATAGTGACGATACAGAATTTCAAGGAAATTCCGAAAGTTTCAAAGAAACGACAAGAGGATGGGTCATAAAGTCTGACTCATCCTCTTTTTTCGCCGCTCCTGATGGAGCCTTGATTGTCGCGAAGGGTGTCGTTTTAGTCGCACAATTTGTACATGGCGACTTTGGCTGCCTTTTGTTTTTCTACTTTGACTCTGTTGCCATAAACGATTTTAGCCTTTTCCTCTTTGGATATTTCATCGGCAGGGACGGTCATTAGCGGTTTGCCGGACGGAGCGGTGACACAGTACGGGGTGGCTCCTGAAATTTCGCCTGTCCATTCCCCTGTCCAGTTGTTTCCGAAATCATCGTACATGTTAAGCGAGATAGTATAGGAGTTGTCTTCATGGTTGGTGATTTTCATTTCTCCGGATATGGCCGGGGCATAAGACGCGGCGTTTCCATAGGTATCGAAATCTCCGTAGTACATGGTGCCTCCCGTGCTGTTGCTTATCTGGTTGTAATAACCTTTCAAATATTGTCCCGGATATGTATATCCGCTTATGATGCCGTTTACACATTCAGCTTCTGATGCCACGTATGAGCCACTCTCGATAAATGTATTGTCGGTGCTGTATGAAACGAAATCCGTACTGAATCCGTCTCCGGTCGTTCCGTCGGCAGGAGAGATTTCCAATACCCAGTTGGCTCCTCCGGTGCCGTAATAGTCTCCCCAGCATTGCGCTTTGGCTACCGAGTTGGAAAGGTCGAGAGTGTAGTCGCCTTCAAGTGTTGAGAATCCCTGCGGTACGTTTTGCACCGTAAGTTCCCCTGAATATTTGCAAGTGACAGTGTAGCCTTCGAAGGTGGTGAAATTGCAATCTATCTCATAATAGCCGTTGCCTCCGCTTACGGTCATCGTTCCCGATTCTGCTAGTCCGTAATATGGAACTCCTTCTTCATCATAGTATGCAACATATGTTCCCATCGGGGTTATTTCCCCGAATATTTCATATACTTCGCCGTACCAAAGGCTGAGGTTCGCGCCGGGATCCATTGATATTTCGTAAGTGCCGGTCGCGATGTTGCCTGCTTTGTCAAGCGGCATGTATGCGTCTACCGAAAGGAAATATCCTGGAGGTGTGACGTTGGACCCGCTCATTTCCATGTCCGTAAAGTTCAGTGAGGCTTCCATTATATCACCGTATTTTATTATGTATTGCGAGAATGCGTTTATAGGGTTTAATTCTACATCCCTTTCAAGAATGTTGTAATTGCCTCCGTGATTGCTGAAATCCTGCCATTGAGGTTGGTATAGTGTGAGCGTAACATGGTGTGTCTGTCCTTCCGTGTCCGTGAGGATTGCCTCGAAGAAGTAATTGAGGTTGTCGTCCACTGTCACTTCCAGTGTGCCTTCTGAAAAATACACGTCCGTGTGCCCGTCTGCATTTTGGAATAGCACGTATGAGTTGTCTATAGAGAAAGTGCCTTCTTCAGTCTGTCCGTATCTTCCGAGTGTGTACGTACCCTCCGGCATGCAATACAGGCTCCAGTCTATGGGTTCCGATGCATATATGTCGAAAAGATAGTATGTCCCTCCGACTTGGGTATATCCATCGTCATCGAAAGGCAAGTCGGAGAGCCATGTGTAATATTGGTGCGCCCCGTTTGCCCCTTTAGGGCCATAATATGCGCCGGTCAGTGCGGCCATGTCATACTCATAATCATATTCGACTGCCGGTTCTCCAGCTTGTTGGATAATATTTATTGAGTCTTTTACTTGTTCATTTTCGCCGTATGTATAGACTATGGTAAACGTGGCTTCGCGGCTGTTTTCAGTTTCATTGGCAGTCGCGTTGAAAAAAACGGATCCTTCTGTACTGGTATCGATGCTGTCAATCCACTCTGCAGGGCATTCGGCAGATACCAGTCCGCCCTCTTGCCCGTTTTCAATCTTGTAAGTCAGGGTGAAACCACCTCCCTGAGCTGGTATTTCGATTTTATCCATCCCGTCTTGCCGGATAATTTCGATGGCAGGCGTTTCTACCTGTGTTGTGTCGTTTCCCGGATCAGGGGGATTTGGCGTTTCCTGAGGAGTGCATGAAAACAATGCCGGTACTGCACATATCAGCCCGGCAACGATGACAGAGTAAATCTTTTGCATGGTATTTTAAATTAAAATTAAAAAATGTTGAAGCTGTTCTGAGCAGCTGCCATGCAAC
>JADIME010000078.1 GCA_017694935.1 Candidatus Merdivivens pullistercoris
GAGATAGGCTTTCGTGCAGGTTTTTGTCGTTTTTTGAGGAGAATAGCAGCGCTATTTTACGATAAAAACGGCGGGAACATGCCGGAATGATGCCTCAAAGAACTTTTGAAAAAATTTTAAACAGCTTCTGAGTGCAAGGCTTTAAGGGTCGATTCTGATTTCTTCAACTAATACCGGGGTTTCCTGTTCTTTCCCCGGATCGGGTTGCTGTTTCCCGTCGCATGATTGGAATAAAAATGCAACGACCGCGGTAGATGCGATTGTGCAAAACGCAGAAGCGTATTTCATTTGTGTAAAAGTTTGCCCCGGAGGCCTCAAGAGGTTAGTAAATCATTGAAAAGCAGGCCGCTATCCATCCTGAAAAAAGCGTAAAATCCCTTTTCTGAAATTTACAGTGTCCGTATAACTTGAAATTTTGGCGATTTTCATGGAGAGACACTTTTCAGTTTCAAAAACAATTAATGGTTGCAAATATAGTAACAAAAAGCCGCATCTATGCGTCCGCCCGTGGGAAAATTGCCGGAATCCTCTGCCGCGATTGAGGTGTTATCCGAAATTTTCTTTCATTTGGGCCACTATCTTTTTGTATGCGTGGTGGTAGGACGCTTTCAAGGCGCCTACGGATGTGCCGAGGATTTCGGACATGTCTTCATATTTCATTTCATCGAAATAACGCATATTGAAGACGATTCGTTGTTTGCTCGGGAGCGAGGCGATGGTCTTGTAGAGTTTTCTTGTAATGGCATCCCCGTCGAAATACGGGTCAGCCTCTATTTCCGCAGCGGCAATGGCGGAATAGGGTTTGAATGAAAGGCAGGCGCGAAGTCTTTTTTTCCCGAGAAAGGTTATGACTTCGTTCGTTGCAATGCGGTATATCCATGTGAAAAGACGGGATTCCCCTCTGAAAGAGGGAAGTCCCGCCCATATCTTCACGAAAGTATTCTGGAGTATGTCGTCGGCATCATCATGGTTGCCGGCCATCCTTCTGATGTGCCAGTAGAGCCGTTCTTTGTATGAAGACACTATGTTGTTGAACGCTTCTTCAGTGCGTCCGTCCTCGAACAGTTCTATGATCTTGCCGTCTTCCAAAATACCGGGTTATCTGTTTTTCCTGCCGATGGCTCTTTTAGCCGCTTCTATGATATGTGCCGCGTCAAGCCCGTATGCTTTCATGAGCTCTGCCGGCGAGCCGCTTTGCCCGAATTTGTCATCCACGGCAACAATCTCCAAAGGTGCTGGGTTGTTTCTTGAAAGAGTTCCGGCAATGAGTTCTCCCAGTCCTCCGGCTATCAGGTGTTCTTCAGCGCTGACTGCCGCCCCTGTCCTGGCCACTGACGCTATTACGGCCTCTGTGTCCAATGGCTTGATTGTGTGTATGTCGATTACTTCTGCCGAGATGCCTTCTTTTTCGAGTTCCGTGGCAGCCTGCAATGCTTCCCATACCAGGTGCCCTGTGGCGAAGATTGTCACATCGGAGCCCTCGACGAGCTTCAAGGCTTTCCCTATTTCGAAAGTCTGGTCTTCAGGGGTGAAGTTAGGGACCGAAGGTCTTCCGAATCGCAGATAGACAGGCCCGTCGTATTCCGCTGCCGCTATCGTGGCTGCTTTTGTCTGGTTGTAGTCGCAAGGGTTTATTACTGTCATGTTCGGCAGTACCCTCATCAGGGCAATGTCTTCCATCGTCTGGTGGGTGGCTCCGTCTTCGCCGAGCGTTATTCCTGCATGGGAAGCGGCTATCTTGACATTGGTGTTGCCGTATGCGACTTCCTGGCGTATCTGGTCATATACCCTTCCGGTGATGAACTCGGCGAATGAACCGGCGAACGGGATTTTTCCCGTAAGCGCCGCTCCTGCCGCGACGCCTATCATGTTGGCTTCGGCGATGCCGCACTGAATGAATCTTTCGGGCCATGCCTCGGCGAATTTTTCCATTTTGAGCGAGCCGGCGAGGTCAGCGCACAATGCTATGATTTCCTGATTGCGGGAGGCTGCCTCATAAAGCCCCGCGCCGAAACCGCTGCGGGTATCTTTGTTCCCTGAATTTATATATTCCTTTTTCATGTTTTCTGATGATGGTTTATGGTGATTAATAGTCTCCCAGAGTCTCTTCGAGCTGTGAAAGCGCTGCAGCGGCCTGTTCGTCGGAAGGCGCTTTCCCGTGCCATTTGTGTGTCCCGCACATGAAGTCCACGCCCTGTCCCATGTTGCTCTTTGCCAGAATTATTGCAGGCTTTCCTGCTTTCTTCGCCTTTTCGAATGCGGGTAGAAGCGAATTGAAATCGTGGGCGTCGCACACTATCGTTTCCCATCCGAAGGATTTCCATATAGGCTCGTAGTCTTTGATGCCGGCCACGTCCGAAACCTTTCCGTCTATCTGCTGGTTGTTCCAGTCCATTACCGCGATGAGATTGTCGAGCCCGTGGTTTACGGCAAACATGGCAGCTTCCCAGATCTGGCCTTCCTCGCATTCCCCGTCACCGAGAAGCACGTACACCCTGTTGCCGTCTTTGTCGATTTTCTTCGCGAGGGCGATTCCCGCGGCTGCGGAAAGCCCCTGCCCCAATGAGCCGGACGGCTGGAATACGCCCGGAAGCCCTTTTTCGGTGCATGGGTGTCCCTGAAGCCTGCTGCCGAACTGTCTCAGCGTGCCGAGTTCCTTGATGTCGAAATATCCGGAACGCGCAAGTACTGAATAATATACCGGTGCAAGGTGTCCGGCGGAAAGAATGAAGGCATCGTACCCTTTAGCATCCCTTTTCCAATTTGCCGGGTCGTGTTTCATTACGTTAAAATAGAGGGAGGTCATGATCTCCGTGCTGCTGAGCGAGCCTCCCGGGTGTCCCGACTTGGCGGAATGCACCATGCGGATGATGTCGCGCCTTACCTGTGACGCGATGCGTTGTAGTTCTTCTGTTTTAGTAGACATATCAGACATTATCGTTAAAATTTAGGCAGCATTCAAACTGTCAAGCAAATGTACGTCCTTTTTTCCCATTTCTTGCTATCTTTGCGCATATATTTCTGTAAAATGAAAAATATTAGGAATTTCTCGATAATAGCGCACATCGATCACGGGAAGAGTACCTTGGCGGACAGGCTGCTTGAAGCCACACGGACACTCAGTGAAAGGGATATGGAGGACCAGGTCCTTGACTCAATGGATCTTGAACGGGAGAAAGGCATCACGATTAAAAGCCATGCAATTCAAATGGAGTATGCCAGAAACGGTCAGGATTACATATTGAATCTGATTGATACTCCGGGACATGTGGATTTTTCCTATGAAGTTTCACGTGCCA
The DNA here is from genome assembly GCA_017694935.1 of Candidatus Merdivivens pullistercoris. Taxonomy (GTDB): domain Bacteria; phylum Bacteroidota; class Bacteroidia; order Bacteroidales; family UBA932; genus Merdivivens; species Merdivivens pullistercoris. The sequence continues at coordinate 3,300 of JADIME010000078.1, forward strand.
TAGCTTCCTGCGAAGGCGCGCTTTTGGTAGTGGATGCTACGCAAGGCATACAGGCACAGACCATTTCCAACCTTTATCTCGCGATAGAGCACGATCTGGCCATAATCCCTGTGCTGAACAAGATCGACATGGATGCCGCCATGGTGGATGTCGTGAAGGACCAGGTGGTGGAGCTTCTCGGGTGCGATCCTGACGAGATTATCCTCGCTTCAGGCAAGACAGGGCAGGGGGTGGATGAAATACTCGATGCCATAGTGGACCGTATCCCTGCTCCGTCAGGTGATCCCGAAGCCCCGTTGCAGGCTCTCATTTTCGATTCGGTGTTCAACGCTTTCAGAGGGATCATCGCGTATTTCAAGGTGGAAAACGGGTCGATACGGGCAGGCGACAAGGTCAAGTTCTTCAATACCGGAAGGGAATACGAGGCGGATGAAGTCGGCGTTCTGAAGATGAAGCTCGAGCCTCGCGACGAGATACCGTGCGGGAGCGTGGGATATATCATTTCCGGAATAAAAACGGCCGCCGAGGTGAAGGTCGGGGATACCATTACCCATGTGGACAGGCCGTGTTCATCGTCGATTGCCGGTTTCGAGGAGGTAAAACCGATGCTTTTCGCCGGAGTTTACCCGGTAGAGGCGGACGAGTACGAGGATTTGCGCGCTTCCCTTGAAAAATTGCGCCTGAATGACGCTTCCCTTGTTTTCGACCCGGAATCGTCGCTTGCGCTCGGTTTCGGTTTCAGGTGCGGTTTCCTCGGACTCCTGCACCTTGAAATAGTACAGGAGAGGCTTTACAGGGAATTCGACATGGATGTGATTACGACTGTGCCGAATGTTTCATACAAAGTATATACGACACAGCATGAGGTTCTTGATGTACACAATCCTTCGGGACTCCCGTCGCCTACGCTCATAGACTATATTGAAGAGCCGTATATAAAGGCCCAGATAATCTCGAAAAGCGAATTTTTCGGCGGCATAATGAAACTGTGCCTTGACAAGAGGGGAACCCTTACCGGGCAGCATTTCCTTTCTTCCGACAGGGTGGAACTCAACTACGAAATGCCGCTGGCCGAGATAGTCTTTGATTTTTATGATAAGTTGAAATCTATTTCAAAGGGCTATGCCTCATTCGATTACCATTTGTCGGGCTTTAAGAGGGCGGATCTCGTGAAACTGGACATACTCCTCAATTCGGAACCGGTGGACGCCCTTTCAAGCCTCATCCACCGCGATCATGCTTACGATTTCGGAAGGAAAATGTGCGAGAAACTGAAAGAACTGATCCCCCGCCAGCAATTTGACATAGCAATCCAGGCTGCAATCGGGGCAAAGATAATCGCCCGCGAGACAGTGAAGGCCGTGCGCAAGGACGTGACTGCCAAGTGTTATGGAGGAGACATAACGCGTAAGAGGAAGTTGCTTGAAAAGCAGAAGAAAGGCAAGAAGCGTATGAGGCAGGTCGGCAATGTCGAGGTTCCCCAGAGTGCGTTCATGGCGGTGCTGAAGTTGGATTAGATGAATGTCTGTGCCGTTATAGTGACTTATAATGCGATGAGGTGGGTGGACAAATCCATCTCATCTCTTTATTGCTCCACAAGTCCTCCGGAGCATGTCATTGTGGTCGATAATTCTTCGTCGGACGGCACCCCTGAATTTGTAGCCGGTGCTTTTCCCGAAGTAGAGATTGTCCGCATGGGAACCAACGCCGGTTTTGCAGCAGCGGCGCAGGCCGGGATAGACAGGGCGGTGGCATCGGGTGCCGATGCGGTATTGCTCATGCACCATGATGTATGGCTTGCCTCCGGTGCGTTGGAAGCCCTCGTTGCCTGCTGTTCCGACGATTCCTTGTCAGTCCCGGTGTACATGAACGGTTTCGGTTCGGGCTATGAAACATCATTCCGGCCTGTCATAAGGCATTCATATGGACTCAGGCGTTTTTTGGAGCGTGGAGCCGGTTCTTCCACGGTAAAAATCCACGTAAAGGACGTGCCTTCCGGCTGCTGGTTTCTCCCCGTGGCTCTGATAAGGGAAACAGGCCCTTTGAATCGGATATTCACCGATGCCGGACCGTCTGCCGAAGAATATCTTGCGAGGACACGCTACCTCTCAAAAAGGACGTATGTCGTACCCGGCGCAATAATTTTCCATGACCGTGACAGTTACGGGGACAGGACCTTGTTCGACGTGTCATCCATTTACAACGATTTGTTGCTGATAGAATGCAATCCCGGAAGTTGTGCCTTGTCCCGTGCCGCCGCGAAGGCCCTGCTTTTCTTCCGCCTTGTGTTCCTGACGGTGCATTACCGTGTGAACCTGTTGTCGGTATATCGTGATGATTTGCATCGCGTGAAGAGTCTCCGCTGTGAACTTAAAGTGGGCAGGAAGAAATACAGGAGTTGCCGATGACCGGATTTAGAAGCTGTTTAAAATTTTTTCAAAAGTTCTTTGTGACATCTTTCCGGCACGTTTTCGCCGTTTTTATCGTAAAATAGCTCTGCTATTCTCCTCAAAAAACGACAAAAACCTGGCGCGGAAGCCTGT
>JADIME010000079.1 GCA_017694935.1 Candidatus Merdivivens pullistercoris
GTGGCATCATTCCGGCACGTTTTCGCCATTTTTATCGTAAAATAGCGCTGCTATTCTCCTCAAAAAACGACAAAAACCTGCGCGGAAGCTTGCCTCAAATGTTCTGAGAAAAAATTTTAAACAGCTTCTAAGATTATCCGCAAAATGTGTGTAAACGTTTATAAACGGATATGAATACATGATTATGGAAGAATCAGACAGGATAGAAATAATGGTTCCCGACAGGGAAAAGGAACTCGGTCTCCCATATTCGGAGAGTGGTGTGAGGGCCGGTTTCCCGTCTCCGGCCGAGGAGTTCATGCCGCGGCACATAGACCTTAACAGAGAACTGATACAGCATCCGGCTTCCACGTTTTACGCCCGTGTCTGCGGGGAAAGCATGTCCGGCGCGGGGATAGGCGACGGCGACCTGCTTGTGATAGACAGGGCCGTGGAACCGTATGACATGTGCATAGCCGTGTGCTTTATAGATGGGGAGTTTACTCTGAAACATATTAAAAAGGAAGCCGGCGGCCTGCTGCTTTTGCCGGCAAATCCTAAATTCAAGCCTATCAGGGTGTCTCCCGAAGAGCAGTTTACGGTGTGGGGTGTGGTGAGGTATGTAATAAAAAAACTGTGAGCATGTACGGACTGGCGGATTGTAACAATTTTTTCGTCTCATGCGAGAGGCTGTTCCGTCCCGACCTGAACGGGAAGGCGGTTGTCGTGCTGAGCAACAATGACGGCTGCGCTATAGCGAGAAGCAACGAAGCCAAGGCTCTCGGGATAAAGATGGGGCAGCCTTTTTACCAGTTTTCCCGCCTTGTTTCCTCGGGGGAAGTCACGGTGTTTTCCTCCAATTTCATGCTTTACGGGGACATGAGCCACAGGATGCATGCCACTTTGCGTGAGGCCGTCCCGGCAATAGAAATCTATTCCATAGACGAGGCCTTTTTGGACTTGACCGGAATACCCGACGACAGCCTCGACGGTTTGGGACACAAGCTGAACCGTTTGTGCATGAGGAATGTGGGTATTCCCGTGAGTGTCGGCATATCGCATACCAAGACTTTGGCGAAGATAGCATCGAAACTCTGCAAGCAGTATCCCAAACTAGGCGGAGCCTGTTTTATGAAAAGGCCGCAGGACATAGAGAAAGTGTTGCGGAAATTCCCCATCGGCGATGTATGGGGCATAGGCCGCCGTTATGCGGAAAAGCTGCATTTGCGGGGAGTGTCCACCGCATACGATTTCGCTTCCCTTTCTGAGGAGTGGGTAAAGGCTCGGATGGGGCTTTCCGGATTGCGTACATGGCGCGAATTGCATGGCATCCCGTCGATAGATTTCGGCGAGGATCCCGAGCCTAAGAAACAGATATGCGTTTCAAGGAGTTTCGCCCATGAGATTACGGACAAGGAGGAACTTTTCGAGCAACTTTCCCAATTCGTCGCGATGGCTGCCGAGAAGTTGCGCAGGCAAGGGAGCGTGGCATCGGAGATGAACATCTTTTTACTGACCAACCGTTTTAAAGATACTCAAAGGGAGTATAGCCGCAACCGCATAGAAAGGCTGGAACCGCCTGTATCCGACACGTTCGTTATCTTGAAGACGGCCCGCTATGCTTTCGAGCGCATTTATGACGGCCGCATACCTTTTAAAAAGGCCGGAGTGGTTTTTTCAGGCATCCTGCCGGAAAAGTCCCTTCAGCCGTCGCTTTTCGATCCGTCTCCGTCCGTGGATAACGGGAACGGAAAACTCATGTCGGTGATAGACGGCATCAATAAGCGCGAAGGAGCCGGAAGCGTGGTTTTCGCTTCCCAGGGATTCGGGGGTGTCAGGATGAACAGAGAGCATCTTTCGCCGCAATATACCACGAAATTCGATGAAATAATGAAGATAAACTGCAGGCAGGGTGCGGGTGGTGAATAAAACAGGTGCCGTTTAGGAATTATATGGGTTTTTAAGTAGAACGGCGTATTTTTGTACAGAAAAACAGGATGGGCTTATGAATAAGGAAGACATACTGAAATACCGACGGCTTGGCGAAGATACCAGAGCGCAACTGAAGGAACGGATTTTCAAGGATGAAAAATATGATATCGGCTGTGAACTCGTTGCATTCAGCAACTCTAAGGGAGGAGACCTGATAATAGGAATTAACGATAAGAGCGGTAATGTCAATCCTCTTTCGTATATTGAGGTGCAAGAGACTGCAAACCTCCTCAGTAACATAGCATCGGAGAATGTCGTGCCTTCGATATTGCTTGATGTTGAGAATGTTGATGTTAAGGGTGGGGCTGTTATCGTAGCTCACATTAAGGAGGGACTGAATAAACCATATCGCGACAATAAAGGTATTGTATGGGTTAAAAACGGGGGAGACAAGCGCAAAGTTTTTGATAATGCGGAATTGGCTGAAATGATGACTGAATGCGGCAATTTTGCTCCGGATGAATCAACAGTAGCCGATGCGACGATTGACGATTTGGACGTACCCACGATAAAGGAATACTTGCATAATAAGTTTTCGCATGTATTGGAGCGTAAGGGAATGGTCGGGGATAGATTACGTGAAAGTTCCGTTGATGATGTCTGTGATGCCATTGCGGAAGGTCACGATCTGACAAGGTTGTTCAGAAATTTGCGCTTTATCCGTTCCAATGGCCAATTGACAGTGGCGGCAATGTTGCTTTTCGGCAAATATACCCAGCGCTGGTTGCCTACAATGACTGCTAAATGTATCTGTTATTTCGGAAATAATGTCGGTGGCACACAATTTCGCGATAAGGTGAATGATAATGATATGGAGGGCAACCTTCTGCATCAGTTCAAGACTATTATGGCCTTTTTCAACCGTAACCTGAAAAGTGTTCAGACTGAAAATGAATTCAATTCTCCAGGCCAATTGGAGATTCCGTATGTCAGTCTGGTTGAGTTTACGGTAAATGCATTAGTGCATCGCTCTCTCAATTGGCATGCTCCTGTCCGTATTTTTATTTTTGACGATAGAGTTGAGATCCATAGTCCCGGTATCTTGCCAAACGGATTGTCCGTGAATGATATAGTTGCCGGAACATCAATGCCGCGTAATACTTTTCTTTTTAACAATGCCATTTATTTGTTGCCATACACCGGCGTGGGTAGCGGAATAAGGCGTGCTATTGCTAACGGACCGGATGTTCAGTTTATAAACAATGAGTCGGCACATGAATTCTTGATTGTTATCTACAGAAAAGGTAATCCTCAAATAGATAAATCCGAAGTTCAAAGTAACCATGAAAGTAACTATGAAAGTAACCATGAAAGTAACCATGAAAGTAACCATGAAAGTAAGGAAGGTAACTATCGGAATTTAACCAAGAAACAAGAAGATATCTGTAATTTCTGTAACATTCCGCGAACGTCACAAGAAATAATGAATAGATTGGGTATATCGAATCAAAGCAAAAACAGAAAAAAATATATCGGTGAATTGTTGGAATTGGGCGTCATAGAAATGACTGTTCCGGACAATCCTAAAGATAAAAACCAGAAATACCGGAAGGTCAAACATTAAAAGTATGAAAACGTCTAAAGTGAACTGGAAGCCGGGGACTATGGTTTATCCCCTTCCCGCTGTACTGGTAAGTTGCGGGGCTACGCGAGAAGAGTACAATCTGATAACCGTAGCCTGGACAGGCACTCTTTGTACCGAGCCGCCCATGTGCTATGTCTCGATACGTCCCGACAGGCACTCGCATGGCATCATAGCCCGTACCGGAGAGTGCGTTATCAATCTTACGACCGAAAGGCTTGCGCGTGCGACGGACTGGTGCGGCGTGAAATCCGGCCGCGATCATGACAAATTCGCCGAGTGCGGCCTGACTCCGGAAAAGTCCGCCGTTGTGTCGGCACCTTCCATCGCAGAGTCCCCGGTATCCATCGAATGCCGGGTGAACAGGATAGTCCCTCTCGGTTCGCACGACATGTTCATGCTTGACGTGGTGAATGTTGCCGTGGATCCGGAATACATGAACGCTTCGGGAAAGTTCGACATGGAAGCGGCGGGCCTGATTGCCTATTGCCACGGCGAGTATTTTTCACTCGGCAAGGTCCTCGGGTTTTTCGGCTGGTCTGTCTGCAGGCGCAAAAATGTGGCCAGATGAGTCGTGTTTGTACTGCCGCGCAAGTATGAACTTGCCTTGAGGGACATGGCAGTAGCCGCCGGGATTCTTTGCAAGATAGTCCTGATGGTATTCCTCGGCCGTGTAGAAATTTTGCAGCGGCATTGCCTCCACGGCGATGGGTGCCGTGTAGTCTTGGGACAACCGTCCGAGTGATTCCCTGACGGCTTTTTCGTCGCAAGGGTCTGTATAGTAAATACCTGTACGGTATTGCCGTCCCCGGTCTTCTCCTTGCCTGTCTATGCTTGTGGGGTCGATGATTTTGAAAAACAGTCGCAGGAGGTCTTCCAGAGGAACCCTTTCCGGGTCGTACCTGACTTCGACGCATTCAACGGCATCGGTGTTTCCTGTACATACTTCCTGATACGAAGGGGATGCCTGCCTGCTGTTGGCATAACCTACGGTGGTTTCTTCCACGCCGTCTATCATTTTCAGGAAATGCTCCGCACCCCAGAAGCATCCTCCGGCAAGGTATATCGTCTTTGTGTCCATAAAAAATGTTTGAAAGTAGTGCAAAGTAAGGGAATAAAACGGCATCGACAAAATAATCTGCCACGGGAACGGCAAACAGCCCTGGCGGCGTGGCCGCCCGTGGCCTCGTGAACGGGAAGGACCCGCTGCGAAGCTGCGGGAGGGATTTACCGCCAGGGCTGTTTGCCGTTCCCGTGGCAGGGACAATCGTGCGGATGGCCGTTAAAAAACGCATGTAACAATAATTTAACAGTTTTTATGCCGACACTGGATGGCTATTTCGCGATTATGCCGTATCTTTGTACGATTATTTAAGTGATATTTAATATGAAAGATTTCATTAACGACTGTCTGTTAAAGTCTTTGACGGCTGTAGCGGTGTTGGCGGGCATGTTTTCCCTTTCTTCTTGCGAAGACAAGCCTGTGCCGCCTCTCCCCGAAATAGTATTGGGAGATGAAGCCATGCAGTTCGGCCATGAAGGCGGTTCCGATACCTTTGTGCTTTATGTGAACAGGGACTGGGAGGCCGTGCCTGAAGCGGACTGGATTGCCATCGATCCGCCGTCGGGAAAGGGTGAGGCCGGCAAGGTTACCGTTACCGTGCTCGAAAATCCGGCCGGGGACGCCCGCAGTTCGCAGGTAGTTTTCAAGACTCTTGCGGTTTACGCCACTCTCGACATAGCTCAGGACGCCAATCCTGACGGGATACCGTCGTTGTTCTTCGGCAATGATTTCGACAAGGAACTGGCCCGGGAAAATGAAAGCGGTTATTGGCCGTATCTTGACCAGTCCGACTGCTGGAAAAACGAGACTGGCTTCGGTTCCGGTGAAGTGGAATATTATTTTGACGGAATGAGCGCAAGGGCCAATTCTACTTCGAACGGCAGCTATTCGGACTACGAAGGCTCCGGAAACAACAACCTGTTCTTCGGTTCCGGCAGTCCGTATTTTGTCATAGGCAACATCAAGGTACATCCGGAACAGCGTGAATACACCCTGAGTTTCGGTACTGAAAAATACCTTTACGGCAATTCTGACAATACATTTGTCCCTGAAGAGTTTCCTGTAATGGTCAGCCCTGACGGCGAGACCTGGGTGGAGGTCGGCTATACATTCGCAAGCGGGCAGTATCTGAACGGGAGATGGGACCTGGCCACATCGGAGTTCGTTTTGCCGGAAGGCACTGAAACCCTTTGGATACGTTTTGCCCCGACACTCGGTTCCGCTCACCGTCTTGATGACGTGACCCTGAAAGCGGGAGGAAACGGCGATGCGGTGGACTGGAGCGACGGGGTAACTATCACGATTCCGGGAAGACAATAGGCTACGGACATGAAACGGATATTTATGAAGTACGATTTTCCGATACTTGTCAAAACGGTTTCCCGTGTCGCCTTGCTGTCATTGGTGTTTCTTGCCGTTTCGTGCGAAACGAAGGATTATGGAGAAATACGTCTTTCCAGACAGCAGGTTACTGCCGATGCGGGAAGCATGTTCGTGACTGTCGAGAGCGGACAGGACTGGACGCTCTCCGTAGTTTATCACGGGAATTCTTCCGATTGGATTGAGATCGATCCTCTGTCGGGGAGCGGCAATAAGTCCAATATAGTCTTGAAATATTCAGAAAACGATACCGCCGAGCAGCGCGATGCGGAAATCGTGGGCGTTTTCGGCAAATATTCATGCAAGGCGGCCTTGTCTCAGGCAGGGCAGACCCCGGAAGAGCCGGAAAACCCCGATGACCCCGATGACCCCGATGACCCCGATGATCCGGACAAGCCGGATGATCCTGACAATCCTTTTCCGGGACTTGTCTCGGAGCCTGTAAGGGGATGGCTTGAATTGCCGGCAACAGAGGAGAAGGAAGGCTTTGCATGGGTGTTCCACAATATGGACATGGACGGACAGGAAATAAGGAACTATTCCCTTTACTATGATGCTTCGAACCGTGTTTCAGTCTGGGTGGCATATCCATTGAACAGCGGGCTTCGCGGCACTGGACACAGGAATGACGGCTGGGGAGTCAAGGATCCCAAGATTCCTGTGCAGTATCAGTCGAATGTGGACCGTGGCTGGGGCGTGAGCGGATATGACCGTGGGCACCAGTTGCCGGCAGCCGACCGCTATTGGCCGGATGCCCACCGCTCTACATATTATCCTACCAATGTCACTCCTCAGAATTCACGCCTGAACCAGGGCATCTGGCAGAATCTTGAGACCACGGTGAGGGGATGGTCGGACAAATGCGACACCCTATATGTCGTTACGGGCTGTGTCCCGAGCGAGGACAATTTCATCACCGACAGGGGAGGGAACAGGGTAAATGTTCCAAAGGCGTATTTCAAGGCGCTTCTGAAGTATGACGGCAACAGTACCATCGCCGAATACATGGGCATAGGGATATATCTGGAAAACAGACAATACAGTGAAAACCGCATCAATTCTTCCATGGTAATGAACATAGATGAGCTGGAGGAGATGCTGGGGATTGATTTTTTCCACAATCTGCCTGATGATGTAGAAACGGCAGTGGAGTCCGCAAAGGTGTCTTCATGGTGGGGTATTTGAAATAAAACTAACACGTAAAAGATATGAATTTTATGAGGAAAACGATTGTTCCGGTTTTAATCCTGCTCTTGATAGGGAGCGTTTCGCTCTGTGCGCAGGATTTGAAGGAAAAATATGTGGTGGGTTTTTATAACCTTGAAAACCTCTTCGATGTCTATGACGATCCCGAGAAGAACGATGAAGAGTTCCTTCCTGACGGGGCGAACAAGTGGACCGAGGTAAAATACGAAAAGAAACTCCACAATATCGCGCGGGTCATAGAGGCCATGGCGCGCAGGAACGGGATGTTCCATACGATTCTCGGGGTTTCCGAAATAGAAAACAGGCGGGTGCTCGAAGATCTGGTGTCCCAGCCCGAGATAGCTGCCGCGGGATACCGCATAGTGCATTACGACAGTCCGGACATGAGGGGAGTGGACGTGGCCATGCTTTACCGTCCTGACAAATTCGAATACATTTACAGTGAGTCGATCCCGTTTACAATGGAGGGTTACGAGGACTTCAAGACAAGGGACATCCTTATGGTTTACGGCCGGATTTCCGGTGAGGAGTTTGCCGTATATGTCGCCCATCTTCCTTCGCGTGTAGGAGGCAAGGGAGGCGATCTCAGGAGCCGTGGCGCGGAAATCATAAGGGAGCATTCACTCGGGGTGATGGAAGAGCATCCGGGCATCAAAGTCATTGTCATGGGAGACATGAACGACGACCCGTTCAATGAAAGCATGTGCGAGGTGCTCGGCGGAAGGCTTGACCCGGATGACGTGGAGGAGCCGGAAGACATGTTCAATCCGTTCTGGAGGATGCTCAACGACGGTTTCGGTTCCAACGCTTACCAGAATGTCTGGAGCGTGTTCGACCAGATACTCGTGAACGGCTCGCTGCTGAATGCCGAAGATGGTACGTTGAAACTGTGCCGCAGCGGACGGAAAGGCTATTATGCCACGATTTTCAGGAAACCGTTCATGGTGACAAAGAAAGGACAGTACAAGAACAATCCGCACAGGACGTTCTCTTACGGGGCATTCATGGACGGTTATAGCGACCATTTCCCTACTTTCATCACAATCGGCAAATAGACAACAGGAAAAATAGATTTTATATGAAACGCATATTATTGATTATTATTTTGATTACGGCTGTTTTTCCTGCTTACTCGCAGAACGGGACAGGCGGGGTGAAAGGACGTGTAGTCAATCGTTCCGACAAGGCTCCTGTGGAGGGGGCGGAACTCAGGCTTATCAGTCAGGGCGATGAAATAGGTTATACGTTTTCAGGCGATGACGGAGTATTCGTTTTCGACGAGATTGGTGCCGGGGATTATGAAGTGGAGATCCTCGCGGAGGGATTCAGTGCGGAAAGGCTGACAGTCACAGTTGAAAGCGGTGTCATGAAAGACATATCATACGTGTCGGTGGTTCCCGAAGGATATTTCGATGACTTTGAGGCGGATTTTGTATCTTACGATATGGACGAATCCGGTTTCGAGGACATACCTTTGATATTCGGGGCTTCGGCGGATGTGTATGAAAACATCACCGGATATGATTTCAGTTCGGTCAGGTTCCGCTCGAGAGGCTATGACAACAGTACGAGGGACGTGTACCTTTCAGGAGTAAAGATGAATGACGCCATTACGGGTTACTCTCCCTATTCGCTGTGGAGCGGCCTTAACGAGGCTGTAAGGTCGGAGGACAATACCTTGGGACTGGAGCCGGGTTACTTCGGTGTCGGCGGATTCAACGGCCAGACCAACATATTCGGTACCGCATCCCAGATGCGCAAGGGATACCGTTTCAGCCTGCTTTCCAACAGCGCGCTTTACCGTCTGCGCCTCATGGCCTCGTATGCTACCGGCGAGATGGACAACGGCTGGTCTTTCGCGGCCAACATATCTACGCGCCTTGGCGGAAACGACTGGGTCGAAGGTGTCTATTATAAATCCTTCTCATATTATTTCGGAATGGAGAAAAACCTCCGCGACCGTCACCGTTTCAGCCTTTCGGTTTTCGGTGCCCCCGTACAGCGCGGTGCTCAGAATGCATCCACGCAAGAGGTATATGATTTGGTGGGAAGCAATTTCTACAACTCCAACTGGGGTTATCAGAACGGGGTGGTAAGGAACGCCCGCGTAAGGAACAACCATGAACCGGTGATAATGTTCAAGTACCTTTATACTCCGGAAGAGGATCTCGAATTGTCTGCCACGGTGCTTTACCGTACAGGCCGCAACGGGTATTCCGCCCTCGACTGGTACGATACTCCGGATCCCCGTCCTGATTATTACAGGAACCTCCCAAGCTATTTTTACAATCCCGATCCGAATTATTCCAACAGGGATTCCGAATATCTTGCCGGATGGGCTGCCGAGGCATGGATGAACAACTACGGCGGGACACAGCATATAAACTGGGACCGTATTTACAATATAAATTATGAAAACAAGGATTCGGACGGGATGAGGCGTTCGAAGTATATCCTTGAAGAGAGGCGTACGGACCAGAACGATGTCAATGCTTCCGTCAATCTTAGCTGGAGGGCGGATGACCACTTCACTCTGGATGCCGGGGCCAATTACAGATGGAACAGGACGGAACTGTACAAGACCGTAAAGGATTTGCTCGGCGGCGATTATTATGTTAATATAGACCAGTTCGCGGAAAGGGACTTCGCCACGGATCCTGTGAAGATACAGAACGACCTGGATTATTATTTCCAGCACGGACATGCGCAGAAAGTAAAAGTCGGTGACAAATACGGATATGACTACTACGCCCAGATAAGGAATGCAAAATTATGGGCCAACGGCAATTATGAATACGGCCCGTGGCGCGCGTATCTGGCCGCCGAGGCAGGTTATTCCACATTCTGGAGGGAAGGACTTGTGCAGAAAGGGCTTTTCCCATACGATTCCAAAGGAAAATCCGAGGCTCCCCAGTTCTTTACCTATTCTGCAAAGGCCGGATTCGCGTATGTCCGCAAGGCTCACCGTTTCTATGCCAATGTGGGATATTTCAATGAAGCTCCGTATTTTAACGAGTCTTTCGTTTCCCCGAGGACACGTAATACGCTTACGCCTAACCTGACGACGCAAAAGACTTTCTCGGTCGATGTGAACTATGCCTTTTCCAAGCAGGGATATGATGTGAGGGTCACTGCATTTTACACGACAATCAAGGACCAGACGGACCTGACGAGTTTTTACGATGATTCGCAGAACTCATTCACGAACTTCGCCATGAGCGGGATAGACCAAAGGAATGTCGGCATCGAGGTGGGCTTCAAGGTGCCTCTTCCTGTTACGGGGCTTTCCCTTCAGGGTGCGGCAAGCATAGGTGATTATGTCTACACTTCAACCCCTCGCGTGACACAGACTATCGACAATAGCGGAGACCTGATCATGGACAACCGCGAGGTGGCATATTGGAAGTCCCACAATATATACCGGAAAGACGCTTCGGGAAACTATATTTATGACGAATCGGGTTCCCCTATAGTAGAGAAAGTCCAAAGGCATTATGTCGGGAACACCCCTCAGATAGCGACAAGCCTCGGGCTTAATTACAGGACGAGAAACTATCTTTTCCTTGAACTCAACCTTCAGTATTTCGACAAGATGTATCTGGAGATGAATCCGTTGTACCGTACCGACATAGCCGTGTGCGGCCCTGACAACGTGTGGACGCCTGCCGAGGAGGAGTACATGGCGGCGCAGGAAACATTCTCCCCTCAGTTCGTCTTGAATGCGAGCATCGGGAAATCATGGTATATCGACCGCAAGTACAATATCGGATTTTCCCTCGAAATAAAGAACATACTCAATAACCAGTGGCTGAAGACTGGAGGTTATGAGCAGAGCCGTCTCATCGATTCCGAGAACGAGGAACGTTATTACAGGTTCGATTCCAAATATTTTTACATGCAGGGAATCAATTATATGTTGAATATATATTTCAGGTTTTAATTCGGAGGATTTGATTATATGAAACGCTATATGTTTTTATTCGCGGTATTGCTCGCGGGACTTGTTTCCTGCGAGGAATTCGGCCCTGTCTTTACGGGTGAATACGAAAACCCCGCACCGTACGATATCTATACGGATGCGGATTTCGACCCGGACTCTTTCATGTCGATTGCCGATCTGAAAGCGATGTATGAACCCGGACATCCTTTTGTCATAGAGGACGACATAGTGATTAAGGGCCAGGTTACGACGTCCGACGAAGAAGGTAATTTTTACCGCAGCCTGTACATACAGGACAGTACCGGGGGCATAGAGCTTAAACTTGGCAAAACAGGTCTTTACAATGTGTACAAGCGCGGGCAGTGGATATACGTAAAATGCAAAGGCCTTGCTCTCGGTGCATACGGCAGGATGGTGCAGCTCGGTTACGAGGATGTGACCGGAAACTATGAAACATCGTATATAGATGTGCAGCTGCTTATCGACCTGCATGTGTTCAGGGGAAAAATCGATGAACCTGTCGAGCCTGTCGTAGTCACGTCGGGTGATGATATCATATCCGAAAAATATGTCGGGATGTACGTTACGGTCAAGGGGCTGACTTACGGGAACAGGGTGTTCTGCATCGTTTACGACAAGAATGACAACAGTCTGTACCTTTCGGACGATACGCACGGGATAGATACCTGGGCGTTTTCAGAGGAAGGTTTTGCAGACTACCTGACCAAAGGTTATATCTCCAATCCGGAAGATTATGAACCGGCATTTTACAGCGTGAGCCAGTATTTCACCCTTGACGGGGCGGATTTGCAGGTGCGCACGAGCGGTTATGCCAAATTTGCCGACTCCAAACTGGCTTCAAGCGGGATAACCGATGCCAACGCGGGCAAGATATCGCTTACCGGCATCATGACCGTATACAATGACAACCTCCAGTTCGTTCTGCTGGATCTCGACGGAGTCAAGATAGAAGAGTAAGAGGGTTTATGCTGCTGTTCTTCGTCTTTTTGTCCGTTCTGGTATCCGCTCTTACGGATTGGTACATATTCGCAGTTTATTGTCGTCCGCTTCCGAGGAAGCGGACGCATTGTTTGTGTTGGCTGCCGACGTTCCTGACGTTGCTGTTTTCATTGTTGCTGGTATGCGGGGAACATGAAACGATGGGGACCGTTTCAATATTGTTGCTTTGTGTTACCGTCCCTAAGACTGTTTTTGCCGTTTTCCTGCTGGTCTTGAGGATTTTCCCCGTGTTCCGCAGGAATATGTCCGTTACCGGCTGTGTGGCCGGGGCGGCTGGACTGTTCGTTCTTGGCAGCACTGTCTATGGGGCGACCGAAGGAATACGCCATTTCGAAGTGAATGACGTGGAGATCTATTTCGCTTCTTTGCCTGAAAGTTTCGACGGGTACAGGATAGTGCAGATTTCCGACATCCATTCAGGCAGCTGGAACAAGGACGGCGGGGCATTGCGGGAGGCTGTTTCGATAATAAACGGGCTTGATGCCGACATTGTCCTTTTTACCGGCGACATTGTGAACAGTACGGCTTCCGAGCTGCTCGGGACGATGGACATACTCGGCAGTATAAGAGGACGGGACGGGGTTTATTCGGTCTTGGGAAACCATGACTACGGGACATACGCCGAGTGGGACAGCCCCGAAGAAGAGGCGGCGAATCTTGACAGTCTCTTTGCACGCGAGACGGCAATGGGATGGAGGCTGCTTGATAATGAACATGTAATATTGCACCGGGGGACGGACAGCATAGCCCTTGTCGGAGTGCAGAACAGCGGGGAATCCCCTTTTCCCGACTATGCGGACCTAAAGGGGGCGATGGCTGGGACGGAGGGTATGTTTACAGTGCTGATGAGCCACGATCCTACGCACTGGAGGCGTGAAGTGCTGCCGGACACTGATATAGAACTTACTTTGTCCGGGCATACCCACGATATGCAATTCAGTATCCTCGGGTATTCGCCAGCTTCGCATATCTATCCGGAACACAACGGGTTGTACCGTGAAGGCGGGCAGGCCCTGTATGTCAATGCCGGGTTGGGTTACCTTTTGCCGATCCGCCTCGGGGCATGGCCGGAAATAACACAGATAACTCTGCGCCGTTCAGGCGATTAGAGCTTCTATAATTTTCCCTCTTTTTCCCTTTCTTGCAGGGTGGCATCGCTCTTCTGGCGTTCCTTGGCCCTTCTCTCCCTATCCTTCATCGCCTTGCGTGCTCCGGTCGAAAGGTATTTCTTCCATTGGTCTTCATTGAAAAGTTTCCGGAACGCCGCATCTGTCTTTTCCGCCCATTCGTCCTGTACGGCCAAGTAGATGTCGGTCATGGTTATCTTCATCTCGCTTAGCTTCTTGATGTCATCCTCCATGCCTTTAAGGTTGGTCTGCAGGATTGAGTCCACATAGAATACCTGCCAATCTTCAAGTCCGAGACGTTCTCCGAGGTTGTCCGCCTGCTGTGCCGCGAGTTCGGTTATGTCTTTTTTCTCCTCCTGTGTGTTCTGTGCCTTAAGGTCAGTCGTGACCGTGCCCAATGCCAGCAATGCGCCGGCGAAAAAAACTGTAAATATCCGTTTCATCAGTATCGATTTTTCACTGTCCAGTGACAAAAATACACTTTTTCAAACGAATAACCGTTCAAGTCGCGCACTTTTTATAATGAAAAAATACGATTATCCGCAAAATTACCCCAAATGATTGTGTATGCAGTAATAGCCACGGACAGCGTGGCCGCCCGTGGCCTCGTGAACGGGTGGTGCCTGCCGCGAAGCGGTAGGAGGGATATACTGTCCGTGGCAATTACTGCTTTCATCTTCATAGGGGTAATTTTGCGGATAATCGTATGAAAAAATTTTAAACAGCTTCTCAATTCCGTGAAATCAGATATTTTTCCGGTTCTGTTCCGGTTATTTTCTCGAAAGCGTACCTGAAGCTGTCGGCATTCGGAAAACCGAGCCTCTTTGCGATGGCCTCCGTTGTAAGCCCCTTGCCAAGAAGCATTTTCTTCGATGCACCGATGAGCCTTAACTTGAAATAGTCTTCAAAGCCTTTTCCTGTTTCCGCTTTCAGCAAATCGTTCAGATAGTTTTCCGAGAGATCGAGCAGAGATGCGCAGTATCCGGCGGTAGGGAAAAGCCTTCTTTCAAGTTTTCCAGACATGATGAAGTCCTCCAAAATACAGTCCGTCTTTTTTATGATTGACTTATTGGCATCCCCGCGTGTAATGAACTGCCTTTCATAGTAGCGGCGGCAATAATCCAATATCATCTTTATGTAATCGGATATTAATGTCTCGCTGTGGCTGTCCACGGGGTGGCGCAGCTCTTCCTCCAATTCGTGCAGGCATCCCGAGATTTTGTTTTTTTCACGCAGCGACAGATGCAGGGCCTCGTTTTTCCTGTAATGGAAAAATGTATAGTTGTCAAGCTGTTCAGGCAGTCCGTCCAATAGCCCGGGATCGAATGCCAGCAGCCAGCCCTTCCCCGGAAGGGCATGACCGTCTTCCATGTCGAATGCATGGCCCGGACTCAGGAAAACCATGGTCGCTTCGGAAAAATCATAGCATCTGCATCCGCAGCATCCCGCTTTTCCATCTCCGTGGTCAATCATCAGGACTGTGCAGAAGCCGAACCTGATTTCTTTGTAACCGGCATCCGCCCTCCCTCCGTCCAGTCTTATTACACATGCCTGAGGGTATGAGGTTTTGCAGCCTAAACAGGAATTACATTGATGTACTGTCTTTATGTCGAGAATATCTGTATTCATTAGGAGTATTGCCCGTGCATTTTTTGAACACCCTGCTGAAATGTTGAGGGTACTGGAATCCGAGACTGTATGCTATTTCGCCGACACTCTTGTCCGTGCCGATGATCATGTCCTTGGCCACGTCCATTATTTTCCCCTGGATATACTCTTGCGCCGTCCTTCCTGTTGCTTTTTTTATGAGGTCCCCGAAATAGTTGGGTGAAAGGCATATCTTGTCGGCGAAATATTTTACTGTCGGAAGACCTTCGGACTGTGTCTTGCCGGAATGGAAATAATCGTCCAGCAGCTCGTCAAACCGTACCACGACGCTCTTGTTCACGACGGACCTCGTGATGAATTGCCGCTCGTAAAATCTCATGCAATAATCCAGCAATAGCTCTATGTTTTTGGATATGAGCAGCTTGCTGTGCTTGTCTATCGGATGGGAAAGCTCTAATGAAATCTTGTCGAGGCAATCCGTGAATATCATTTTCTCGTCGTCCGACAGATGCAGCGCCTCATTTGAGGAATATGAGAAAAACGAATAGCGTTTTATTTCCTTCCCGAGGGAAGTGCCGCGTATCAGGTCGGGATGGAACAGCAGTCCCTTTGCCATCGGTTTCACGTTTTCATCCATCGTGACTTCGACTACCTGCCCGGGGGCGAAACTCGTCACTGTCCCTTCCTGATAGTCGTATGGTTGTCTTCCGTATCTAAGATCCCCGCATTTGGACTGTTTGAGGAACAATGCGTAGACCCCGTAATTCATGGTAAAGTGCGAAGGGAATTTCACGGCATTAGCCAAATCTATCACTGCAACCAGAGGGTGCAGGGTCTCCAATCCGAAAAGACGGTTGTAGGCATCGATGCTGTCGATTTTTATTATTTCTTCCATATCAGGGTAAAATTGTATTTGCAAAAATATGTTTTTTAGCCCAATTCCCGTATGCCCGTCATTGTTCAAACCGTAATATGTGTACTAATAACAGGAAAAAAGGTTTTAAATTTGCACGCTTTTCGGCTGTTTTATGGAGAAACCGTTAAAAAAAGGAGATCTGACCCAAGGAAATATCACGCGGACATTGCTGACTTTCACCCTTCCGATGATGGCCGGTTCGCTATTGCAGCAGTGCTACAATATCACCGATACTCTGATTGTAGGCCAGTTCGTGGGGTCACAGGCGCTTGCGGCTGTCGGTTCGGCGTATGCGCTGATGGTTTTCCTGACCTCCATACTTCTCGGGCTGTCGATGGGCAGCGGGACGGTGTTTTCGCAGCAGTTCGGCGCGGGGGATTTTTCCGGGATGAGGCGCAGTGTGTTCATGTCCTTCGTACTTACAGGGGGCATCACGGTTTTCCTTAACATTGCAGTGTTCGTGTGGATTGACCCCATATTGGGATGGCTGAGCGTGCCGGACGATGTTTACGGGATGATGAGGGATTATCTCGTGATTATTTTCGCAGGCATAGTTTTCACGTTCCTGAGCAATTTTTATTCTTCCCTGCTTCGTGCGGTAGGGGATTCCGTTACACCGTTGATATTTTTCGCGATTTCGGCAGTAATGAACATAGGGCTTGACCTGTTCTGCATACTTGTTCTGGATATGGGCATAAAAGGCGCGGCGCTTGCTACTGTGGTCTCCCAGGGCGCGGGTGCGGTACTGATTGTGTGGTACACGTATGCTAAACGGCCAGAATTGAGAGTGAAGCGTGAGGACATGCGTTTCGACCGGAAAGGATTCGGGGAGATACTCTCGTTTTCTTCCCTTACCTGTATCCAGCAGTCCATCATGAACTTCGGCATATTGCTCGTGCAGGGTCTGGTGAACAGTTTCGGAACGGTTGTAATGGCCGCGTTCGCGGCGGCGGTGAAGATAGATTCTTTTGCATATACGCCCGTGCAGGAGTTCGGAAACGCCTTTTCCACTTTTGTCGCCCAGAATTTCGGGGCAGGAAAGAAAGAACGTATCCGCAGGGGCGTGTTCAGCGCGGTGGCCGTCGTGGCTGTGTTTTCCGTATTCGTATCGGTAACGGTATTCATTTTCGCACGTGCCCTGATGCTCATATTCGTAAAGCCTGAAGATACGGAAATCATCCGTACCGGTATGGAATATCTTCGTATCGAAGGGGCGTTTTATATAGGTATCGGGCTCTTGTTCCTGTTGTACGGTTATTACCGTGCCGTCCGCAGACCTGTCATGTCCGTCATATTGACCGTCCTTTCCCTCGGAACGCGTGTCGGACTTTCGTATTGGCTCGCTTCCGTGCCCGGAATAGGAGAGACGGGAATATGGTGGTCGATACCTGTAGGCTGGGCAATCGCGGATCTTGTGGGTATAGGTTATTATTTTTTCGTAAATTGCGGAAAATATTCAGAAGCTGTTTAAAATTTTTTCAAAAGTTCTTTGAGGCATCATTCCGGCATGTTCCCGCCGTTTTTATCGTAAAATAGCGCTGCTATTCTCCTCAAAAAACGACAAAAACCTGCACGAAAGCCTATCTC
>JADIME010000007.1 GCA_017694935.1 Candidatus Merdivivens pullistercoris
GTCCTATTTTCTGCCATTTTACATGAATTTTAATTTCCCTTTTTGTCCACACATGTAAACCATTGTTAACACACGTCAACTAATGCGTCACTGTGACATTTGGGTAAACCGTGAATTTCTGCCACGGTAGAAATACGTATGAAAAATATGGATAAAAACCGTTACTTCCAAATACGGTCTGGAAAGTACATAAAAACAATAGTCGCTGATATACAGCGACTTCATTCTAAATGGTTATGGTTGGTTACGGTTGTTTACAAGCCGTCATTTCCCGACGCAAAACCCCTTGAACACCTCTCCGAGGACTTCCTCTGTGGAGATTTCGCCGGTGATTTCGCCGAGATGGTAGATGGCTTCACGTATATCCTGTGAAACGAGATCTGTCGGAATCCCGTCGGAAAGGCCTTGGATAGCTCGCCCTAACGCATCGGCGGTAGCCCGCAAGGCTTCAGCGTGGCGGGCGTTGGTAACCAAAACGTCTCCGGGTTCGCCCATGACTGTCCGCATGTAATCCGCAAGAGCGCCGCGCACGTCCTCCGTACCGAAACCGGCCTTGGCAGAAATAGGGATGACCGGAATATCCCTTACGACCGTAAGTCCTTCGGGAAGCTGGCCTTGCAGTTTATCATAAATGTTAGTCAGCCTGTTCATAAGCTCGGCCGGAAAATCCCCTTTGTCTTCTTCCGTGTACAGATCGGCCTTGTTCATAAGCAACATCAGCTTCTGTTCTTTCAGATCCGCATGTTCTAAAATCACACTCAGGCTTTCACTCATCCGGCGCACAGGGGAGGAGATATCCATTACCGCCAATATTACAGAAGCAGCGCGTATTTTGGCAATTGTCCGTTCTATGCCCTTTTTCTCTATGTTGCCCGCACCTTCGCGGATTCCGGCCGTATCGATGAACCTGAAAAGCATTCCGTCGATATTGATGCATTCCTCGATTGTATCCCTTGTCGTCCCGTGTACTTCCGAAACAATGGCGCGGTCTTCACCGAGCAATGTGTTGAGCAGCGTGCTTTTACCCGCATTTGTGGCTCCGACGATCGCTACCGGCAGCCCGTTTTTAACGGCATTTCCAGCCTTGAAACTCTCGGCAAGTTTCAGAGCATGACTGCGTACCTTCCCGGCAAGTGATACGAGTTCCGTGCGGTCGGCGAACTGGACATCCTCTTCGGAAAAATCAAGTTCCAGTTCCATAAGGGTAACCAGATGCAGCAGATCGTCGCGCATCTGCTTCAATTGCGATGAAAATCCTCCTCGCATCTGGCGCATTGCCACCTTGTGTGAAGCCGCTCCTTGGGCCGCTATGAGATCCGCCACCGATTCCGCCTGGGCCAGATCCATCTTGCCGTTCACAAATGCCCTTCTTGTAAACTCCCCTGGCTCCGCAAGGCGTGCCCCGGCGGCGAGCAGCAGGGCAACCAGACGTTCGACTATGTAAGAAGAAGCATGGCAGGAGATTTCAACCGAATCTTCTCCAGTATACGAATGGGGTGCCCTGAATACGGTCGCAAGCACATCGTCAAGTACACTGCCGTCATTATCATTTACATGCACGAACTTTACCGTAAAACCGGCCATGTTCTTCAACACTTCCCCGAGTACTTTATCCGCAATCTTTATCGCATCGGAGCCGCTGAGCCTCACTACCGAAATCGCCCCTGTACCCGGAACGGTCGCCGGTGCGCATATAGTATCATCAATATAATTCCGTGTCATTTTATTCTAAAAATAATATTGCAAAAATACGCAGAAGCCGAGAGCAATGCAAATGCTTTTGCATTGCTCTGTTCCGTCCGGAGGAGCCGGGAGGCCTCGGACTCACGGATACGACGGGCGGGAGGCCAATGCAAATGAATTTGCATTGCTCTCGGCTTCTATGTATTTTTGCACCCAAAAGAAGTCGGTTATGGTATTGAACGGATTTTTATATAGTGTTAGGGCGGAAGGCGATGGCGCCAATGCGGAAGGTGATGGTGCCAAGGCATGGAGCGGCGGAAAGTTCAGGCTGTCCTTGTTGGAGGACTGTCCTGTTTTCAAAGGGCATTTTCCCGGTTTTCCTGTACTTCCCGGGGCTTCCATAATTGAAATCGTAAGGGAGCTTGCATCCGGGATGGCAGGCAGGGAAATATGTTTTTCCGCGATGCGTTCAGTGAAATTCATGAAAATGATTTCGCCGGAGGACAGTCTTTTTGTCACGGTGGACATGGATACTGAAAATTCGTCCCTGCATTCTTCCGTATCCGTAAACGGGGAAGAATGCGTGAAAATCAATGCCGTTTTCAATTACCCGGATATGCCGGAGCAGGACGGGAATGGAAAAAACATAAAGGGGAAAAATCGAACGGGCATTTAAAACAGGACAATCCATGAAAGACGGGCAGCGATATTGTGTTGTCATGCCGACATACGAGAATGCCGGGACTGTGTGCCGTGTCGTGGACTCGGTCATAGAAGCTGGTTATCATCTGATAGCCGTTTCGGACGGTCCGCATGACGGTACGCTGGAGCTGCTTGAAAGATACGGGGACAGGATTACACTTGTGGCCTATCCGGTGAACAAAGGAAAAGGCCATGCATTGTCCGCCGGGTTTGCGAAAGCCGTTGAAGAGGGCTATGACTATGCTGTCACCATAGATTCGGACGGCCAGCATTCGGCGGATGACATAGCGGTTCTTATAGAAAAGTCGCTCTGCAATCCCGTGGCTGTCATAGTCGGGAAGCGCATGATGGAAGGTGTGGAGAGGCCTGCCTCGAGCGGTTTTGCCAATGCTTTCGCCAATTTCTGGTTTTCAGTACATACATTGCGGAGGTTCCCGGACACGCAGAGCGGCTTCAGGTGCTATCCATTGTCGTATTACGGACGGATGAAGCCGGTGACTTCCCGTTATGAAGCGGAATTGGAAATGCTTGTCAGGGGCGCATGGCACGGCCTGGATATCATTGCCGTGCCTGTAAAGGTATATTATCCTCCGGAGAAAGAACGGGTGTCGCATTTCCGCAAAGGCCGGGATTTCATGAGGATTTCCCTGTTGAATACCGTGCTTACTTTCGCCGCCCTGTTTTACGGCTATCCTTCGATGCTTGTACATAAGACAGGCAAAGCGCGGATTCATTGTCCGGAAAACTGTTCCATCGGCAGGAGCGGGGGAGCCAAGGCCGGAAAAAAAGAAAGAAGGAGGCAGGCCGTATGAAACGCATGGTGTTGAAAATCTATGAT
The DNA here is from genome assembly GCA_017694935.1 of Candidatus Merdivivens pullistercoris. GTDB lineage: Bacteria > Bacteroidota > Bacteroidia > Bacteroidales > UBA932 > Merdivivens > Merdivivens pullistercoris. Next base: position 3,224 of record JADIME010000007.1, read on the forward strand.
TTTCTTTCATCCCACCGCAGGGCGTTGCTGCCGCTTCTGCTTGCGGTAATAGTGCTGTTCGCTGTGTTGTCGTCAGGAATGAAGCCGCAGGAAGACATTACTGCATTCTTGCCGAAACAGGACGGATATGCGCGTATCAGCGAGGCGTATTCGAATATCCGTGCCGCCAACATGCAGATGGTCACGGTTTCTCCGAAGGACATTGGCGCGGTATCCGAATACAGGCTTATGGATGCGGCCGATTCGCTGATTGCGGCATTACTGCTGGAGGATGCCGGAAAACGTGATTTCTCCGGCATCGGAAATGAGGATGCAGGAGAATCAGGTTCCGGGAAGCATATCCGTTCGATTGTATCGGGCGGCGATGATGCGGGAATAATGCAGGCGGCTGCTTTCGTGGTGGATAACATACCTTTTTATTTGGACAGCGCGGATTATTGCCGTATGGCTGCCCGAGTGGATGCGGATTCGGTATCGGCGGCTTTGGACAGGGTGAAGGAGTCGATGTTTTCCTTTCAGGGCGTTTTTACATCCGGGATACTTTTGCGTGACCCTTTGATGTTTTCCGGAAGCATGCTGTCCTCGTTGAAAGATCTGGCTCCGGATAATGGTTTCAGTGCCAAAGACGGTTATCTGTTCGACGAAGACGGCAACCTCGTGTTCTTCATCGAGTCGGCCCACCCGGTCGGGGAGACGATGGGTAACAAGGCCCTGATCGGGATGGTGGATACGGTATTGTCGAGGATGGAAAACGATTTTCCCGAATGCAGCTTCGATGCTTTCGGCCCTGCCTATATCTCGGTAGGCAACGCGGATACAATCAAGCGTGACACGATTCTGTCGGTTTCGGTTTCGTTGGTACTGCTGCTGGTACTGCTGTTGTATGCCTACAATTCTTTCCGGCCGATATTCCTGATTCTCGGGACTCTTTTGTTCGGCCTCATGGCAGGCCTTGCCGCCGTTTCGGCGCTTTCCGCCGAAGTCTCGCTCATAGTCCTGGGGATAGGTTCGGTACTCATAGGCATAGCGGCCAATTACCCTTTGCATTTCCTCGACCATGTCGCCGACGGTCATTCTCCACGGGAAAGCATATCGGATATTTTTTATCCTCTGACGATAGGAAACATAACGACGGTCGGGGCCTTCCTCAGCCTGCTGTTCATATCTTCCCCGGCGATGCGTTCTTTGGGCATCTACGCTTCGGCGATGCTTGTGGGGACAATGCTTTTCGTGCTCGTTTTCCTTCCGCATTTTACCCGTAAGGTAAAAACATTCCGGCGCAGTATCCTGCCGTTTAATCTCACGGAGTCGAGGATGAGGCATCCGGCGGCGTTTGCGATTGCGGCATGTGCGGTTACGGTTGTCCTGTATCTCGTCTCGTCGTCGGGAAGCCATTTTGACGGCAACCTGTCGAATATCAATTATGTTTCCCGTGAAAACAGGCAGAAGTTGGAGGATATGCTCGACAAGACCAACGGGGGGACGTCCCAAGTATATGTGGTTTCGGAAGGGGATGGAATGGAGGAAGCCCTGGAAGCATACGAAAGTTCGAAACCGGTGTTGGATTCGCTTGGAATGGAAGGCGTGAGTTTTTCCGGCATCGGTTCCCTGCTGCCTTCCCGTTCCCTGCAGCGGGAAAGGATAGCATTATGGGATTCGTTCAAACGCATGTATGGGGAGAGGTTGCTGTTCCTCGTGGATTCGGTGGCGGCGGAAAAAGGTTTTACCGAGGATGCCTTCGGGGCTTTTTACGGGATTATGGAGCGCGATTTCGTTCCTGAAGACTTCGGCTATTTTTCTGCAATAACGGAAGGTGCGGCATCGAATTATCTTGTACATGCCGGAAAATCGATGGTGGTTACCATATTGAATGTCCCTCCCGACAAGGTGGAGGATGTGGAAGACAGGATTTCAGGAGCCTTGCCCGACAACGGCAGTTTCGTTTTCGACGGGGGTTCTTTGATGAGGGGGCTTGTGGAGACTCTTTCCGGTGATTTTGACAAAGTGCTTTATATCTGTTCACTGCTCGTATTGGTCTTTCTTTTCATATCTTTCGGAAGGGCGGAACTTGTATTTGCCGCCTTTATGCCTTTGTTCGTGGGGTGGATATGGATTCTCGGAATAATGGAACTGTTTTCCATAGATTTCAACATTGTCAATATCATTCTTGCGACATTCATTTTCGGAATGGGCGACGATTATACTATCTTCATGCTAGAAGGTTCGATTTATGAATACACGTACGGAAAGAGGATGTTGGGGAGGTATCGTAATACCATAGCTCTTTCCGCCGCCACGATGTTCATAGGCATCGGCTCCCTGATTGTGGCCAAGCATCCTGCAATGCGAGGATTGGCGGAAGTCACGATAGTCGGCATGGCCGTAGTGGTGGCGATGGCATATACGATCCCACCGTTGATTTTCAATTTTCTGACCAGAATAAAAGGTGTCAAGCGGCGTTTCCCTGTCACGATGGTTTCCATTGCAAGGACTTGCATCATATATCTGTGCGGTGTGATCATGGGCTTTTTGTTGGTTATCATAGGTTTTGTCACCATCACATTGCTGCGCGGAGGAGAGAGGGCGAGGAAGCGCTATCTCAGACTCCTGAAAACCATAATGCGTTTTTCGAGTGTGCATTTATTCGGAGGCGGATGCATGTATGCAGACAGGTACGGGGAGGATTTTTCAGTGCCGGCCGTGGTGATATGCAATCATCAGTCCCGTTTGGATCTCATGCTTGTCATGGCGCTTTCTGATAAGTTCTCGATTGTCATGAACAGATGGAACTTCCGCGTTTTCGGATTGTTTGCAAGGTACGCCGGCTATATACCGGCTTCGGACATATATGAGGGCGGCATGCAAAAAGTTTCCGAAGCATTGTCTGAGGGAAGGTCAGTTTTGATTTTCCCCGAAGGCACGCGGAGTCCGGACTGTTCCATAGGCCGTTTCCATAAGGGGGCTTTCGAGATAGCCGGGCGTTTCGGGCTTGACATTGTGGAGATGCTGGTACACGGTACCGGGAATTGTCTTCCGAAAGGAGTCTCCTTTGTGGAGAGTTTTCCGATGAGGTGCGAGATTGTAAGGAGGATACCGAATGCCATGATCCCGTCGAGGAAGGATATGCGCCGGATTATGTCCGAAGATTACAAGGATTTGTGCAGGATTTCCGAAACGGTGTCTTATTGTAAAAAAGAAGTCCTTGCCAGATTCAGGTATATGGAAAAATCCGTGCGTCTTGCGGCAAGGAAAGCCTTGGCAGAATGTAGTGACGGGACAATCGGGGCTCTGCGCGGGAAAGCCGACGGGGGAATATTGGTTATAAATGAAGAGGGCTACGGGGCGTTCTCGCTTTTGGCTGCTCTTGTCCTGAAGGATCTGGAGATTCATTCGCAAGTGCAGTGCCGTGAACATTATGAAGTCGCTGTAAACTGCGCTTCGATACCGAAGAACCTGCATTTTGCAGATGTCTCGGGTCTTGCAGATGTTCCGCTTTCAACAATTCCGGAGGTGCAATGATGGAAGACAGGCCGGTTATCGTGATAGGCGCGGGCATGGGAGGCCTCGCATGCGGGGCTCTTTTGGCGCATAAGGGCTTCAGGGTCACGGTGTTGGAAAAGCAGGCTTGTTCAGGGGGCGGTCTGGGCTCATTTACCAGGGACGGGACGAATTTCGACATAGGGGCGCATACCGTTTTCGGTTTCGGGGTCGAAGGGGCTTTCGGACAGGTATGTGACAGGCTCGGAATCATGGATTCGCTTATGCCGCGTCCGTTAAATGCCGTTACGGACGGCAGGAATATTTTCGGAAGGGTCTATTCCGGTATCTCGGACAAGTTTTACGATTTGCCCTCCGGTCGCGAGGCTTTCGAGAACTATTTTTCTTCACGGTTCCCTTTACAGGCGGGAGGGCTTCACGATTATCTCGATTGCCTGTATTCGGTCGCCGGTTCCGTTCCTGTGATAGGGGGGAGGGTGCCGGATGTTTCCAATGTGTCTTCTTTGCACTCTGGCAAGGAATCTTTGGCCGACGTGCTCGGACGTTATATTGACGACGAGGAACTGAAATCCGTATTGTCATGGATAACCGTATATACCGGAATGCCGCCCGAAGAGTCGCTTTTCTCACTCTCGGCCTTGATAACCAAGTTGTTCATAGAGGAGTCATGCCAGATATGCGGCGGTATCCCGGCTTTGCGGGACGCTTTGGTGTCGGCGATAGAGGATAACGGGGGACAGGTGCTTCCCGGTCATGAGGTTTCGTCTTTCTTGGTCTCGGGGCATTCCGTGACGGCTGTCCTGTGCGGGAACGGCCGGATTTTTCCTGCATCGGCAGTCGTTTCATCCATGCCGTTGGATGTCTTCCTTCCGATGTTTTCCCGCTCTGTCAAGGAAGAAGATAAAGATATTTATGCCCGTTGGATTTCGAGATTCAGGAAAAAAATGGATTCCCGTTCGGGAAAATCCTCGATGTTCTCGCTTTTCATAAAGATGAAGCCCTGTGTGCCTGCAACTGTTTTCGACGGGGTGCCTTTGACATTCGTCGCTTCCCGGGATGCCGGATGGCCGTCCCGTTTTACAGTAATCCCATACGTTCAGGACGGTTTCGCAGTTTCCGTGCAGGTACATGCGGCCATGTCTTTCGATGATGTTTTGCCTTGGGCTTCGAGCGTTCCGGGCAGCCGTCCTGCAGAATACGAAAAATTCAAGGCTTCCCGTTCCGGAAGGATAATGTCCTTGCTTGATGAGCTCTGTCCCGGTTTCGGGGAAATGGCGGGCAAGGTATGGACTTCATCTCCGCTGACAGTGCGGGATTGGCTCGGACGTACTTGCGGAAATGTCTACGGGATGCTGGCCGTCCCAGAAAACGGATTGCCTGTCATATCGGTGCGTACTCCGGCCGACAACCTTTTCCTTGCGGGGGAAGATGTACGTTTCCACGGTCTGTGCGGCGTGCCTGCCACTTCGATAGAATGCGTTGAGGCAATCCTGTCGGAAATTTCACGGGAAACCGATTAAGAAGCTGTTTGAAATTTTTTCAAAAGTTCTTTGTGACACCATTCCGGCAAGTTTCAGCCGTTTTTATCGTAAAATAGCGCTGCTATTCTCCTCAAAAAACGACAAAAACCTGCACGAAAGCCTGTCTCAAATGTTCTGAGAAAAAATTTCAAACAGCTTCTAAACAGCTTATGAAAAAATCAAGAGGAACCCGAAGAGTTTTTTCTTATTGCATGCGAGAATTGACATAGTACAATTGGGATGAGGACGGGATTGTTTTTCTTTGCGGACAACAATAACTTAAAATTTAAGGAAAATGAAAACGTGTTTATTTCCATCACGCGGCATAGTCGCTGCTTTTCATGGAGTATCGGCTCGCATGACCTCGGCTTTGGTTTCGTGGCGCTCATCGGAGGCATGGCTTCGTGTACTTTCGACGACACGGATCTGCAAAACTCGATCGACGACCTGACTTCCCGCGTGGAAGCATTGGAGAACTTCCAGGAACAGGTGCAGGGCGACATAGCATCGCTCCAGGACATCATTTCCAAGCTCAGAAGCTGTTTAAATTTATTTATAATTAATTGTAAATCAGTAGGTTAATCGGGATATTTTTTGTAACTTTATGGTTATCAAGACATTAAAGTTATGCATAAGTACCCAACCAACCTGACTGATAAACAGTGGCAAGTTATAAAAAATATGTTAGACCCCAAAGAAAGATTCAGAAAATATT
>JADIME010000080.1 GCA_017694935.1 Candidatus Merdivivens pullistercoris
TCACTCCACCCTACCAAATACGGCGAAGAGCTTGTCAAACGCATGAAGGCCGTCGGCGCAAGGGCATACCTTGTAAACACCGGCTGGAACGGTTCAGGAAAGCGCATCTCAATCAAGGATACCCGCGGAATCATAGACGCCATCCTCGACGGCTCCATTGACAAGGCACCTACCAAAAAGATCCCATACTTCGATTTCGAAGTACCTACAGAACTTCCAGGAGTAGATCCTCACATCCTCGATCCTCGTGACACATACGCCAATCCGGCAGAGTGGGAAACCAAGGCCAAAGACCTTGCAGGACGTTTCATCAAGAACTTCGAGAAGTTCACCGGCAACGACCTCGGCAAATCATTGGTCGAAGCGGGACCTAAGTTGTAAAAAATTTCTAATTAAAAAGAACCGGCCTCGAACATTGGGGCCGGTTTTGTTTTATATGACGGATACAGAATGTATGAAACCAAATACTCGTGCTTAGCCTACAGTTCTATCACAGCCGATGCTTCCCTGCGTGGAAGAGGATAGAGCATCAAATCCCTGCCGGGAACGACACCTATTTCCGCCAAAGCCGCTTTTGAACACTCGTATGCGGTCCGGGGAGTATTGTTGTGCTCGCTCAGGTGGCAAAGGAACACGTGCTTCAGACCTTTATGATAAATGCGTCTCAGGAACGAAGCGCAGTCATCATTGCTCAGATGTCCGTTATCGCTCATTATCCTTGCCTTCAACTCACGCGTATAAGGCCCCTGAAGCAACATGTCCATGTCATAATTGGACTCTATCACTATGTGCGAACATTGCCGCGCAAGTGCGAAAGCATCCTCGGGCACACGGCCCAGGTCGGTAAGCAACAATATCTTCTCACCGTAGAAATCCATATAGTATCCAACGGTTTCCGTAGCATCATGGGCTACCGGTACCGGCCTGAACGTAAATCCCTTATAAGTAGTATCCTCCATGCAACCGCACGGTTTCAGGAAAGCATTGGTAATCCCGGGAACACGGTCGTCGTTCACAAGCACTTTGCAAAGTACCGGAGTGGTGTATACCGGAAGCGCATGGCGTTTGACGAAACGGCTCAAATGCCTTATATGGTCGGAATGGTCGTGCGTGACAAGTATCATGTCTATGTCATCAAGGGAAAGCCCGGCCGCCTTCAAGGCATTCTTTGTCTTCCTGATGCCGACACCGGCATCGATCATGACGGAGCATTCCCCGTTGAATATCACATAGCAATTGCCGTTACTGCCGCTCGACAGGCTGATAAACTTCACAGGCATCTCAGAGAGCCTCTATTATGCCTGTAAACAAAGCCGTCATCCTATCGGCGGCCGCATCAGCCGCGGCGACTACATCGTCCCCGTCGTTTACATAGTCTTCGGCATAGTCATCATGCGCTTCATTGGTTATCACCGACACTCCGAAAACAGGAATCGACGAGTGCCTTGCCACTATCACTTCCGGAATCGTGGACATACCCACTGCATCCGCTCCTATCGACCTGAAGTATTTGTATTCCGAAGGCGTTTCATACGACGGCCCCGTGCCTGCCAGATATACGCCTTTTTTCAAGGCGATGCCAAGCGACGCCCCTGTCTTTTCCGCCAGGGCGATCAATGCCGGCTCGTACGGACGGGTCATGTCCGGGAAACGCGGGCCGAAATCATCGAGATTCCTACCGATCAAAGGATTAGGCAACAGGTTGATATGGTCGCGTATAATCATAAGGTCGCCTATCTTGAAATCGAAATTGACTCCCCCCGCCGCGTTCGAGACGAAAAGATACCTGATACCCAAGACTTTCATCACCCTTATAGGAAGCGTCACCAGATCCATCGGATAACCTTCATAATAGTGGAAACGTCCTTTCATGGCCACGATGAACTTGCCTCCGAGCATACCCGCTATCAGTTTTCCAGCATGGCCTATCGCGGTCGAAACCGGGAATCCCGGTATTTCCTTGTAATCTATCACTGTCTGTTCCTCTATCTTGTCCGCGAGTTTTCCCAACCCGCTTCCGAGAACAACGCCAGCAAACGGCTCCCTGCCTCCAAGACGGCCTTTCACATACTCGGCCGCCCTATAAATACGATCCAATCTTTCGTCCATCATTTTCATATAACATTATTGATTTTTATTCCTGATTTTTCCAACAATCGACGTCCGGCCTCCGCCGCCGCCTCCAGTATCCTGTCCTCTCCTTCTATGCGCCTGCCCCTCATGACGATCCTGCCACCACAGATGACAGTGTCTATGGCATCGCTGTGCGCCGAATAGACGAGGTTGGACAGAAAGTTTATATTAGGTATGAAAACGGAACTGCGCATGTTCACCAAAGACAGGTCCGCTTCCATGCCGCATTCTATCCTTCCGGCATCAAGTCCCAAGGCCTTTGCACCATTGACAGTGGCAATATCCAACAATTCATTGAGCGGCATTGCCTTGGGATTGCCTCTCCAGGCTTTCTGGACCATGGCCGCCGTTTTCATGGCCTCCAGCATGTCCAGATTGTTTGAAGACGCGCAACCGTCAGTGCCGAGCGTGACGTTCGCCCCTGCCGCGACAAGTTCGTCATACATGAACCTGTAACCGGACGCTATCTTCAGATTGGAATTTATGTTGTGTACTACATTCACATGGTTCTCGCCGAGCAGCTTTATGTCTTCCACGTCAAGCCAAAGAGTGTGGGCTGCTATCAGCCACGGCCCCAACATGCCGAGCGAATCAAGGTATCTCACAGGGGACATGCCGTGAACGGAACGGCAATGTTCCACTTCCGCGGCGGTTTCGCAAAGGTGTATATGGAGTTTAAGACCCCTTTCTTTCGCAAAATCCCTGCACCACAGCAACATGTCCTTGCTCACCTCGTATGTGGAGTGACAGCCTGCGACAAAGGACGATTTGTCTCCCCATGAAGCAGAGTCATTGAATGCCTGCTCCATTCCGCGTTTATCCGCCTCAGCCCTGCCGGAATCGCCGTGATCCATGCAAACATACGAACTCCATGACCTTATACCGCTTTCTTTCACGGCCTGCACGGCGGCAGACGGCTTCCAATAATGGTCATTGAACGTAGTCGTGCCGCTTTTGATCATCTCAATGCAGGCCAGTTTCGTTCCCCAATAGACTGTTTCTTCATTGACATTCGCTTCCACCTGCCATATCCGTCTCAGCCAGGCCCCGAGCGGGAGGTCTTCTTCGACTCCTCGCATAAGTGTCATGGCGGCATGGGTGTGCATGTTCACAAAACCGGGAACCGCGCCCATTCCTTTGGCCACGATGATTTCATCGGCCGTCATTCCGCTGCAATCGCCGATCTTCACTATTTTCCCGTTTTCAATATATATGTCCGTCTCCCCTCCATTGAGGAAAACGTTTTTTATCAAGATGTTCCCCATCGTTTCAATTCACTCATTAAAATAAACTTTCAAATTTATAAACTGTTTCGGATTTTTCAAAAAATTAATATCCGGTAGAATTTTCATTATTTGTTATAAAATTCATAAATTAAACATCTTTAATCTCATAAAAATTTATAATTTTGCAATGTTTTTAAAATTTTGATATGATCAGGAAAGAATTAATATCTCCAAGGAGCATAGCCGTCATCGGAGCATCCGAAGATGTACACAAGCCGGGCGGCGCACTCCTTGCCAACCTTCTAAGGTCTTCTTTCGACGGAGACGTCTATGTTGTAAACCCTAAAGCCGATACAGTACAAGGGATTAAGTCTTATCACAAAGCCGAAGACCTCCCTGATGTCGATTTGGGGATACTGGCCATTCCGGCACATCTGTGCGAGGAAGCTGTCAGGATTCTTTGCGAAGAAAAACATTGCGGCGCAATCATCATCATTTCGGCTGGCTTCGGTGAAAACTCGGCCGAAGGGGCACAAATCGAAAAGAACATCATACGCATCGTGCGCGAGCACAACGCTTCGATGATCGGCCCGAACTGCGTGGGAGTAACGACGCCTTACTATACCGGAATGTTCTCCCAGCCGGTGCCTAAGCTCGACAAGATGGGCATAGACTTCCTGTCCGGCTCCGGCGCCACCATCGTATTCATACTTGAGGCAGCGATGCAGCTCGGACTTAAATTCGCCTCTGTATTTTCAGTGGGAAACAGTGCAGTGACCGACATAGAGGACATCCTCGAATACCTTGACGAAACATACGTCCATGGGGAAAGTTCCCCGGTAAAGATGCTCTACATCGAAAGCATCAAGGATCCGCAGAAACTGCTGAAGCACGCAAGCTCCTTATATAATAAAGGTGCCCGCATCGTGGCCATCAAGGCAGGACGAAGCGCGGAAGGAAGCCGTGCGGCATCATCACACACAGGTGCTCTTGCTTCACCGGACGATGCCGTAGACGCGCTGTTCGAAAAGGCCGGAATCATAAGGTGCTACGGACGTGAAGACCTCGTGAACACGGCGGCGGTGCTGATGTACCCTAAACCGGCAGGGCGCAACATAGCCATTGTCACCCATGCGGGAGGACCGGCGGTGATGCTGACCGACACCCTGTCGGAAAACAAACTTTCCATTCCTCATATAGAAGGGCCGAAAGCCGAAGAGCTTCTGACAAAACTGTATCTCGGTTCGACAGTGGGAAACCCTATCGATTTCCTTGCTACCGGCACCGCAAAACAGCTTGACGACATACTGAATGCATGTGAAAACGATTTCGATTTCATAGATGCCATCTGTGTAATCTTCGGTTGCCCCGGACTGAATACCGTACAGGATGTATACGAAGTGATATACAATCATATACAGAAATCAAAGAAACCTATCTACCCTCTTCTCACCTCCATACACAATGCCGAGAAGGAAATCAAATATTTCCAGTCACTGGGAGGCATAAGTTTCTCGGAAGAGGTGGTATTCGGAAAGGCGCTCGGAAGGTACATGAACCAGCTCGGCGCAAGCACGGAATATCCTCAATACGACATGGACAGGGACACGATAGACAGGATTATCGCCGGGAACGGCGACGGTTACCTTTCCCCTGCCGATGTGAAGGCGCTTCTCGAAGCCGCCGGGGTCGAGTGCGTGAAAGAATACGTAATCCACAGTGCAGACGAGCTCAAGGCCAAGGCTGACGAGGTAGGTTTCCCTATGGTAATGAAAGTAGTAGGCCCAGTCCACAAGAGCGACGTGGGCGGTGTCATACTCAATATAAAGGACATTGGTCAGGCTTGCGAAAGTTTCGACAGGATCATGAAAATCAAGGATGCCACCGGAGCATTGATCCAGCCTATGCTCAAAGGTTTCGAACTTTATATCGGAGCGCACAACGAAGGCGCGTTCGGAACGATGGTTCTTTGCGGCATGGGCGGCACGATGGTTGAAATGATAGCGGACACGGCGCATGCGCTTGCACCTGTAAGCAAGGCCGAAGCCGACAGGATGGTTTCCTCGCTCAAATGCAACAGACTGTTCAAAGGCTTCCGCGGGGCAAAGCCTGTAAATGAGGACATTTTCAAGGAAAGGATCATGCGTATAGGAGCGCTTTGCGCCGCTTATCCTCAAATCGCCGAAATGGACCTGAACCCTCTTCTCTGTGACGGCGACAGGATACTTCCTATCGACGCGAGGATACGTATAAAGAAATAACTTACAAACTTTATAATAAATTTTTAATTATGGCAATAAAAGGAGCTATTGTAGTGGATACCGAAAAATGCAAAGGCTGCGGCCTCTGCGTTGCTGCGTGTCCGACAAAGACCATTGCGCTTGCTAAGAAAGTGAATGGTAAAGGTTACAATTACGCCGAAATGGCGACTGACGGTTGCATAGGCTGTGCAAGTTGCGCGCTCGTATGCCCGGATGCGGTTATCACCGTTTATAAAGTAAAGATTTAAAACAGTATAATTATGGCAGAGAAAATTTTGATGAAAGGCAATGAAGCCATCGCCTATTCCGCTATAAGGAACGGAGTGGACGGTTACTTCGGCTACCCTATCACCCCGCAATCGGAGGTGATGGAGACATTGATGGCAGAAAAGCCTTGGGAGACAACCGGAATGGTAGTACTTCAGGCTGAAAGCGAAACAGCGTCTATCAATATGGTTTACGGAGGTGCCTGCTGCGGTAAGAAAGTCATGACTTCATCGAGCAGCCCTGGAATAAGCCTTATGTGCGAAGGCCTCAGCTACATGGCCGGAGCGGAACTCCCTTGCCTCGTGGTCAATGTCGTACGTGGAGGCCCAGGCCTCGGAACCATCCAGCCGGGACAGGGCGACTACTACCAGATAGTCAAAGGCGGCGGACACGGAGACTACAGGTGCGTGGTACTTTCCCCTGCATCCGCACAGGACATGTACGATTTCGTGGACAAGGCATTCGAGCTCGCATTCAAATACAGGTGTCCTGCCGTCATTCTTGCTGACGGCGTTATCGGGCAGATGATGGAAAAAGTCGAGATACACGAGACGAAACCTCGCCGTACCGATGAAGAGATAGAAAGGACCTGCCCTTGGGCCACAGTAGGAAAAAGGGCTGACAGGCCTCGCAACATCATCACTTCGCTTGCACTCGAGTCGGACGTACAGGAAGCTACCAACCTCCGTCTTCAGGCAAAATACCGCAAGATGGAAGAGGAAGACGTGCTGTACTCTACATACATGACAGAAGATGCCGAATATCTGTTCGTTGCATACGGATGCATGTCACGTATAGTTGAAACCACGGTAGACATGCTCAGGGAAAACGGCATCAAGGCCGGACTTCTCCGTCCTATCACCCTCTTCCCGTTCCCTACCAAACAGATACAGGCACTCGTGCCTCAGATCAAGAGCGCAATGTCGATAGAACTTTCTGCCGGCCAGATGGTCGATGACGTAAGGCTCGCCGTGAACGGCGCAGTCCCTGTAGGATTCTACGGAAGGCTCGGAGGAAACATTTGTACTCCTCAGGAGATATTCGATGCATTCAAGAAGTTCAACAACCTTCAGTAAGCCAACAAACCTTTAAAATTGAAACAAGATGGATATAAAAGATATAATCAAACCTGAGAACAAGGTTTACGGCAAAACCCCTATCCTTACGGATAATGTGATGCACTACTGTCCGGGATGCTCGCATGGAGTGGTTCATAAAATCATTGCCGAAGTCATTGAAGAAATGGGCATTCAGGACAAGACCATAGGTATCTCTCCTGTCGGCTGCTCCGTATTTGCCTACAACTATCTGGACATAGACTGGCAGCAGGCGGCACACGGAAGGGCTCCAGCACTGGCTACCGCTACCAAGAGGCTTTACCCTGACAAATACGTGTTCACATATCAGGGAGACGGCGACCTCGCTTCCATCGGTACGGCTGAAATCATGCATGCATGCAACCGTGGCGAGAACATAGTCGTCATCTTCATCAACAACGCCATTTACGGTATGACCGGCGGACAGATGGCCCCTACCACGCTGCTCGGCATGAAGACCGCGACCACTCCTTACGGACGTGACGCAAAACTCAACGGTTTCCCGCTGAAGATAACCGAACTCATCGCGCAGCTCGAAGGCACCTGCTACGTTACACGCCAGTCGGTACACACGGCAGCCGCTGTAAGAAAGGCAAAAGCCGCTATCAGGAAAGCCTTTGAAAACTCCGCAAAAGACAAAGGCACTTCATTCGTTGAAATCGTCAGCACCTGCAACTCCGGCTGGAAACTTTCTCCGGTCAAGGCAAACGAATGGATGGTTGAACACATGTTCCCGTTCTATCAGCTCGGCGACTTGAAAGACAGGTAGGATTTAATATTAAAAATTTGATAACATGAAAGAAGAAATAATCATAGCGGGTTTCGGCGGACAGGGCGTGCTCTCGATGGGCAAGATCCTCGCATATTCCGGAATCATGCAGAACCTCGAAGTTACATGGATGCCTTCATACGGTCCTGAAATGAGGGGAGGCACGGCAAACGTCACCGTCATCCTCAGCGACAAGAAGATCAGTTCCCCTATCCTCACGACTTACGACACCGTCATCGCACTCAACCAGCAGTCTTTGGACAAATTCGAAAGCCGCGTGAAACCTGGCGGGCTGCTCATCTACGACCCTAACGGGATAACCCACCTCCCTACACGCAAAGACATTACGGTATGCTCCATCGCTGCCGTGGACGTTGCCGCGGAACTCGGAAGCGCAAAGGTATACAACATGGTAGTACTCGGCGCGTTGCTGAAGATGAAGCCTATCGTGGAAATGGAAAACGTGACCAAAGGACTCATGAAATCGATTCCTGAACGTTACCACAACCTCATTCCTATGAACGAGGCCGCAATCGAAAAAGGCAAACAGTCGATACAGATAATCAACCAGCTATAGCAGCTGTCAGGATTTATAATCAAAGAGAGAGGTGACCTAAAAGGGTAATTTCTGCGTTACGCTTGAAATTCCACCTTTTGGGTCACCCTCTTTTTAGAAGCTGTTTAATTATCCGGACGAAGCCATCAAGCTATCTATGAAAATTCCCGGAGCAACCGTAAATTGTTAAATTTGTACAACGCTTTGTAAATCAACACATTACGTCAATACAAGTTAAGTCGGCATGCTCCAGCAAGCCCGTTATTACATCGTTGCTGGAGCAACTGAAAAACCTTCAACATCTTACAACTTACACATTATCAACAAATTATAGCACGGCGGGGTGAGTCCCGTTGCTCCAGCAAATTCTGTTTTTCACAAGCTATCCGGCAAATTGCCCTGCACTCCCGGGGCACGCCTGCCCTGTTCCGGCTTTGTACATTCGCAAGTCCATTCCGCAAAATTACCTCCATAAGATAATATACGGCAATAGGCGCGGACGGCGTGGCCGCCCGTGGCCTCGTGAACGGGTCGTGAACGGTTTATGAGAATGTCCGGTGGACATTCGAAAGTGAGCAGCATTTTACGAGACTTGAGGGATTTACCGTCCGCGCCTATTGCCGTATAATGTTCATTGGGGCAATTTTGTGAATAATCATAAATTTTTAAACAGCTTCTCTTTAAAACATTTTTTCAATTTCCGATTTTTTAGTAATTTTGCGTGACAGGTTGAATGCAATGCCGTATGTTGGATGATTTGACGAAAGCGATAGAAAGCCTTTTGGCTAAATATGAACAGGCCAAAAGCGAAAACCGCACATTGAAAGCTCGTCTTGAAGAATATGCGGCCATGCAGGAGGCCAATAAAAGTAAAATTGAAATACTGGAAAAAAAGATAAGCGACTTACAGCTATCCATAGCATTTGCGGCTTCTTCTTCCAAGGATATGAACGAAGCGAAGAAACGTATAAGCAAGCTTATCCGTGATATTGACGACTGTATTGGAATGCTTGGCGAATAAGAAGAGCGTTTATGGAACAGAAGATAAAAATCAAGATAGCAGGAAAGGATTTGTCATTAAAGGCAAACGATCCACATGAAGAGGCGATGTACCGCCGCGCCGGGAGTGAAATCAATGACAAGATCGCCTTGTACAGAAACAAGTATCCTAAAAATTCCCTCAATGATTTTTTATCCATCATCGCTCTCCTATACGCAAAGGAAGTACAGGAATTGAATTTCCGGATAGAACACGACCCTCTTCGTGAAGACTTGGCAAATTTGTCGGCAAGGCTAAAGGATTATCTGGATAAAGATAAAGATTGATCATTGAAATACAGCCGTCAGAGTTCCTTTCGCTGAAATCAACACTGAAACTTTAACGGGTCTACTCGGCAGGCAATGACAGGCCTCTTGGTTACCCTTAGGGGAATTCCGTATATCGGGACGTAGGAAGTCAGCGCCAATAAGCCGGAGCCCAAATCTTATTTATTTAAGATTTTTTGTAAAACGACATTCTGGCGGCTTTTTCTTTATTTTACACAGCCAGTCTTTTCTTCCGTATTTCTGCATTATTTTATACCGCGTTAGTTAATTTATATGAACACGACACTACTGACTATTGTTTTGACTGCGGCTGTAACCGCATTGGTAACCCTGGGCGTATATTTTCTTGTACGCAATTTCATCCTCAAAAAGAAAAAAGAGCAGATATTGGTTGAAGCCGAGAAGGAAGGCGAGAACATAAAAAAGGAAAAGATAATCCAGGCCAAAGAAAAATTCCTCCAGCTCAAATCGGAACACGAACGCTTCATCAATGAAAAAAACAGCCAACTGCAGCAAGCCGAGAACCGTTTGAAACAAAAAGAACTGTCTTTAAACCAACAGTCATCCGAGTTGGGTAAAAAG
>JADIME010000081.1 GCA_017694935.1 Candidatus Merdivivens pullistercoris
GGGGGGGGGTAATTTTGCGGAGAATCATAAAATTTATTATAATTTTAAAAAAATCCTGAAAACTGTTTGTAGATACAAATAGAATGAATACCTTTGCCGGACTATTTACGACAGTAACACAAGTGTGGACAGATTTGACTGCTTGCAACCACCGTAAAAAATGCTAAAACGTGTGTCCGCGCCGTATCCTTTGGACAGGAACGGTGGGACAAGGTGGCAAGCGGTCTTGAAAAAGAACGCTTTTTTTATTATTTATAAATAGGTATAAAATTTATGGCATATCTTTTTACATCAGAATCGGTGTCTGAAGGACACCCGGACAAAGTGGCGGACCAGATTTCGGATGCGATACTTGACGAATTCCTGCGCCAGGACCCGAAATCGAAAGTCGCCTGCGAAACATTCTGCACGACAGGACTGGTAGTCATAGGAGGCGAGGTCCGTTCAGAAGCATACGTGGACATCCAGAGCATAGCACGGAGAGTGATAGACAGGATAGGATACAACAAGGCGGAATACATGTTCGATGCTTATTCATGCGGGATACTCTCAGCCCTGCACGAGCAAAGCCCGGACATAAACCGAGGAGTCGTCGCCACTGACGAGCAGGAACAGGGTGCCGGAGACCAAGGCATGATGTTCGGCTACGCCTGCACGGACACGGAAGAGTACATGCCGCTTCCGATAGCATTGTCACACCAGGCACTGAGGATTTTGGCCCAAATCCGCAAGGAAGGCAAGGAGATGACCTACCTGAGGCCAGATGCCAAATCCCAGTTCACCATAGAGTATTCGGATGAAGGCAAGCCGCTGCGCATACACACCATAGTCATTTCCACACAGCACGACGAGTTTCTGGAAGACGACGATGCCGGCATGCAAAACATCATACGCCATGATATTGAAAGCATCCTGCTCCCGCGCCTCATAGAGTCTTTGCCTCCTCATACGGCTGCATTGTTCAAGGACGGCTACATCCTGCATGTCAATCCTACCGGCAAATTCGTAATCGGAGGGCCGCACGGCGATACCGGACTTACAGGCAGGAAGATCGTCGTGGACAGCTACGGCGGCATGGCCGCACACGGAGGCGGGGCATTCTCCGGGAAAGACCCGAGCAAAGTAGACCGTTCGGGCGCATACGCGGCGAGGTACATTGCCAAAAACATGGTAGCGGCAGGCATTGCCGAAAGGATGACCGTACAGCTATCTTATGCCATCGGGGTCGCAAGGCCATTGAGCATCTTCGTAGACACTTACGGGACATCGAAAGTCGGGATGAGCGACAGCGGGATTGCCGGGAAAATCGGAGAAATATTCGATCTCAGGCCGTCCGGGATCATAGAAAAATTCCAACTCCTCAACCCTATCTACGAGCCGACCGCATCGTACGGGCATTTCGGAAGGGAACCGTACAAGGCAAACGTGGAGTTCCGCAAACCGGGCGGAGACAAATACGTGAAGGAAGTACAGTTCTTCGGCTGGGAGCTTCTCGACTCGGTAGACACAGTCAGGGAAGCGTTCGGGATATGATCCGCTGACATTTCAAGACATAACGGGAGGCTGGCTAAATAATGGCCGGCCTCTTTTTTCCCCTGTCGCAGGCATACTACTCCATGCTCATGGCGCGTTTCATATCTTTCTCTTTGATTGCCTGCCTCTTGTCGTATTCCCGCTTGCCCCGCGCAAGTTCGATATGGAGTTTTGCATATCCTTTGTCGGAGATAAACAGGCGGGTAGCGACTATCGTCATGCCTTTTTCCTTGACAGCGCGCTGCAATTTGCGCAGTTCGGAACGGTTGAGCAAGAGTTTGCGGTCGCGGCGCGGGTCGTGCTTTCCCCAGCTTCCCCACCAATAATCGGCCACGTGCATATTCTTCACATACAGCTCGTTCCCTGAAAAATAGCAATAGCTGTCCACAAGGGAAGCCTTGCCCATGCGGATGGACTTTATCTCCGTACCTGTCAGCACGATCCCGGCGGTAAAGCCCTCGATAAATTCATACTCGAAGGATGCCCGCTTGTTCTTGATTTCCACCTTGCTCTTTGCCTTTGCCATATTCACCTCACGCCTGATTGCCACGTTTAACACCCTTTCCGGCCGAAAGCCGGGAAACAACCCTTCCGGCTGAAAAACCGGAAAATGGGACACAAAAATAAGAACATATTTCCGTACCCGCAAGGAAATTACCGACGGCTTGAACACGGATTTCGCGAAAACGGCAATGTCCACAGGAGATTTTCATAAACTTTTCACGAACCGTCACATGCGGGGACGATCATTTCTTGCAAAGCCGGGAACGGGGCGACTTAACAGCCGTCTTTGTAATTTACTATCCTACAAGCACTTGTGACGACACGGCAAAGAAACACTGTTCCGAGCGACATCCACCCCGACCTCGCTCGGAACATGAATTTTACGGCATATTTTCGCTAATTAATTGATATACAGTCATTTATATACAACAAAGATTAAGTCGCCGCGTTCCCGTCAATACATATTGTCCTTGTGTTCTTCGTAAAATGCCTTCAGCTCCTCGATGTCACCCTGGCCTCCTTCAGGAGTGTCTATGCCTATCCTTGTGATCGGTCCGAATGCACCGTTCTTATCCTTGGCGGCAAAGAAGAACCATACATAATCTTCATAATGCTCATTCTGTCTGTACATTACCTTGTCAATATCGTCCCATTGAGCCCGGATGAAACCACCTATGCCGTACGTGAACAGCCATTCATCGGTAACTTCTTCGAAATTTGCACCTCCGCTGAAACCGTACCAAACCTCTACGGCATCATCGGACATACCCGTTATCTCGATAGGAAGTACCACCCTCGGATCGCCCTGATATGGGAAATAGTCCGGATCGACATACTTATTTGCTTCTTCCTGATCATAAAATCCCGTTACCTCGACTGAAACCGTCGCCGTGCCGCCATACATCACAGGTGTTACTATGAAATCCGGAATGGATTCTTTCTTAACGCATTCTCCTGTGTCCGTACTTACTGCAAACCAATAGAATGTATATGACGTGCCGGCCTCAAGTCCCATATAATTAGGCAAACCGAGGTGATAAGGATTCATTCCGGTCTGTGCCCCGCGCAGACATTTTTCGTAAACATCCTCTGCCACCACATAGTTTTCATGGCCGGACATATCCATCATGTAATTCAATGTATACTGTATGTCGTCTTCAAGTTCTTTCGCGTATGTCTCGATATTGAATCCCTGCGTAGGGGCAAGACCCACGAAGTAAAATATATCGTCACTGTTAGGTGTTACATCAACCTTGACCGTATTGTATGTCAAGTCATAATATTTTACATCCAACTCCAGGCCTGACGGGTCGGCAAGTGCAGGGGTAGTGAATGTCTTGCTGAAGAACTCCGTTGTCGTACCGCCATTGTCATAAAACGTTTTGCGCTCATAAAAGTCACTCCAAATCCGCTGCAAGTTACAAAAAATCCGCTATCTTTGGGATTTAAACGCACCTTAAATGTCCACCGGCGAAATAGCTTGCTCATATCTCGATCAATTCAGAAACGGAGAGCGCGATCTGCTTGCCGTCATCGGCCCTACCGCATCCGGGAAAAGCAGGTTTGCAGTTTCCGTCGCAAGGGAGATAAACCGTCTGGCGGGAAAACCTGTCGCCGAAATACTTTCGGCCGACTCCCGGCAGGTCTACAAAGGCATGGACATAGGGACCGGCAAGGATCTGGACGAATACGGAGAAATACCATACTGCCTCGTGGACATAGTGGAGGCAGGCACGAAATACAACATATTCGAATACCAGAGAGACTTTGAAAGGGAGTATTCACGGATATTGAAAGAAGGAGGGGTTCCCATACTGTGCGGAGGCTCGGGACTGTACATAGAAGCGGCGACCTGCGGATACTCATTGCCGGAAGTGCCCCCGGATCCGGCATTGCGGGCAGAACTGGAGAAAGAAGACACGGACACGCTCATAGCCCGCCTCGCCTCACTGAAACCCCTGCACAACTCGACCGACTACGACACGCGCAAAAGGCTCATAAGAGCTTTGGAAATAGCCATTTACGAAGCGGAACACCCCGTAGCGAAGTCGCATTATCTTCCGAAGAACTGCCGCTACATCGGGATCTCCGTATCACGCGACGAACGCAATGCCCGGATAGACAGAAGACTGGACAAAAGGCTCGACGAAGGCATGGTGGAAGAAGTCAGAAGCCTGCTCGACAGGGGGATAAAACCCGACGACCTTATATATTACGGACTTGAATACAAATTCATCACCCTGTACCTGACCGGGGAGACGGGTCGTGACGAGATGAAAGAAAAACTGCGCATAGCCATACACCAGTTTGCCAAACGCCAGATGACCTGGTCCCGCGGCATGGAAAGGCGCGGCATAGAGATAGAGTGGACGGAAGCCGTCTGAATCACAAGAAACCGTTAAAACGCAATAAGCTGTCAAAACACACAAAAGATGAAACGCATTATCCTGAAAATATTCTTGTGGCTGGCGGGGATCATCGCCTTAATCGTCCTGGCCGCCGTAATAGCCGTGAACATCATATTCAAACCGTCAGTCATAATCGGGACGGTCGAAGACCTTGCATCCGGATACCTAAACGGAAGCATTTCCATCAAAGACGCGGAAGTCTCGGTTTTCTCTACATTCCCACACCTTTCATTCCGTCTGGACTCGGTAAGGGTGGATAACGCGGAAGGCAGAACCCTTCTGTACACGGACAGGATTTCCGTTGCGGTGAATGTCAGGAAATACTTGGAACACAAGAGGATTTCCATTGAAAACTTTCTTATAGACTCGCCGTCCGTGTCGTATAATACAGACTCCTTGGGAAATGCGGACTGGGCAGGACTTTTTAAAGCCTCCGCAAAAGACAGCCTCGGCAAGGATAGCGGCAACGATGGGGAGGCAAGCGGAAATGAACTGTTCAATTCACTTGGCAGCAGCGACTTCAAAATCAGGAACGCTTCCATTTTATATGACGATGCCTTTGCCGGAAACTTCGCCGAGATAAAAGGCCTCGACATATCACTCAGGGGCGGTGCAGGGAAAAGAGGCGCCGGCGGGCACGCTTCCCTGAATGCAGGAAGCATCACGGCCCGTTCCAACGGAATGTTTGCCATAAAGGACAAACACGCGGGCATAGAGACAAGGCTCGGATTCAAACGCGACTCGATGATATGCCGTTTTTCAGACACCAGGATAACCCTCGGCGGGATAGACTTCAACGGGAGCGGCAGCCTTGTTTTCGAAGAAGGGGGAGGAATAATCGCGGATGTGGACTACGGATTGGACATCAGGTCTTTGACGGAACTACTCGAGATGATTCCCGACGACATCATTCCCGAGGCCGGCTCGGCAAAAGTAAAAGGCACGGTTTCATGCTCGGGGAACATCAGGGGACGTTACGCCGAAGGAAGTTTTCCTTTATTGAACGGGGAATTTTCAATCAGCGAAGGCTCAATCGCATACAAAGGGATGCCCGCATCCGTCGATGAATTGGAACTGGACTTCGGGTACAGGCTCGACCTCAACAAAGAAGAAGACTCATTCATAAGGCTCGACACGGTAGTCGTGAAAGGAGGCGGAGTGGACATAACAGGAAAGGGGTGGTTCGTAAAGCTGCTTGAAGACCCTGCATTTTTCAGTCTCATCAAGGCGGACGTGGATTTGAAAAAACTCTATGACATATTTCCATTCGCAAGCGGGATCGACCTCAAGGGATACATTGACATGAATCTCGCGGCAGGATTCAGCGCGAAAACGATTTCGGAAGGGGATTTCGGGAAAATACGGGCCGGAGGACGCTTCGGCATCGACTCGCTGAGGATAATACTTCCGGAAGACAGCCTGTCCGTCAATATCATGCGGTTTTACGGGAAAGTAGGTTCCAATATGAAAAACGCCACCTCGCTCCAAGGCCTCGACCGGCTGAGGGGAAATGTTTCGGCGGACAGTGTACTGATCCTGGCAAAGAACGGGTTCAGGCTTTTCACCGACACGCTGAACGCAAGGTTCAGCACTTCTCCCCTGCGCGACACCACCATGGTCGCCACAATGGAAGCCGGGGCTGAAATAGGCCTGTGCAGGATATACCTGCGCGACACGCTTTTCCTCGGAGCCAAAGCCCTGTCCGTGGATGCAGGCATCGAACCGGTCCCGTCGCATCCCAAGATACCGCGCGTGAAAGCGCATATTGTAGCCGACTCCGTAAGGGCAAGATACATACAAAACCGTTTCGGGCTCAACAAGGCCGACATAGACCTGTCCCTGACAAGGCTCGGCAAGAAAAGGGAGGGCCGTGCAATATGGATACCGTCCGGAACCATAGACATGGGCGGATTCAGGATGTTCACCCCTTCGTTCCCTGTCAGGATCGCGGCAGACAGGACATCCGTCGTATTTGACCGGGGAGGGATAAAATTCGACAAGGGGCTGTTCCGCATCGGGCATTCGGACCTGCAGCTTGACGGGGCGATAACCAACCTGTGGCGGGGGATGTTCCGGCGCGACACGATCAGGGCGGAACTGAATGTGCATTCGCATTTGCTGAATGTAAACCAATTGCTATGGGCCAACTATCTTGCAGGAAAATACAAAACCGACGATTCGCTTAAAGCACGGATAGAAGCCTCCGGGGACAATGTGGACAGTACGGCTTCCCTGACGGCCACCGACACGACGGCGATGGATGCCGGCAAGTCCCTGTTCTTCATTCCACACAGGCTTGATCTGAAATTCACTTCGCGCATCGACAACATGCGCCTCGCATCGACATACATCGAAAACTTCAAAGGAGACGTCACGGTAAGGAACGGAGCCTTGAAACTGGACGAACTGTCGTTCACCTGCAACGCCATAAGGCATATTTCGGGGAGCGCCCTCTACAAGGCGGAATCCCGGACGCAAGGATATGCCGGCTTCGAGCTGAACATGGACAACATGATTGTGGACAGCATCATAACAATGATGCCCGCTTTGGACAGTTTAGTGCCCATGCTGCGTTCCCTGAAAGGAAACGTGGACGTATACCTGGCAGCGGAAACGGGACTCGACAGCATGATGCGCATCGAGATTCCGGAACTCAGAAGCGGGATGCACATCGAGGGGCGGGAACTGACACTTCTTGACGGGGAAACTTTCAGCGACATTGCGAAAATGCTGAAATTCAAAAACAAAGAGCGCAATATCATAGACAGCGTCGCCGTAAATCTCTCCGTTAAAGACGGGATGATAGAGGTATTCCCGTTCGTGCTTACCATGGACAGATACGTACTCGCCGCCGGCGGCATACAAAGGCTGGACTCCTCATTCGACTATCACATATCGCTGCTGGAATCCCCTATACTGTTCAAAGTCGGTGTGGACATAACCGGCAACCTGAACGGAAAGATGAAATACAAGATAACAAAAGCAAAATACAAGGACATCACAAAGGCCACGCGCCGCAGCTACATAGACAGCACGGCTCTGAACATACGGCTGAATATCAATAGAAAGTATATTCGATAACATCGCATCCGCACCAACGCGGCGAGATGAACCCCAGCAGTGTTATATTGCCCTTGTCATCATATTCGATAGGATATTTTTCATAGCCCGACTGCCGTTCCTCCCCATCGGGAGATATCATGTAATATGCCGTAGCGACCCATTCCCCGTGTGAATCGTATGACCTTACTGTCTTTTCCACGGGTCTATTACCATCCATAAGATAGATGGTTTCCTTGTTCAGGAACGAAGAAACGCTATCCCGGTACTCATATTCGGCAATCCTGTTTTTCCTGTCGTAATCGTCATAAGTATCAGTGCGTATAATCCTCCCTGCATCATCATAAGTAGCCAGCTCGTGATACGACAGCGATTTAAGCTCGCCGTTAAAATTGGATTTTATCGAAATGCCTCTGAACATCCTGTCACAGTATCCATGGACATAAAGTATATCCGCCACCTTGTATATCGTGCCGTCACCTCTTCCATAAACATACCTGATAATCCTGTTGCTCTCATCATAGGTCCAGGACTCTACATAATCCCATTCGTCTTCCTCGTACGAATCCGCATCCTTATATGCAGTTTTCCTGACAACAGGATACTTACCGTCATAGGTAATCTCGACATTTTTCCAAAAGGAACCATCACCATACCCGTCCTTATTGACATAACGTATTTTCAATACGTTCCCATCATAATCATAACTGATGAATGCACCCGGTATTTCCACCAATCTTCCGAGAGAATCGTAACGATGTTCGTAATACGCCCGCTTTTCCCCCAACACTATATTGCCAAGACTATCTACAGAAGCCGAATATGAATCCACATGCTTGCATTTTATGCCCGGGAAAAGAGGCTCGGGCTGCATGAAATACAGAGGATTGTTATAATCCCGCTCCTCTACCTTGTACATTATCAGGCTATCTTCATCGCATTTGTCATCCAATGCCGGAACGCCCGCTTTTGCCAGAAATGCACATTGGAAAAGAGCCAATGCAGACAATACCAACGTTTTCATAATCGCAATCTATTGTGAGGTAAAACTTCGGCGAAACAATGAAGCACTTATTTTTTCACCGCATGGGCGTAATGGGTCTGTTCACTGTGCTTTTTCTGAGGCGGTTCGATTTTGTCCAACGTGGCGGGCTTCCCCCATTTCAGGCTCCATATCAGAAGCCCTATGCCTATGATGATGAACGGTATGCTCAATTGCTGCCCATAGTTGAGAAGCAAATCCTTCTCGGCATCCACCTGAGGCTCTTTTATGAACTCGATGAGGAACCTCACCCCGAAAAGCACTATGAAGAAGATACCGAGGATCGTACCCCTTTTCAGCTTCTGAAGCCTGTATTTGTACATCGCCATGAGCACAAAGCCGAGAATGGCATACGCCAAGGCTTCGTAAATCTGGGTAGGATGTTTCGGAACCGTCTCGCCTCTCAACTCGAATATGAACCCCCACGGAAGTGTCGTCTCGTCACCGTAAATCTCTGAATTCATAAGGTTGCCGATACGTATCAACGCCCCCACGAAGCAGACCACGATACACATCCTGTCCAATATCCAAAGTGTGTCGAAACCGTTCTTCCGTCCGTATTTATGCGCGAACCACCATAGCGCAAGGATGATCGCGATGGCTCCCCCGTGGCTTGCAAGACCGCCTTTCCATATCATCAGTATCTCCCACGGATGCGCGAAATAATATGCCCGGTCGTAAAACAGGCAATGCCCGAGACGCGCACCGATTATGGATGCGACTATCATCGTTATCAGGAGCGGGTCCAAAAGGCTGGAAGGAAGCCCTTCCCTCTTGAAATACCATTTGAAGATATACCAGCCGAGCACGAACCCGACTAACCATAAGAGCGAATACCATCTTATGGCAAACGACCCGATATGAAAAATCTCGGGGCTTACATTCCAGTTAATAGCGAGAAAGTCAAACATAATCCTTCTGTTTTATTTCATTATATAACTACTCTCGAAAACACGCTGAGCGGCAGGTTTTTCCCGAACCCGTCACGCAAAACGAGTTCCCCGTAATCCATCGAACGGACATTCCCGGGCTGCAGGGCCTCCCTCACTATGGTATCCGCCAGCACGGCCGAATATCCGTTGGAATACAGGTTCAGCAGCAGGAACGACCTGTCCCGATCCAATATCATGCCGACATTCTTCATCATTTCGAAGAGCAAATCGTCCAATTTCCATTTTTCCCCGTCAGGCCCGTGCCCGTAAGCCGGCGGATCGAGGATTATGCCTTGATATTTATTCCCGCGCTTCACTTCCCTCCTCACGAATTTCAAGGCGTCTTCGACTACCCAACGTATATTGTCAAGGCCGCTCCGTTCCATATTGTCCCTCGCCCATGTAACTACCTGACGGACAGAGTCCAGATGCGTGACGTCAGCCCCGGCGCACTTGGCCGCAAGCGAGGCGGCACCCGTATAGGCAAACAGGTTCAACACTTTGACTGGAGCCGCGTTTCCATCCGACTTGCGCTCATTTACTATATCCGAAGTCTGCCTGAAAATGAACTCCCAATTGGGCGCATGCTCGGGAAAAACCCCTACGTGCTTGAACGAGGTCAGCCCTAATCTCAACCTGAAAGAAAGCCTGTCGGATGTCTCCGAAGTGTATGAAATCTCCCATTGGCCGGGCATCCTGCCTCCATTGTGCCACGTCCCGCTGTCTTCCTTGCCCGCTTTCCCGAATCCCGCACCTGTCACGAAACATGTATCCTGCCGCGCCGCCCATTCTTTCTCAGACATGCTTCTGTCCCACAAAGCCTTGGGCTCGGGCCTCCTCACTACATATTTTCCGAACCGTTCCAGTTTTTCGAAATTTCCCGAATCAATCAGGCGGTAATCTTTCCACTCCGTCGAAAGCGACTCCAATATCATAACGCAAACAGTATCTTTACCTCACGCAAAGATACTGTTTTTTCCCGATTCGTAAGCCTGTCACTCCTTTTTCTTCAGACGGACTTCCACATCGTCCGACTTGAAAGTGCCGTTAAACCAGTTGCCGTCCCCTTCCCCGATCCGGTAGACTTTCACTTCAACGCTGTCAAGGGCAAATTCACCTCCATTGTCAGGGCCGTCGATGTCCTGGAAGAAGACTTTCATCTTGTCAATATCGAAAGCGGTCAGCTTCTCGTCAAAAGCGAACTGGCCGGATGCATCCGTAGTGTTTTCCGCATAGCCGTCGGGATCCTCCAAAGACACCTTGATTCCCTTTATCGGATTGGAATCTTCGTCCATAACCACTCCTTTGAGCTGGTAATCCACGGTAGGGCATCCATATTCGACCCTGCCCAGGCCGATGCATGCCTGAGGCAATCCGAACAATGTCACCAAAAAGAATTTTGAGATGATTGCAATGAATTTTTTCATGATTTTATCGTTTTTTCAAAAGTTATTTAAAAATTTCACTCATGGACAATCGGTTATTCCAATCTGTCCAGATGGCAGAAAAGCAGTTTGCCGTCATCGGTACGCAGGTGCATCCCCCCGCCGAGGCAGTATTTGAAAAACTTGCAGTCCCCGCACTGGTCTTTGCGCATCCATGAACGGTCACGGTATGGCTGGAAACGGTTTTCCCACACATCAATGAAATCGTCCTCGTAGATATTGCCCTGATGATAGTCGCTCCTTATGCTGGCACAGGCCGAAATCGATCCGTCGGCAAGAACCGAGGCAACCGAAATCCCGGCATGGCAGGTATAAATGCTGTCCCTTACCTTGCCTTCATACGGGCCGAGAAAACCCTCGCAGGCGTAACTTGCCTTTATCTTGCCTTCTTTCCGGGTTTCCACTATGAAATCGAGCAATTGCCTGAACTGCCCATTGTCAATCTGAAGCTCGGGATCATTTGCCGCCCTCCCTACAGGGAAAACCGTAAAAAGCCGCCACTGTTTAAGCCCTATCGAAATGAGATAATCGCGGAACTCTCTCAATTTAGGAAAATTACGCTTGTTCACGCAGGTCACGACATCGAAAACTATCGAAGGCTCCGCCGCAAGCATCCTTACTGCCGCATCGGCATATTCGAAACCGCCTTTCACTCCACGCATCCAGTCATGCTCTTCCTTAAAACCGTCGAGGCTGATTGTGGCAGAATGCAATCCGGACGAAAGCAAAGCATCGAACCTCTTCGGAGTCATAAGCCTGCCGTTGGACACAAGCCCCCACGCGAAACCGAGCCTGTAAATCTCTTTTCCGCATTTTTCAAGGTCGGGCCTCATCAACGGCTCCCCTCCTGTTATCACTACCATGATTTTATGCGGGTCGTATGTTCCGGCCACCCTCTCCAGCACTTTCCTGAAGTCTTCGAAAGGCATGTCGGGAACCATGGACGACACCTTGCAGTCGCTTCCGCAATGCCTGCAATGCATATTGCATTTAAGAGTACATTCCCAAAACAGCTGCCTTAGTTTGTGCTCCTTGGTAAGATCTTCAAGAACAGGCCGGTACAAATCCAGCATCACCTTGTTTTTCAGTCCGAGCCTCATTGTCACTTCCTTTTAAGGTAAACCTCCACATCGTCCGACTTGAAACCTCCCTCGTACCATCCATCGGCCTTTTTTACCTGATGGACGCCCACGATGAGACTGTCTTTCTCAAACTCCCCGCGATTATCCGGGCCGTCAGTGTCTTCAAAAATGACTTTCACGGTTTTGGGCGGAGTTCCTATAAGCTGTTTCTCAAAAACGAAACGCCCGTTCACATCAGTCGTTGCAGTAAAGTCGAACATCGGCAGATCGGAGCCATCAGCCCCTTTCACCGTAACTTTGATGTCTTTTATCGGGAAAGAGTCTTCGTCCGTCACCTTGCCTTTAAACTCATAATCGGACTCCGGTGTACCGTACATGAAACAACTCGTCTGTGTCATACCGAAGCCGACCGCCAATACAACCCTTAGAATCTTAACAAAAGCATGTTTCATAATATCCTCCTCTTGTCAGTTACGTTTCCATAGATGCATACCGGCGGCTGAACGTTGCAAAAATAATCCTATTTTTGCAGGAAGATGTTTTATCTTAATAGTATTTGGCAATTATTGAGAAACTGTTTAAAATTTTTTATGATCATCCGCAAAATTACCCCAAATATGAATGTGTATGCAGTAATTGCCACGGACAGCGTGGCCGCCCGTGGCCTCGTGAACGGGTGGTGCCTGCCGCGAAGCGGTAGGAGGGATATACTGTCCGTGGCAATTGCTGCTTTCATCTTCATAGGGGTAATTTTGCGGATAATCGTCAAATTTTTTCTCAGAACATTTGAGACAGGCTTCCGCAATTTTATGACAATATTATGGCAGAAGAATTAGTTGTTCCTTCGGGAGGAAATAAGGAAGAAAAATACATCGCACTGCTTCCGCAGCTCGAAGCCCTGGTGGATCCCGAAGCCGGGTTCATTGCAAACGCCGCCAATTGTGCGGCAGCCCTGCACCAGACGTTCGGGTATCTTTGGACAGGGTTTTATTTAGTAAAACAGGACAGCCATGCTCCTGAAACGCACAGTGCCGAGAATCTTGCAGCCGAGAATCTTGCAGCCGAGAATCTTGCAGCCGGTACGCCTGCCTCGCACGGAGAACTCGTACTCGGGCCATTCCAGGGGCCGATCGCCTGCACGAGAATCGGTTACGGCCGGGGAGTATGCGGAACTGCATGGAAAGAAGGCCGGACACTCATAGTCCCGGATGTAAACGAATTTCCCGGACACATCGCATGCAGTTCGGCATCGCGGTCGGAAATAGTTGTGCCTGTCTTTAACAGGCGGGTCGGTCTGCACCCCGGCGGGAACTTCCGCCGACGAATCGGTCGGGAAATAGACTGGGCTCCAGGCCGGCACGAGGATGAAAGCATCATCGCCGTTCTCGACATCGACAGCAGCGATATCGGGACATTTGACGAGACGGACAAAAAATATCTGGAAAAAATCTGCAGTCTGCTTGCATAACAGGCGAAACGGAATTTGCCATTTTGCTGCAACGAAACTTGCTGCCGGATGAAACGTGATTTGCTTCCGGCTGAAACGGAATTTGCTGGAGCGACCGCAAATTGCACCTCCATACACAACAATCTGTAAATCTGTACTTTATACACAAATAAATTAAGTCGGCCTGCTCCAGCAAGGGTGTAATTTCATGTCTGCCGGAGCAAACGTAAATCGCCATTAAAGCATAATACACACATTCTCAACAACTTACAATGGAATCGATTAAGTCCTGTTGCTCCAGCAAATTCCGTTTTTATGGGGAACGGGCGACGAGAGGACAGGGACACGGACAGAGACAGGGACACGGACAGGAAGACGGACAGGAACATGGACATGGCTGAGTATGATACGGAAACAGGCAGCCGCACCTGAATGCAACTGCCTGAAATCATCCGTGGAGATAGTCGGAGTCGAACCGACGACCCTCTGCTTGCAAAGCAGATGCTCTAGCCAACTGAGCTATACCCCCCAAAATTATGAAAGAACCTTTAAAACTTGTAGTCCCGAGCAGACTTGAACTGCTGACCCCTACATTATCAGTGTAGTGCTCTAACCAACTGAGCTACGGGACTGTGAAAATTTAAAGACTATACGAATGAGCCAGAAAGAGCGGATGCCCCAAAAAGGAGGTGTTCCAGCCGCACCTTCCGGTACGGCTACCTTGTTACGACTTAGCCCCAGTCACCGCGTTCGCCCTCGGCCGCGCCTCACGGCAACGGACTTCAGGCGCCCGCAGCTCCCATGGCTTGACG
>JADIME010000082.1 GCA_017694935.1 Candidatus Merdivivens pullistercoris
CTACCATCTGAGCTATGGCACCTTTCAAACCGGGCAGGCCATCCGCAAATGGGGATTTCCTGAAACGGGAGTGCAAATATAGGCGGTTTTTTCATATCTGCAAAATTTTTCTGCTACCGGCCGCATTTTCCTTGACTTTTTTAGTAGCTGTTTAAAATATAAAACGTGCTTGCTGGAGCAGGGCGACTTAACTCACAACCACGTAATTTATTAATTTATAGCATATTATAAAAAATCTACACTCTACTACCGCTCCATCGGTTTTCATAAACGGGGTTTCCAAGGCAGGTTCCCGATTTTGCCAAGACTGCAATTATTCTTATTTTCGCACGGATATCCGGAAGACGACATTGCAAGAAAAATGAACAGGCGAGAATACATAAAGGTGATAATCCCCGTAAAGTTTCCGGGGACGGTCACATACGCCTTGCCGGAAGGGACCGGGGCCAAAACGGGACAATGGGTTTCAGTCAGGTTCGGCAATAAAGGGCACATGGGAGTAATCGCCGAAACCGGCATCGAAGCCGACATCACCGAAAACAGGATAAAGGAAATAGACGCTTTGGAACAATTCCCCGAAGTAACCATGACTGAAATAGAGTTATGGAAGCAGATGGCGGAATATTACATGTGTACGATCGGAGAAGTTTTCAAGTCGGCATATCCCCTCCGCAAGGTTGCAAGGGAAGAAAAACGTATAAGTTCGCAGGAAAAATCGGAAATACGCATGCAACGCCTTGCCGCCACAATAGAAGGAAAACTGGCCAAAGAGTTTTCAAGAATAGAGGAACGCATATCCCGGGAACTGGCAAAGCCATCGGCGGCAAAACGAGGGTACACGGAAGATCTGCTGAGACATGAAATGTTCTGTAAAAGCCGCGTGCTGAAAAGGTTCATTGACAACAGCCCCGGAGACGGCAGCACTGGGAACGACAGCCCCGGAGACGGCAGCATTGGAAAAAGCGGCATGTCCATCCGCATAAAAAAATACACGCCCGAAGACATCAGGGCATTGAGCCTTGTCATGGCCGGCAACATGAAACCGGCCGGAAACAGCCCGGACGAGAAACACGACGGATGGGAAGCCACGCCGCCGGCACTTTCACCTGCACAAAAAAAGGCCGAGAAAGAGATACTCGACAATTTCAGACAAGGTAAGAGAGTACTGCTGAAAGGAGTAGCCGGCTCGGGCAAGACCGAAATATACGCCGACATATCCGCCAGAATAATCGGGGAAGGCAAAAGCGTGCTCATGTTAGTTCCGGAAATATCGCTGAGCAGGCAATTGGAAGACAGGATGAAATCCTTTTTCGGGAACAAGACCTTGGTATATCATTCAAAAGAAACCCCGGCAAAAAGGGATGCAGTGTCCGAAAGGCTCCGCAAGGGGGAACCGCTTTTCATCCTCGGCACCCGTTCCGCACTGCTGCTGCCTCACGGCAACTTAGGGCTCATAATAGTCGATGAGGAAAACGACAGTTCCTACAAGCAGGAAGAGCCCGCGCCGCGATACAATGGCCGCGACACGGCAATCATGCTTTCCGCCATAGCAAAAGTGCCGTTACTGCTCGGCTCCGCAACCCCTTCGTATGAAACTCTCTACAATGTCATGACAGGCAAACTGGCCGAAGTCGCCCTCGATGAAAAATACCACAAAGGAGGCACAGTCAAGACAGTAATCATCGACACCATAGCCGAACGGCGCAAACGCGGGATGAACGGCTCCATATCGAAAAAACTCGCCGGCCTGATGCAAGACACCCTGAACAGAGGCGGGCAGATAATGATACTGCGTTCAAGGCGTTCCTACTCCCCCGTCCTGCAATGCCGGGAATGCGGGGAGATGCCCAAATGCCCGCACTGCAATGCATATCTGAGCTACCACAAAGAAGACGGCTGCCTTGAATGCCACTATTGCGGAAGCCGGTTCGGATTCACAGGAGTCTGCGACAAGTGCGGCGGGACACTCGAAGGCAAGGGGGCAGGCACGGAAAAGATAGAAGAGGAAATCAGAAACATGTTCCCCTTCGGCAAGACGGCCCGCCTGGACTCGGACACGGCACGGAATCCCGCACGCGAGAAAGAGATCCTCGACAACTTCTCGAAAGGGGACACAGACATACTGATAGGCACTCAGATCATAGCGAAAGGATTCGATTTCGGCAACGTGTCCCTCGTGGCCGTACTGAACGCCGACAGCCTTATCGGGCTACAGGATTTCAGGGCGGATGAAAATGCCCTGCAACTGCTTTCACAGCTAAGGGGCAGATGCGCAAGGCGCAAACAGAACGGGCTTTTTGTCATACAGACCGAGCAGCCCGACCATCCGGTTTACCGCCGCCTGATGCTGCATGAGTCCCCCGAAGAAGGTCTCAAAGAACGCCAGACATTCGGTTATCCCCCTTTCACGCGCATGGTGGAAATCGTATTGCGTTCCAGCGATGAAAATCATCTTATGGAAAAGGCCCATGAACTCCATGGCGCCCTGGAAAAAATCTGGCCCGCCGGAACAGGAATGCCGGTCAGGCCTGCTACAGGGAAGATTGCGGGAAAACATATCTGCATAATCCGCGTACGCTTCAAAAGGGACAGGAACCTTGCCGCGAACAAAAGGATTCTTGAAAAGACCGTCAATGCCGTCCTCGGCAAAAACGGGAAGATCGGGTTTTACTTCAATCCCGACCCGCTGTAAGACATTGCCTTCAGAAGCCTGAAAACCACATGACGGTTTTCTGAAAAGACATACAGTTCATCACTCAGAAGCTGTTTTAAAATTTTTTCAAAAGTTCTTTGAGAAAAAATTTCAAACAGCTTCTCAACGCCGCGGGACTATCACGTCTATTGCAAGATGCTCGTTTTCAAAAAGTACCGGAGTAGACCCCAAAACCTCGCCGTCGATCTCCACCAATGATTCCGGCTCGGCTTCCACCCTTACCGACCTGCACCTTTTCATGATGACATACGGATCGGAAGGCAAAGTGCCGTCAAAAAGTTTTTTCACCTTGAATATCAGTTTTCCGAAAGGGATATGCTTTATGATGCAGACATCGAACAGGCCGTCATCCGGAATTGCATCCGGAGTCTGCAACATCCCCCCTCCGGTATATCTTCCGTTTCCGATGGACAAAGAAAGCATTTTTCCTTGATAAACAGGTTCTCCGTCGCAAAACACCTTGGCCTTCCTGCACTTGTATGAAAAAAAGGCGCGCGCCAAGCCTTCGACATAAATGCGTTTCCCCCTTTTCCCCTCGGATTTCATCTTGTTCACGACATCGCACACATATGCATCCAACCCGACCCCGGCTATATTCATCATATATGAGCGTTTGCCGGAAGACACAAAGAGCGCATTGCCTATGTCCTGCCCACGCGACAGGCCATCCCCCGCAATCAGCCTTACCGCCTCCCTGTAATCCTTGGGAATCCCGTACAGCTTGATCCAGTCATTGCCCGAACCTATCGGAATTACGGCCATGGTAAGCCGCTCGCCTGTCGGGGGAGACATGCGCAGACCTGCAAGTACCTGATTTATGGTACCGTCCCCTCCCACGGCCACAAAACGCCTGAATCCGTTTTTCACGGCTTCGCACACCTGGCCGGCCGCATAGACATTTTTCCTTATTATATAGGATTCGTATTTTACCCCGCTGGCATATAGCGTCTCGGCAATCTCTTTCCACAGGAAAGCCGCCTTGCTGCTTCCCGCCATGGGATTAAAGACAACGAACCAACGATCCTTGCTATTCTGCTCCATCTGAAACCTGTTTCAACAGTCCGTTAGGACACGCAAAAGTAAATAATTAAAATTATATAAAAAAGATTTTGTAATTTTGCCCCGTTTGGGAAGGTTTATTAAAATGGGAAAAGTAATCGCTATAGCAAATCAGAAAGGAGGAGTGGGCAAAACCACCACGGCCATCAATCTGGCCGCATCTTTCGCCGTGCTCGACAAGAAGGTCCTCATCATCGATGCGGATCCTCAGGCCAACACCACGTCCGGACTGAATTTTTCACCGGACTCGAACAGGAAGCGCACGCTCTACGAAGTGCTCATAGGCCAGCTGGAGGCTTCGGACGCGCTGTTGCAGACGGAACTGCCCAACCTGCACATGATACCGTCCCATATCAACCTTGTCGGCGCGGAAATCGAGATGATCCAGTTTCAGGACAGGGAAAAGATGCTGAAAAAAGCATTGGACAAGATAAAAGGCAATTACGATTACATAGTGATAGACTGTTCCCCTTCATTGGGCTTGATTACTGTAAATTCGCTCACGGCGGCGGACTCCGTGATCATTCCGGTACAGCCTGAATACTTCGCCCTGGAAGGATTGGGCAAACTGTTGAACACCATAAGGCTGGTACAGGCAAGACTCAACCCTTCGCTTACCATTGAAGGATTCCTTTTCACTCTGTACGACAGCAGGCTCAGGGTACACAACCAGGTAGTCGAAGAAGTCAGGAACCATTTCGGCAGCGCGGTTTTCGAGACTTCCATACAAAGGAACATCCGCCTCAGCGAGGCTCCTTCGCACGGCAAGCCGGTGATACTTTACGATGCGATATGTTCCGGGACGAACAACTACCTTAATCTCGCCAAGGAAATCATCAGCCGCAACAATAAAACCGCATAGAGGATTCACAGATGGCAAAGAAAGCAGCATTGGGAAAAGGACTTGAAGCCCTGTTGGGCAATGAACTGGGCGACCTGAAACAGGGCGTCCGCTACGTGTCGGACACGCCTTACGGCATGGAACAGGTACAGACTGCGGAAAAAGAGGCCGGAAACGTGGAGACACCGGGCCAGATGATCAGCGAAATACCGGTAAGCCAGATAGAGCCGAACCCGTTCCAGCCAAGAAAGGAGTTTGACGAAGAAGCCCTTTCCGAACTTGCAAGCTCGATAAAGACCCTCGGACTCATACAACCGATCACGGTAAGGCGCATAAATCCCACGAAATTCCAGATAATCAGCGGAGAACGCCGTTACCGAGCTTGCCGCATGGCCGGAGTGGAAAAAATCCCGGCATACATCCGCGAAACCGACGATGTAGGGATGCTCGAGATGGCAATCGTGGAAAACCTGCAAAGGGAAAACCTCGACCCGATAGAGATAGCGCTGAGTTTCAGGAGACTTATTGAAGAATGCCGCCTTACGCAGGAAGAAATGGCCGAAAGAGTCGGGAAAAAGAGGGCATCAGTAACCAACTACCTCCGCCTGCTGAAACTCTCCGCATCCGCCCAATATGCGCTTAAAACCGGGAAAATATCGGTAGGACACGCGAAGGTCCTGCTCGGGATAGAAGACGAGGCCATGCAGGACAGGCTGTGCGAAGAGACGATAGCATCCGACCTGTCTGTGCGCCAGCTGGAGCAGAAAGTAAGGAAAACAGGAAGCGAAGAGAAAAAGAAGCAGAAAGAAATCACAGAACTTCCCGAGCCTTACATGAGAGTCCTCGAAAGGATTGGCAAGTTTTTTGACAATCGCATAAGCCTCAAACGCAATGACAGCGGAAAGGGGATGATGACCATACATTTCGAATCGGACAAAGAAGTGGAAAAATTCCTCAAAGTGCTGGAAGACAATGATATTTGATTAGAATGAGATGAATTCCGTATATAAATGCGCCATACTGTCCCTGGTCATAATGCTATTGTCGTCGGGAGAGCTTTTCGCGCAATTCCAGAATGACATTTACGGCGGAAGCCAAGGCAATTATTCGGGCCAGACCGGCACGAACAAGGCCTCTGCCGACACCGTGGACCAGGTATTCAGCTTCAGGACCCTTTTCAGGGGGCTGTCCCACAAGGACACGATGGGTGTCGGCTACGCTTTCGGGGCAGGCCTGATAGTTCCCGGGCTCGGCCAGGTATACAACAGGGATTACTGGAAAATACCTGTCATTTATGCCGGACTCGGAACGACCATCGGCTTCGGAATACATTACAACAACCTTTACAAAGCTTCGGTGACGGCCGCCGAAGGGGTGGAAGGAGCCGTCCCCAACCAGAAATACAAAAACATAAGCACGGCCTGTTTCATCGGTGCCGGCCTGATTTACTGGGCCCAGCTGCTGGACGTAAACATAAGCTACGAGATAAGCGCCCCGAAATCCGCCGGAAAGGCCACAGTATATTCCATACTTTTCCCGGGTGCGGGACAGGCGTACAACGGAGAATACTGGAAGATACCGATATACACTGCCGGACTGTCCGCAGGAATCTATTTCTGGACATATTACAACAAACAATACCAAAGGTACAAGAGGATACACAACGAGGCGACAAATCCCGACATACCTTACGAAGGCCCCATATCCGCCGAGACCGCCCTGTTTTACAGGGACTCTTTCCGCCGCAGCAGAGACCTGGCGGTAGTATGCACGATGCTCGTCTATATACTGCAAATCATAGATGCCAACGTATTTTCATACATGGCGGACTTCGACATATCCGACAATCTCGCCATGCGGGTAAAACTTGAACCGACAATAATCACTCCCATCGACATAAACAACAACATGACATCCTACACAGGCATCGGTACCGACAGTGCCGTCGGGATGAAGATAGGACTCAATTTCTGACAAGTAAAACGCATAAACAGACACAGATACGAAAATGAAGAAAATGACTACGGCTATAACTGCAATCCTGATTTTATTCATGAATCTCCCCCTTTCATACGCGGCTACGGACGCTTCCGAAAACGGCAAAAGGCCGCCGAGAAAGACCAAAAAGGAACTGATAGCCGAGAACGATTCTTTAAAGAACGCCATAGACTCGCTCACCGCAAGGCTTGTGGAAATAGAAGAAATCACACGGGCGAACGACAGCATAACGGATGTCATTTTCGGACAATATGAAGAAGAAATCGGCGACGGGTTTATCATCAGGGACAGCACCGCATCGCTGGACTCGCTGCTGAGCATATATTACATGCAGCGCAAACTCAATGACTACGAGCCCAATCTCGACCTCGACGATGTAGAATACACGTCCAACATACCGGACTCCGTATACATACGCCGGCTCGAAGAAATGAATTCCTTCATAAGCCTGCCGTACAATTCCGTGGTCAAGAACTACATAATCCAATACACCGAAAAGATGCCTACTGCCGTCGGAAAGATACTCGGCCTTGCAGCATACTACATGCCCATATTCGAAGAAGTTTTCACGGCATACGGCCTTCCTCAGGAACTCAAGGCCATGGCAGTAATCGAATCCGCCCTGAACCCTACGGCGGTATCGCGCGCGAGCGCAAAAGGGATGTGGCAGTTCATCTATCCTACGGCAAGGCATTACGGACTGACCATCAATTCCTTTGTGGACGAAAGGCTCGACCCTGTCAAATCCACGTACGCCGCTGCCCAATATCTCCGTGACTCATATCAGATATTCGGGGACTGGGCCCTTGCAATCGCTTCCTACAACTGCGGGGCCGGGAATGTCAGCAAGGCCATCAGGCGAAGCGGCAATTCAAAGGACTTTTGGGAAATATACTATTACTTGCCGCGAGAAACGAGAGGATACGTGCCAGCTTTCGTTGCAGCCCTCTACACATTAAAATATTACAAGGAACACAACTTGCAGCCGGAGCCGATAGCCCTGCCTCCTCACGTGGACACCATCCATGTACACAAAATGCTGCATCTCGAACAGGTCAGCGCATTCACCGGGGCCACACTCCAGGAGCTGAAAGACCTCAACCCGCAGTATGTCCACAATATCATCCCCGGGAACGAGGCCGAATACATCCTGCGCATTCCGTACAACTACACCAACGCTTTCATAGACCATGAAAAGGAAATCTATGACTATCAGGCGGAAAAATACTTCAACCCAGTAGAACTCAAGAAAATAAAAGACGGAGGGGACGGTGAAAGGATTGTTTACCGCGTAAAGAGCGGCGACGTATTGGGAAAAATAGCCATGCGCTACGGCACATCGGTGGCCAAGATAAAAAGATGGAACGGGCTTAAATCCGACCGTATCCGTGTCGGACAGCGCCTGATCATCTACCGTGGAGGCAACGGCCCTGCCGCTTCAAGCGGTTCTTCAGGTAGTTCTTCAAGCAGTTCCTCCGGCGGCAGTGCCTCCGCAACAGGGGAGAAAATAACCTACACGGTCAAAAGCGGGGACGTGCTCGGAAAGATAGCCATCAAACATGGGGTTTCCGTTTCATCAATCAAAAAGTGGAACGGGCTCAAATCCGACAGGATACGCGTAGGCCAGAAACTCACGATATACACCGGCAACGCCGCGCCTTCTTCCGGTGAAGGCAGGGTGGAAAACGGTTACGTGGTCTACACCGTCCAAAAAGGCGACACATTCTGGGACATAGCGAAGAAATTCCCGGGAACGACCGCAAAAGGCATCATGTCCCTCAACGACATGAACAACAATTCAAAGATTTATCCGGGAATGAAGATCAAGATCAAAAAGGCATGACAGTATTTTAAGAAGGTGTTTATTTTTTCAAACAACTTCCTAAAACGACAGCTCGCACTGGAATTTCAAATCGGCAATGCAGCGTTTTTCCTTCTCCGGCGGCATTCCGGATGTCCCGGACTTCAGCCTGTAATACCATGAAACCCCTGTCTTGAAAGACAGTTTGAGCCACCGCCAAGGCCGGTAAACCGCCATGAGATACGAAGACATGCCCCTGCCATACAATGCAGGCACGGACATGGAGCCGTACAGATCCCGTTCATAGCAATATATCCTCTCGCTCCACCTGTCGCAGTGAAAGAGCGCAAGACGGGCATACACTGCAAGTACCGGGGCGAAATGCCCGGCAAGGCGATAGCTTCCTTCGGCCGACACCGCCATGCCGCAACCGAACGACGGGGCCTGTGCCGAAAGCCCGGAATACAATGACACGTCGGCTCTTACAGTCACCCCGAAACCGGTGGCGTTCACATCTTTCGGCACTCCGGCACACCACTCCCCGCGCATGGAGGACGCAACATCGTACATACCTCTGAAAGTAAGCGAACCTACTGTTTTCCATGGACCTTTACGCCATTCTCCACGACACTTTAACTGAAAATCCACTCCTGTCCCTACGTTTTTCGTCTCTGGAAAATATGCAAGATCCGCTGCTACAATCAGGTCGGGGGACATTCCTGAACGCCGGCGGAACGAAACCGAAAGCGCGCACTCATTCTCCGCACCGGAATCCGTGGAAAAAGGGGATGAATATTTTCCCGAAAAATCATCGGGCACGAATCTTCCTGTCACTGAGCAATTCCACCTTTCCCCTACCGGAATCTCGGCTCCCGTCCAAATGCCGACATTACCCTCAAAAGCTATTTCCGCATACAATGATATTCCTGAAACCTGCACACGCATGTCGGCAGCCACCCCGCAGGCCGTTTCTTCAAGGACTCCCCCATTGTCCGTCCCGTGCCATATCCCCGTGACACCCACCTTGAACCGTGAAAACCAATACGAAAGATTGGCCCCGGCAAGGAAAGGCGTTCCCGACCGCCTGCCTCCTGCAACATAATCGTATCTGTACGACCCTAACAACGACACAGACAAGTCTCCCGCTGCAAGTTCCAAAGCAGCCCCCCTCAAACGCACACCTCCCCCGCCGGTGCAATAACCGGTAATCCCGGGCTCGGTCCTCATAAAAGCCGTCCCCGATGAAAGCGAATTCATGGTGAAAGAACTCCACATCAGGCCTCCCTGGCCGAAACGCGCATTGTAGTCTCCCAATATCATTTTTCTGACTATCCTGGATTTGGGCTCGTATGAAATAAACGCCGAAAAACTTCCGGGAGGGAAAAATTTATCCCCGGGAGCCGAGCGGGCAGCAATCCCGAAAGACAGGCCGGAAACAGAAGCGGCCTTGTATTTCAGCATCCTGTCAATGGGGAACGGCTGTTTCTCCCCGCCTGCCGCCCTATATTTTACCCTGAGCGTAAGATCATGCCCCCAGCCTCCCTTATAAGCGGACGAATACCCTGCCGGAACATAATTGCCCAAGGACAACATGGCGGAAACGTCCTCAACGTATTCTTTTCCGAAACCGGGGATATTCGAAAGCTCGGTAAGGGACAGCACGTCGCCGAACCGTTCACGGTAATCCATGAGCGAAGCTATCCGGTACTGGCCAAGAAATCCGGCACGTTCAAGCTCGCGGCGCGAAGCTTTGTTTATGTCCAAAGGAGAACGCAGGAATTTTCTATAGGTATCCACAATCTCGTCCACATACTCTGCCGCTTCTTCGCCTGCAGTACCTCCCGGCTCTTCCGCAAGCCTTTCGTACAGAGAACCGGCGACAGCATCGTAATCGGCGACGGGATTGCTTAGAGTGTCGCCGCGCTCCGGGATAACCGGTTTTACCGTATCCGCCTCATGAAAATATCTGATATGATACAGGCCTGACCCTTCCGCCTTGAAAGAAAACAGCAATATCGCCAACGGCAAAATCTTGGCAAACAGCCTCCCGGCCTGAAACCGACAACACATAATCCACCCCCTTCAAACCGACCGGCCACACTTTCGCGATGGCAAATATACGCAGAAGCCGAGAGCAGAACAAATTTATTTGTTATGCCGAGGCGTGAACCGTATTTCTGCCCGACAAGGCAAATATAGCAAAAAACTCTTCACTTTCCCGCACAGATTGATAGAGTACGACTAGAATTTCAATCCCGGCAACAAACAGTAATAAGGTTAGAACATCGGGAATACAGTTTTCAGCCGCATCGGCTAAAGTCTATTCTGGCAACCGGAAAATGATTTACATGGAATATATAAAAACTGTTTTTAAGAAGCCATTTAAGATTTTTGAGTATTTTTGCAGATGAGCAATATTTAACGGATATGAGGAATTATGATTTAGGCTTCATCTCTAATGAATGCATATTTAACCACGTCAAAGACACAGTGGCTTTATACCGGACTCATATAAACCTGTCGGAATTCAATAAGAATATCATTGATCCGATAAAACTAACCTTTGACGCAAAAATATATGGAAAATCATTAGATGAAATAATTGAATCTGAATGTATTCGTCAAATAGACAAGACGAACACCAACCATATTGGATATTTCCATCAGAATTTATTCAGATACGCTGGAAACGGTTGGGTCATTCCCGAAACGGGTTTCGATGTTATAAATGACGAATTGCATATCTACGCTGAGTTGAAAAACAAGCACAATACGATGAACAGTCGTGCCGCCGACAGTGTTTACCGACATATGCAGAACAAAATCCTTCATGATGACAAAGCGACCTGCATGCTTGTTGAAGTCATAGCCACCAAATCCAGAAATGACAAATGGTTTTATGACAATCTATCGCATGAAAAAATAAGACGCGTTTCTATTGACAAGTTTTACGGAATTGTTTTCAATGACGAACTGGCATTTTTCAAACTTTGCAAAGCATTGCCTTTGATTTTGGATGATGTAGTGTCCGATATGCAACGCGGACATATCCGGAACAGCGTTTATGACGAATTACAGAATCTTTCGCCCGATACATTTAAAAGCCTTTATTTGCTAGCATTTAAAACATATGAAGGTTTCCAAAATTTTTGATTGAAATGAAAACCATAACTGCCAGCAATTTTGCCGATATAATGGG
>JADIME010000083.1 GCA_017694935.1 Candidatus Merdivivens pullistercoris
TTCCAGCCCCCGCCCTTGCAGCGGCCGTGGCCGCCGTCCCGTCCTCCTTCCGGCCCGGGAGCGGTCTTCGCGCCTCCCCGTCGCGTGTGAGCCTTCGAGACCGTCGTTGCGGCCGCGGAAACTGGAAGCGAATGCACGTGTCACATCAACGTGCTTTTTAGAGGGAAAAAGCACGGCCGACCCCCTCAGAACGCTCTGCAAGGCATGCCAGTGTGCTTTCTACATGGAAAAAGCACGGTTCTCCTCAAAAAACGACAAAAACGTGGGCGGTAGCCTGTCTCAAATGTTCTGAGAAAAGATTACGATTATCTGCAAAATTACCCCTGCCACCTGCTAACAAAGATTTTCGGGTATACATTCTATGGGCACGCCCCGACTTAACTCTAATATATTATTATGTGTTGATATACAATAAATTACCGTTGTAACAATATTTTATAAGTGTGGATTCTGAGGGTTTAGGAAGCCCTTGAAATCCACGGTGATTTTTTGATGTGTATATTGTTTATTTTTGATTTACAGTGAATTGCAAAAATAAAAATTAAGTCGGGGCGTGGCTTTGGGTACACGACACCGCATTGCCCGGCGCAACCGTTCCGCAATGTGAACGCCTGGGCTTGGAGCGTACTGCCACAGATTGGTTTCCGGGAAGTGCACGGTTTTCACAGAAAATTTGGTTCACTTCTCCTGCAAATAATAAGCGACTGAAGAAAATATTTCGTAAGTTTACAATGCCATACAACTGAATGGCTTTCCGTGAGTAATATATTTACGCATGGCAAGCGAGGAGGTTTATGGCAGGACATACAAATTGATGAAAGTGTTTTCGCATTATCCCTTCAAGAAAATGTGGTAGTTTTCAAAGAAAGTAAGGATAACGACAGCACCTCATCTGTATTTGCATGAGTATATTGTTACACCATCGATACGGGTGTGGGGATTGTTTCAGTCTATTTACTTTCGGGTCTTACCACAACCTTCTTGAAAATAGGCGGATCGACTCCACACTTTTTCGCATATTAACCTGCCGTTCCGGAGTCTTGCGGCATAGACCACAATCCAACAGCCTGAATTTGTGCTGTAAACTCCTGAAATCAGTATTTCGGCCGAGGGAGGGAATTATGAAATCTTGTACTCGATAAAAAATCCTTCCGAAGACGGCAAGGTACTTCCCGAGACCGCGTGCCAATGGATATCGGAATTGGATGCTTCTTTAGCCGGGGTGATATCTTTTGTCGCGGAATCGAACTATGACTCGGAACCGAGAGAGGCAATCGTAAGCATCGCATACGAGGGGAAACTTATGAAGTGGTTTTGAAGCAAGGTACAGAAGAACTTCCAGAAGTGCCGGTTTTCAGTTTCGAGGTAGACAATATAAAGGAAACCAGTCTGGAGTTTTCCATTTTTCCTGCTGATAAAGAGATGACCTATATCGGAAGCTTAATGAAAAAAGTTA
The DNA here is from genome assembly GCA_017694935.1 of Candidatus Merdivivens pullistercoris. Classification (GTDB taxonomy): domain Bacteria; phylum Bacteroidota; class Bacteroidia; order Bacteroidales; family UBA932; genus Merdivivens; species Merdivivens pullistercoris. Next base: position 1,457 of record JADIME010000083.1, read on the forward strand.
CATTGACCAATTCGCTACGGATGAAGAATATTTTGCCGATGACATGAGTTTTTTCAAAGAGTCGGCCCTGAATCTGTATATTCCTATCGAGGATTATCTTGCCATGATCCTGAAAACCGGGGATGTGACCGGGGAATATGTCAATATGCTGACTCCGGAAACGGACTATTATATCTACGCATACGGAATGAATACGGATTGTATGTGGCTGACGGAAATGTACAAGACGGAAGCAAGGACAAAGGCGATGCAAATGAACGGAATGACTTTCGACATCGCCTGCGAGCCTTATAAAAATACTGTTGAAATGACGGTTATCCCTTCTGATCCCGGACAGACGTACCTGTTCAGTATTTATCCGCAATCGGAAGTCAGCAAGGACGGAATTGTCGAAAAATATCAGGAGTACCTTGATACCATGATGAAGATTTACATACAGCAATTCGGCATAACTCCTGAAGAATTTATCGAGGATGCGTCATATACCGGTAATCAGACTTACCTGTTTAAAGACCTTTTGGACAATACTCCTTACTATGCTTTTGCAGTATCCGTGGCTTCTTTCGGCATATTCAATTCGGAAGTCGAGGTGGTAGAGGTTACTACGGGAGCGGAATATTCATCAGACAATACATTCGCCCTCTCGTTTTCAAAGCCGACAGAGACCTCGGTAGACTACAGGATAGTTACGTCAAACGACGACCCTTATACAATGTTTGTCGATGAGTATGCCAATTGGGCAAGCTATATGGGCGATATGGATGCGATTCAGGAAGAATTGCTTTCCGGCGGATACGATTTGGAAAAAGGCCTCCGCCACGGTGATGACAGCGGGACCATCTCCGATCTTAAAAGCAAGACCGAATACTTAGTATACATTTTCGGATATGAGGACGGTCAGGCGACTACAGAACTGTATGACGGTACTTTCGCAACCTCGGGACCGGAGGCAGATGTCTCGTTCAGATTGGAATATGACAAATATTTCGATGGAACGGAGATGGAGGCAATCGATCCGGTTGCTTTTGCCGGAGCTTCTGGCAAGGCGGTACTTCCGGTCAAAGCCGTGACAACAGGAAACGTGACAGGCTTTTACTACCATGTCTTTACCGGGGACTATACGGATCCTTCCGTCATAACCGATGATATAGCAATCAATTCCGTGCGTTTTACCGGGACATCGGATGAGACGCACGTGTATTTTGTCAATTATGATGAATTGAATACTTTCATGGGCGTGGCTGTCGATGCAGACGGGAATTACGGGCCGGTATGGAGGGAGGCTTTTTCGCTTTCAGCCGACGGGGTTTCCCCTGCCGACGAGTACGGTTTATGGTAGTGAAATCAAGTAGTTGTGTTCCTAATAGAATCAGGGTCGGCTTCAGTTCTAAAGCCGGCCCTGGTTTAATGTTATTGAAAGCAAATAACTTCTAATTTTGCGGCATTTTGCGGCAATTATACCTAATTTTGCGGCAATGCGTCTGTGCGTGCTGCACGGATGCGCAGCAACTGTTTGCGCGGGGTCCTGCCGCCTTCGCCGTTTTCCCCGGTATAGTCATACCCGTCGCCGCTTTCGGAATACTTGAATGAAGTTGTCCCGTCCTCGTTTTCAATGAGGTGCGCTTTGGTTGCGCGTGCATATCTTAAATTTTCTTCTTGTCGGCTGATTATAATTCCAATTTCATCAAAGCCGGCGGCCGATGACCAATAGTAGTTTGCCTGAAATTCGGGATATTCGATGTAGTAATCTTCCAGTATCCTTTCCAGTTCGCGGATTCCCGGCAGATACCATTTGGGATTGCTTATGCTTCCGTCTGCGTTCCTTTTGTTTTTGGCATAGCAGTATCCGGCGGCTGTCCTCGGTTTGCCGTTCAGGTCCATGTCTCGAAGCATGTTGTTTTCAGCTTCTTCGACAATCAGTTTCGTGAAATCAAGCCCCCAATAATAATTTGCATAGCATTCTACTGAACCTGGTGCTGTGCCTATTAAATCCCCGTAGTATCCATTGCTGAACCATAATGATCCGATTTCCGTACCCGAGCCTCCGGAATAGTCTTCCCATGGAAGGCCGTAATAAACCTGCTCGGTGGCAAATTCGTCCAATGGGTCTCCATAGTCGCGGTATTCTTCGTATGCTTCAATGTATATTGTCGTGCCTCCCATATTGTTGGTTTCATCGGCAGGATATCCCGGTTCAGGGGTTTCGCCGCGATTTTTATGGAAAGTGACTTCCAGCAGCTTGGACTGCTCTATGGTGATTGTACGGGTCTCTTTGGCAACGCCGTCTTCCTTATAGGTGAGTTGCAGTGTGGCGGTGCGTGTGCGGGAGTCCGTGCTGTTCAGCCGCCATACATCGAGGTTTTCATCTACGTACAGATATATCCTGTCGCGGTGTCCCAAATCGTAATAGGCTGTATTGTCTTTTAGCGTATTGGTGACAAGATCGGTAGTAAAATATTTACGCTTGCCGTTTCCTGCGTGCCATGCTTCATGTGTCTCTATCTGGATCCCGGGGTCTTCGGCGCTTCCGGCAAGCATGTGGGCCGCGGATACCTTTTCAAGCCGGAGCCAGTTGTTTGTCTGCGGGTCAAGGATTTCCACGTCGATCGACCGGGAAACGCCCGAGCCTGTATTGAACAGGTACACGTCCAAAGGCACTACATTGAAATGGCTGTCCATGGTCCTGTCTCTCAGCATGGAAATGAAGTACGGGTTGGATTCGGTAATGTCCACCCTGGCATCGAAAGTGACGTGCTCGTCGTTGTTGCCGACATTTACGATGCCCTTTACGGTGACGTTGTTCTTGTATTGTTTATTACGTGAAACTTTGAAATCATCGTAATTGTTCGCTCCAAGGTAAAGCGTGTAGGATGCTTCGTAGGAGGCTCCGTTATATGTTATGTAATTTCCGCTGAATTTGAATGCGAGTGCTTTTGATGTGTCTGCAAGGTAGGGCTTGTATCTCTGGTAATCCTCTTCTTCCACTCCGGGAGGATATGTGTAACTTATTTTTTCCTGAAGGTTTTCAAACACATAAAAAGTGAAATCCAGTCTCTCCCCGTTGTTGTGGATAGTGATTATGTCCGGTTGCCATGTCTCGTCATGGCAACCGACATAATCCGGGGCTTCCGAATCAGATACGTTTGTGGAAGCCAAGGGGTTTTCCACGAATGTGGAATATGAAGGAGCATTAAATACTTCGCAATTTGTAATCGTAAGGGCGGGCAGCGTGCCGCTCAGGTCCGTGTTCTGTGAATTGACCGCAATGGACACGTCTATGCGGCTCATCATCGCTTTCAGCTTGATGTCGATGCTTTTTGCCGTATTGCTGCTTGTCAGGTTCACTCCGCTCTCTACTTTGAACATGGGCATTCCCGTGGAAGGCAGTTCTGTTATCCCCCTCGATATTGTCGGTTTGTAAACCAGGTCGGCGAAGTCGGCGAATCCGGTGATGTTCGAAGGATGCTTGTCGCCGGTTCCTTCGTCATATACGAATGTTCCGTCCTCAACGTTGGCGACCGTGACGATAGTAGCGTTCCTGGCTTTTTCCGGTTCTGCCCACCCGTTGCGGTCTATGTTCAGGACGGTCTTCCCGTCGGTAATATTCCTGTATCCCTGATAACGATGGTTTTCAGATGCTTGCAGATATTGTCCCTGGCTGTCGAAAATGAAAACGTGCAGACTTTTTATTTCCTGTTCCTGTGCCGTTTTCATGTCGGTGCCCTTAGTGCCCACTTCGAATTTGTCGAGTATCCCCTGTGAGACTATATTAAGGCGGAGGTCTCCTTCATAGCCGTTTTCGGGCCTGCTGCCTGGCATTTCGTCTTTTATGCATGATATCAGGCCTGCCGCCACGATGGCAACGGCTGAAAACCGCCTTATTGCAAGCATGAAGATGTTTTTGTCCATGGTCGTAACTGTTATGTGTCCTGATGTATTGAGTCCTATCCGAATGTTATTTCACTGTCGCCTCCGTCTTCCCATCTGGAGTCATTGTCTACGATGAAGTTGAGCACGAAAGCATCGCCTATGAAGTTCAATTGGGCCGTGTATATCGTGCCTCCTGACGGCTGGAAATTGTCCGGACGGCTTATGTGTTGGATTTTTCTCCCGGCATTTCCCGGTTCTCCGAAAGTGTATTCTATTACTAATTTCAAATCTCCGAGATAGCCGTCTTCTATGCCAGTCTTGTTGAGATTCGATACAAGCAACAGGGTCTTGTCGCCGATTCTTTCGTATGAAGTAAGGGCTTCCACGGTAACGTCGTCGTCATCGGAATCTCCCAGCAATTCGTAGGTACCATAGAATACCTCATCGGGATAATCGTATCTGTTGTCAAAATAAATGTTTACGGATTTGTAGAATTTTCCTCTTAGTTTAAGAGAATGTATTGTGACTGGCTTTCCGGCTGCCAGATTGCCGTTTTCGTCCTCTGCCGCGTTGTAGTTATTGACTTGAAAATTAAGTCCCGACATCAGGTGCATGAAATTTAGGGTCACGATTCCCGAGCCTTTCGTAATGTCTATTTCCTGTGCCGCCATCGCATCGGGGACTTTGTCGTAGTCCAGCACTTTGGTAGTATCATTGGCGGTCGTGCCGTCGAACGGGATGGAGAACTTTACGCTCGGCGCCCCGAAATCGTCTTGCGCGGAAAGTACCGTAAAGTTTTCTTTCGGATAATAAGCGAAAAACGAATACAGGAAGTCGGGCTGTTCATACCACGTTTTCATCGGGCTGTACATGAAGGTCCCGTCAATGTATGTGACTTCATTGTCATAGAATATTGTCGGGGTGCATAATGTCTTTTTCTGTTGCCATGGAATATTTCCCGAGGTGTTGTTCAGGGTAGGGTTGTCTGGCCCGGCCTGGGAAAGACAATATCCCATTACTCCGAAACTTGTCCCGTCGGGAAGGGTTCCGTCTGTAATCGGGCCGCTTTTTGTGTCCCCGTTTATGATGACGGTATTCGCTCCGAATTTTATCATGTCGCTGTTGCCGGCGGACAATCCGGCCTTGTCGCAGCTTGCGAGCGCGGATGTCGTCATTAATGCGATAGCGGTATATATTATGATAGACTTGGTGGTATTCATGATATTTCGTCTATTCTACGGTTATTATGCCTCCCATGGATTCGTTCCAGTCGGCAATGTTTACTGTAAACAGGATGTTGTTGCCTTGGAACGTAAGCGTGTACCTGTAGTGTCTGGATGCTTCCCAGCGGGCTGTCAGTGAGCTGAATGTGATGTCTTTGGTTTCGTCTTTCCATTCGGATGAAGCATCATTGCGCGTGCTGAATGATATGTGCAGGCGGTATTCGCTGAGATCGGCAGACGGGAAGAGCAGGATATCGTCGCCGAACAGGTCTGTCACTGTCGTCCCTGATATGGTCTTGTCCCCTGCCGTATCAGAGAATGCACAGAAAGGAGATGTCTCCGTTGTCGTTCCGTAATTGCTGAAATCCCACGTCTCAGTGTCTCCCGTTATGTCAATGTCGCCCTGTCGGGTCATCCCGTAAATGCAGGCTTCGTTTATCCTTACCTCGTAGGAAGGATTTGCCGCCGCTGTCGCGGCTTCTATTTCACAAGGGAAAGACAGCCTTGCCAGATGGTGCCGGAACGTCAGTCCTACCGTGCCGTTTCCGGACTGTGACTCACAGGCTATGCCAGTGTTCGCGGCCGTCATCAGGTCTATGGAATGCGTGGCGTCGAATCCCGTTATGGTTATGCGGCGTGGAGTTTCTCCATCCGTCGGTTCTACCGATATTTGCCGTGCTTTCGTGTCGAAAGGGAAAATGGCGTAAAAATCATATTCGTTGCCCGGAATCCAATATCTTGCGCCATTGTATGTCCAATTGTTGCCGTCGAAAGATACTTTTTCGGCATTGAAGATTTCGGTCTCCTGTACGGACGTGTTCCCGATAGGACTATAATAGCCATATACGGCGAAGGCGTCACCGGCCGAGAAAGCGCCGTTGTCAATGGCGGCTTTGGTACAGGCCGCGGAAAAACCGATTTCAGTATGGCCGGCATCCTGAACTGGATGTTTCGTGCAACCATATATGCAAAGGATGCCGGCTAAAAACATCATTTTAGCCGGTCCTTTGATTTTATCCATGTATTCCCGATACATTTCGATTGTATTGATTAGTCTATATTGACAGGAATATCGTCGTTTTCGTTTACTTGCGAATCTCCATTGACATCGGCGTTCCAGTCCTCTACGCCCTCTACGGCGAATTCGATCTTTTCAAATTGGGATGATACGTTGTCAGGAGTCAGGGTGGCGACGTAGTTGTAAACATATCCGGCTTTCCACTCTGCATTGTTGCCGCTTGCTGCCAGAAGGCTGGTCGCGTCATCAACTGTAACTTCTTTGGTCGCCAGTACGGTAGTGCCGTCGGTAACGGATACTTTGAATGTGACTACAGGAATATAAGATGCATCATATTGCTGCGGAAGCACGTAGCACTCTTCAGCCTCATGGTCAGGGTCGTTGGCGTTGAAGTCCTGATATGCGATTCCGTCGGCTTTTACTTCAGCGGCAGGTGCCCACCCGGCAGTGGTGTAAGAGCCTTTGTATCTTGCATTCATGATTTTCAATTCGCTTACATTTACCTGGACGGCAGTTCCGAAGCCTTCGGCAGTGATGGTGAATTTAACCTTTGACAAAAGGTGTTTGAAGCTCAGGGCAACCGGGGCGTTCCCGCTTGCCAGTCCTGTTTGGGTTTCAATGCCGGAAATAATCAGGTCGTTGTTCCCTACAGTGTAGTTGTTGATGGACAGATTGCCGGAAGCGTCATCGAATTCGACATCGGTCAGTTTGTTGTTGCCATCGGAATAAGCGATGAATTTGTACTCCTTGTCAGGAACCCAGTACTGTACAGGTGCGGTCCAGTTGGCCCCGTTGTCGTTTGTGGTCACGGCGTCATTATTGAAAACCGTAGTGTAAGCGCCCGCGTTTTCGTAAGAGCCGAAAACATAGAAGGTGTTGAATTTGGTGTTGTCGTTAAGGTCGTTCACGGCCTTTGTCGGTTTCCCCACCCATGTGGAAAATCCGATTTGGCTGCCGTTTTCAGGGACTGAAACGACTTCTTTCTGCATACAGCCGGTTGCCATTGCTGTGGCTGCCAATGCAAGTGTCAGAATCTTTGCATTCATCATGTCTTGATTTTTAAGTTAAACAATTTATGTCAGTTAATTATAATGGCAATATTATGTCTTCCTCGTCTTCCCATCCTCCGACTTCGACATCGAAGCTTCCGCTTCCTTCCTGTCCTATGTCATCTGGTATTTCCAGACCGTTTATTTCTATCACCCCGCCGCGAGGCTGTGAATGGACCTGCCCGGACACGTCATGGTCGAAGGAGAGGGTCTTTCCGTTTTTCAGTTTTACTTCCAGATTGAGCAGGTAAGGATCGTCGCCCGATTTCGTGGGCTGGTAGTTTTCGTCCGGGAATCCCGGTATGCCGAATGACATTACCCGCGCTTCTATATAATTGTCCTTTATCTCGCAGTCATACAATATCGTGGCTTTTTCTTCCGAAGTCGTTCCAGTAGTCAGATATACAGCCTGGGCCATCCCGGACAATGCTCCGCGCCCGAGGGCGGCGTATTGCAGGCCTCCGGTGAAATTCCATATTATATAATAGGTATATGTCAGCGGCTGCATCGTGATGGCCAGAGTGTCGGCCTCAATCTTCCTTTCTCCGTGCCAGGATTCGATGTAGTGTGCGTAAAGCATGTCTGGGGCGTTTACCGTGATTTCATCGGAATGAGTTTCGCTGTATGTGCTCCTCGTCCTTGTCCTCGTAGTGGCCATAGTAGCCGGGAAGGAGCCTGAATTTTCGAATACGATGTATTCAGTATCGTTGTTGTACAGCAATATGGACTGATGATCCTCGAAGAGCGGTACCAGTTCGCCGCATGCGTCCACGTTGCGTTCGTCCTGCCTTCCGTCGTCGGCGTATGTGAGGACTTTAAGGCCTTCCGGCATGTCGGGTCTTAATGAATCGTATTCGGTATCCCATCTCCATGAGTCTTCCAGTCCGCTCCCGTAGTCGCGTTCCCACTCGTATTCATATTCGGCGTCTATCAGGGCCTTAGCGCTCGGCGCATGTTCCCAGTGGTTATAGCACAGTTCCTTGCGGCAGGACACCGTACAGAGGACGGCGATGCAGCAGATGGCCGTGAATGGCAGATTTCCCGCTTTCTTTTTCATCAATGCTTTCATCGTGCGTTCCTCCTTGCCGTTATGTTCCATACAAGGCCTAATTTGAGTTTTACCGGACCCCAATAGTTTATGCGCGTGGTCTGCTGGTAAACATAGTGCCCGTCCATGGGCAGGTATTCCCTCGGCTCGCTTCTCATGTAGCCTATGCCTATGCCTGCTTCCAACGAGAGTTGCTTGCCTATCGGGAACATGTAGCCGTAGCTGATGCCGGCGGACCAGTATTCTCCCTGGTAACCCTTGCTTCCCCGCCATTCAAGGTCATAAAGCCCTACTATGCCGAATATGCCCACGTAATGTCCGTGCCAGCGGTCTTTTGTCCCGAACCACCTGCGGACTTCAGGGCTTATCATGTCGAGTTGGTAAAATGTGTTGTTCCTGCTGTCGGACCACCAGGCCACCGCGCCTTCAATGTTCACAGACCACATGCCGATAGGTATTTCCGCTTCGAGTGAAGGGAAGCCGATGGCATCGTACAGCATATTTGTCTTGATGTTGAATATTAAAGGTTTCTTTTCGTCTCCGGACGGTTTCCCGTTGTTCCCGGGATTCATGTCCTGGGCGGAAAGTCCGGTGGCAAAAAGAGCCAAGGATGCAATAGCAAGCACCCATCTTTTAGGATGGTAGCTCATGAC
>JADIME010000084.1 GCA_017694935.1 Candidatus Merdivivens pullistercoris
GACAGGCTTCCGCGCCAGGTTTTTGTCGTTTTTTGAGGAGAATAGCAGAGCTATTTTACGATAAAAACGGCGAAAACGTGCCGGAAAGATGTCACAAAGAACTTTTGAAAAAATTTTAAACAGCTTCTAAAATTACCTGCAATAATAATCTATCATTCTGTTGATGGCCCTTTGGCACACAGGGCAGAAATCAGGCGCGGTATTGGTACGCATACGGCAATCCTCGCGCGAACGATACACACCTTTGGCCATATATCCTCCGCCCTCATGGATGCCTACCTGCCCCTCATCCCATTCTCCAGAATCAATCATGTCTTTCCATTTGCCTTCAAAGGCTTTCAGAGTCGTGATGTTAGGTTCCCACGGCTCGATATCTGTATTGTAATAGTTTTCGTATGCCACATCGGAAGTAAAATACTCATCGCCAAGGCCGGCAAAACTGTGACCGAACTCATGTGCAAACACCTGATATGACAATCCGTCTCCCGAAGTGCCGAGCGCGTATGAGTTGTATATCCCCCCGCCGCCGTATTTTTCCTCATTGACCACTATGAAAATGACATCGAACGGCACTCCCGCCACATTGTCTGCAATAGACTTATAGTCCGTAACAGTCAGATAACGGTCTATATAGAAAGTATAGAAATGCGAATTGAGGGCGGTATGCTTCCAAATGCCCAGATCGGGAATGTCCGTTCCCTGTTCCGGAGAAACAACATCCACGGCCGAGACATTAAAATCGTCCATACGGGACTTGTACGGCTCCATAGAGAAAAGGTACTCCATGAACTTCCGGCAATCTTTGTGGAACTTGTCCATCTGTCCTACCGTATAACCTTCAGCCACGAAAAGCAAATCCACTTTATTTCCCATTTCACCCGAAACCAACAAGGGGGTTATCGCATAGTCAGGAGCCGCCTCGCGGCTGACAAGAGCATTGCCGGGATCCACCGTGCAGGAAAATATCTCGCGGAAACCGCCCGCCGCACCGGACTCACCCGCTTCCTTTACCCTTTCGGACAGGATTATGCATACTTCGTTTTTCGGAAAAGGCATCCACACGCTCTGATTGTAAGCCCTTGAAACTTCACGGGCTTCGGGGGTAGTACGCCATTCCTGGAACAGGGTGGAAAAGCCTTTTGAGTATACCAAGGTATCGCCGCTCCATACCTCGAACATATACTCACCGTAACGGAACGGATCTATAAGAGACTCCCGCGAGCCCGCCCATGCGCATTCCTTCCTCAACCCTGAAAGATATGCCTGCTGGCTATCGGCATCGCCTGCAAGGATGAAATCGACACGGAGACGGTCGGAAGTAAACCATGTATCGTAGTCGGCGGATTTGGATATCACGAAGTCCTGCTCCGAGTCCGGGCCGGAAGTGAACTGTGTATCGTAATCGGGACCCTGGGCCCATGCGCGGACGGCTGAAGCAAGAATCAGAGCAGCTGCGGCGAATATGAAGATGGTATGTTTCATAGTGCGAAAATAATCATTTTGCATCAATTCGGAGTTCACGGCCACGCCCCGACTTAACCCAAACGCATTGTTACACATTGATAAACAACAGATTAACTCCTTGACAAAAAATTTCAAGTGTGGATTCTGACCGGTTCCGAACCCCTTGAAATCCACAGTTATTTTTTCTCCAGCATGTTACTTAACGTTGATTTACAATGTATTACAGCAATAAAAGTTAAGTCGGGGTGTGGCCTGCGCCCAAAGAAGCTGTCAAAATTTTAACTGGGACACAATTTTGTGGCCCACAGATTTGTGTACTTTCGGTTTTTTGCATGTTTTGCCTGCAAAAGAGATATTTTGGAGAAAACATTCATTTTCAATTTCGCCCGACCCCTTATCCGCTCAGAAACATCTCAGAGGGGTCTGGCAACATCAACAATCCGTCCCTCATATTGCCTCTTCGGAAGCAAAAAACACATGATGGGAAACATTTTCCAAAACAGGCGTATGCCGTTCTACATGTTCGGAGACACATTGTACTCAAACCTATCCCGACAAAGGACTGGGTTCCTTTCATCCAAGCACGTTTCGCATCCAAAGGAACTTATCGACAAAATAGATGGACGTACAATTATCGCCGACCCAGTCCTCGCTTTTGGCTCGCCTCTGAGAAGCTGTTTCCCGACATTAGAAACTGTACATCTCCCGCATCCTTTCGATTTCCTCCGCTATTTCACGGCGGAAGGATTCGGGCGATATGACTTCTATCTGCGAACCGCGTGAGAGGATTTCCAGTTTGAAGTCAAGCGTAGGCTTCAGTCTGTAGCGGAATACGGAATAATCCGACTGCGTTTCTATTTCTTCCTGTGTAGGATGCAAAGGCAGGGCCCGCATATAGTGAGTGTACATCCAAAAAGACTTTATCTCAATGGTTTCCTCCTTGATATCGTCCCTGGTTATCACCCCGAAATAGCCGAAAAAATAATCCCGTGGGTCGAAAGAAGCAGGATATTCGAAACGGGAATCAAGGAGTTCCAATTCCAGTATCCTGTCCAATGAAAATATTCTCAGCGCACCGCGTTCTTTACAGAAACCGAGTACATACCAGATTTGCTTGAAAATCTTCAGACAATACGGTTGCAGAGCATATTCTCCCGGCCTTGCCGATAGTATCCACAAGCCAGACATATTTAAATAAAAGTTCCTTGTTCATAAACCGAATCATAAAAATTGAACCATATAGAACGGCACGTATGATACACCGTCCTGCCTGAACAAATCTTTACCGTAAACAAGATATCTTTCAGATATACGGTTTGAATATTTGCTGTAAAACACATCCAATGACACATGGGATTTATATCCCGAAGACTTGACTTCCAAAGGACACAGCTTGTTATGCCTTGACAAAAGGAAATCTATCTCATAATTGTGCTTGCCGCTTTCAGTCGGGAATGTATAGTAAAACAGTTCATTTCCGGAAGCACGAAGCATCTGCGCAACCGCATTTTCATAGACATAACCAAGATTGACACTTAGTTTATCGCTAAGCAACTGGTTATATATCACGTTTTCTGTAAAATCCTTATCCTTGAATGCCTGTGTGACGAACAAACCTGTGTCGGCAAGAAACATCTTATATCGGTTCAAATCCTTGTTCTGGGCCATGCCGGTATTCGGATCATTGACATGATATGCCATATTGACCGTCATGGATTCCCTCAAAGCAGCCAGAATCTCCGAAAGTTTAGAGTTGCGCGAATCCCCGATTACGCTTGATACTTTATAACGCGCCGAATTTTTGTTCAGTTCGGCAGGAATGGCATCAAAAAGCATTGACAATCTTCCAGTCGGGTCTATCTTATAAAAATCCTCATTGTACAGATTCAGAATATCCCTTTTTACAGCATCCACCCTACTTAGATTGTTAGTCTCTATGTACTCATTTACCGATTGAGGCATCCCCCCTACCAACACATATAGCCTGAAATCCCTCATTAATTTACGGTGAGCTTCCCGGAGAGGAACCATTTCTTTGAAACACTTTTCCAATAAAGGAAATGTGGAGAAATCACCGAGAGCCCATTTGAATTCTTCAAAATCCATAGGATACATCTTTAACCGTGTTTCTTCGCTCGGTATTATGATATCCTTGATATTTTTCTTGATGGAAATCAACGAACCCGTTTCAATATAATCATATCTGCCATCTGATACAAAATGCTTTATCGCCTGTCTTGCAAGTGGTTGCAACTGAACCTCATCAAAAATTATAACCGATTTGCGTTCATATAACTGAACACCGTATATAAGCTGTAGTCTTAAGAAGATATAATCCAAATCTGAAATATCGTTAAACAGATTGAAAGTTTCTGTTGAAGCGGATGAAAAATCAATAAGAATATATGATTGATACTCCTTTTCAGCAAACTGTCTTACGATAGTCGATTTTCCGACCCGTCTAGCACCTTCTATCAGGACAGCCGTTTTACCATCACGCTCTCTTTTCCATGCCAACAGTCTTTCATATATCTTTCGCTTGAATCTTTGTTCCGGCATCTCAATACATTTTTAATTGATTACAAGCGTAAAAATATATCATTTTGTAAAAACCTCAAAATGTTTTGGAACAAAAAGACACAAAACCTCAAAATGTTTTGGAATAAAAAAGCACAAAACCTCAAAATCTTGTACACTTCCTGAGACTGCAGCAGTCAATAAAAAACAAAAGGACGGCCCGAAGACCGTCCCCGTTTTGAATAGCGTATGAGGAACTTAATCCCTGAATTTAGCTTTAAGATATTCCCTGTTGAGACGTGCGATGTGCGAAACGGTGATGTGCTTAGGACATTCCATTTCACAGGCACGGGTATTGGTGCAGGCGCCGAAACCGAGCTCGTCCATTTTTGCAACCATTGCCTTTGCACGGCGTGCAGCCTCAGGCTTGCCTTGTGGAAGCAATGCGAGAGAACTTACCCTTGCAGCAACGAACAGCATGGCCGAACCGTTCTTGCAAGTCGCGACACATGCTCCGCAACCGATGCAGGCAGCAGCATCCATGCTCTCGTCCGCATTTTTCTTAGGAATAGGAATCGCGTTTGCATCAGGGGCGCCGCCGGTATTCACTGAAATGAAACCGCCCGCCTGAAGTATCTGGTCGAATGCCTGCCTGTTTACCACTAGATCCTTGATTACAGGAAAAGCGGCACTTCTCCATGGCTCGATGGTGATGGTATCGCCGTCATGGAACTTCCTCATGTGAAGCTGGCAAGTGGTTACCTCATCGTCAGGTCCGTGGGCACGGCCGTTTATATAAAGAGAACACATACCGCAGATACCTTCCCGGCAGTCGTGGTCAAACGCTACCGGACCGCTGCTCTTGCAGCCTTTTTCCACTGCAACGGGATCCATCCCCTCTTCGATAAGCTGCTCGTTGAGTATGTCGAGCATCTCAAGGAAAGAACTGTCAGGGGATATGTTCTTTACTTTGTAAGTCTCGAAATGACCTTTCGCCTTGGCGTTCTTCTGACGCCATACTTTAAGTGTTAAATCCATTAGCGTTAGTCTTTATAGTTTCTGGTAGCAATTTTAATGTTTTCAAATACGAGAGGCTCCTTGTGAAGCTCAGGCTCCGCATTGTCGCCTTTGTATTCCCATGCGCTGACATACATGTAATGTTCGTCATCACGCTTAGTTTCACCGTCTTCCGTCTGCATTTCCACACGGAAGTGTCCACCGCAGGATTCCCTCCTGTTTAGGGCATCCAAAGCCATGAGCTCGCCTATTTCAAGGAAGTCGGCAACCCTCAAAGCCTTTTCGATTTCAGGATTGAACTCGCCGTTCTCGCCCGGAACATAGACATTTTTCCAGAACTCATCCCTCAAAGCCCTGATTTCGGCAATGGCTTTCTTCAGGCCTTCTTCGTCGCGTGCCATGCCGACATATTCCCACATGATGTGGCCGAGGCGTTTGTGTATCGAATCAACCGATTCCTTGCCCTTGATAGAGAAGAGTTTGTTAATCTTCGCCTTAACGGCTTTCTCGGCTTCATCGAATGCAGGATGCCTGGTATCGGTCTTCGGAACCTGTATCTTCGAAGCAAGGTAGTCTCCGATTGTGTAAGGAAGGATGAAATAACCGTCGGCAAGACCCTGCATGAGGGCTGATGCCCCGAGGCGGTTTCCGCCGTGGTCGCTGAAGTTGGCCTCGCCTATCGCGTAAAGTCCCGGGATGGTAGTCTGAAGATTGTAATCCACCCAAAGACCGCCCATCGTATAGTGGATGGCCGGATAAATCATCATAGGCTCCTCATACGGATTGACATCGGTGATCTTTTCATACATCTGGAAGAGGTTGCCGTAACGGGCCTCGATAACATCCCTTCCGAGCCTTTCAATGGCCGATTTGAAATCGAGGAAGACTGCAAGACCGTGTTCGTTCACACCGTAACCTGCATCGCAACGCTCTTTTGCGGCACGGGATGCGACATCACGCGGTACAAGGTTTCCGAATGCCGGATACCTGCGCTCCAGATAATAGTCCCTGTCTTCTTCCGGTATCTGCGATGCCTTGATCTCTCCTTTACGGAGCTTCATGACATCTTCTTTCTTCTTTGGAACCCATATACGTCCGTCATTACGCAACGACTCCGACATAAGGGTCAGTTTCGACTGCTGGTCTCCATGTACCGGAATACATGTCGGGTGGATCTGGGCGAAACAAGGGTTCGCGAAGAATGCGCCTTTCTTGTAGCACTGCCATGCGGCCGAGCCGTTGCTGTTCATGGCGTTTGTCGAAAGGAAATAAGTATTTCCATAACCTCCTGACGCCAATACTACGGCATGTGCGCCGAAACGTTCGATTTCACCCGTTACAAGATTCCTTGCAATGATACCGCGCGCCTCGCCGTCTATCATGACGAGATCGAGCATCTCATGACGCGGATATGTCTTCACATTGCCTTTTGAAATGGCACGGTTCAACGATGCGTACGCACCGAGAAGCAATTGCTGTCCCGTTTGTCCCCTTGCATAGAATGTACGGCTTACCTGCGCACCTCCGAATGAACGGTTGTCGAGCAATCCGCCATAGTCCCTTGCAAAAGGAACTCCCTGTGCGACACACTGGTCGATAATGAGATTACTTACCTCCGCAAGCCTGTATACATTGGCTTCCCTGCTACGATAGTCACCGCCTTTGATGGTATCGTAAAACAGCCTGTAAACGGAGTCATTGTCGTTCTGATAGTTCTTTGCGGCATTGATACCTCCCTGCGCGGCAATGGAGTGCGCCCTGCGAGGAGAATCGCTGATGCAGAAAACTTTGACATTATACCCGAGTTCTCCCAAAGTTGCAGCTGCTGAAGCGCCGCCGAGACCTGTACCGATAACGATAATTTCCAACTTTCTCTTGTTACCCGGGCTTACGACACGAATCTGGGATTTATGCTTTGTCCACTTTTCGGACAAAGGCCCCTCAGGAATTTTTGATATGAGTTTTTCGGCCATCTTGTTATTATATTGAAATTTGGCTCAAAGGTACAAATAATTTTTACAATACATTAAAACCGCTTCCAATTTTCACTCATTGCGTATCCCGTCCAATATCTTATAAGCATCCTCCACGCCCTTGACATCCCTGACTGATATGTAAAGCCTGCCGCCGTTGTCTTTCAGTTTGAAAAGAGCGGGATGGTCCTGAATGTACTTGATTACTTTTTCGAAAATCGGGGATTTGTAATAAGGGGACATAGGATTCGATATGAAATGGGCTATCATGACACCGTTCTTTATAATCAGCTTTTCAAAACCGAGGTTCTGCGCCGCAATCCGTATCTTCACGATAGTCATAAGCTGTGAAAATTGTTCCGGAACAGGACCGAATCTGTCCGCAATCTCTTTTCTGAAACGCTCGACTTCCTTATCGGAAGTCATGGAATCCAACTCTTTGTACAAACGTATCTTTTCTGCCTGGATATTAATATAGGTATCCGGAATAAGAAGCTCGGAATCGGTTTCGATGACACAGTCCGAAACGAAGTTGTCCTTATCCTTGCGCACTATGTTGCCCGTTTCATAACCGAGTTCTTCCATGGCCTCGGTCAGGATCTTCTGATAAGTCTCGAAACCCATGTCGGAAATGAAACCGCTCTGCTGCGCCCCGAGAAGGTTTCCTGCACCGCGTATGTCCAGATCCTGCATGGCTATATTGAAACCGCTGCCGAGTTCCGAAAAGGCCTCTATGGCTTTAAGCCTCCTGCGGGCCTCGTCAGACACGGAAACAAGAGGAGGGACTATCAGGTAACAGTATGCCTGCCTGTTGGAACGTCCCACCCTGCCCCTCAACTGGTGCAGGTCGCTCAGGCCGAAATTCTGAGCCTGATTGATGATCATGGTATTGGCATTCGGAATGTCGATGCCGTTCGAAATAATCGTGGTACACAACAGGATGTCATACCCGCCTTTCATAAAATCCAACACCTTGTCTTCCAAAGTCTTGGCCTCCATTTGCCCGTGCGCGATGCATATATCGGCATCAGGAACGAGGCCTTTCAGGATGGAAGCTATGCCGGGAAGCTCCTCTATCTTGTTATGGACGAAAAACAACTGCCCTCCCCTGTCCAATTCATGGTTGATGATGTCTTTGACCATCTCCCCGTCGAAATTGATTATCTCGGTCCTCACAGGTATCCTGTTTGGAGGAGGCGTATTGATGATCGAGAGGTCGCGGGCGCCGAGTAGCGAAAACTGCAAAGTACGCGGAATAGGAGTGGCCGTAAGCGTAAGAGTATCCACGTTTACCTTCAATTGTTTGAGTTTTTCCTTGGCCGCAACGCCGAATTTCTGTTCCTCGTCCACGATAAGCAAACCCAAATCCTTGAACTTCACTTCCTTTCCAAGCAGCTTATGAGTACCTATGATGATATCTGTCTTGCCGTCTGCCAATCTTTCCAAAACGGATTTAACTTCCTTGGCAGTCCTCATGCGGCTCAGATAATCTACCGTACACGGGAAATCCTTCAGTCTCGACATGAAAGTGTTGTAATGCTGGAAGGCAAGTATGGTCGTAGGTACCAGGACCGCAACCTGCTTGCTGTCCGCAACGGCCTTGAAAGCCGCCCTTATGGCCACCTCCGTCTTTCCGAACCCTACGTCCCCGCACACTAACCTGTCCATCGGATAGTCTTCTTCCATGTCGGCCTTTACCGCCTTCGTGGCTTTTTCCTGGTCTGGAGTGTCCTCGTATATGAATGAAGATTCGAGTTCCTGCTGCATGAACGTGTCCGCCGAAAATGCAAAACCTTTCGCCTGCCTTCGTTTTGCATACAGTTCTATAAGATCCTTGGCTATGTCCTTGAGCTTGCTTTTCGCTGAGGTCTTCAGGTTTTGCCATGTCTTGCTGCCTATCTTGTTTATACGCGGTTTTTCTTCCGTTTCCGAAGATTTGTAACGCGAAATCTTGTGAAGGGAATGCACTGAAACGAATACCACGTCGTTGTCCTTGTAAACAAGTTTTACCATTTCCTGCATCTTCCCGTTCATGTTTACCTTTACAAGCCCTCCGAAAATGCCGATGCCGTGGTCGATATGTACGACGTAATCGCCTATTTTGAATGAGGTCAGATCATTGATTGTCAATGATTCGCTCATCTCCACCGTCCGTCTTTGGACTGTTCTGTGGAAACGGTCGAATATTTCATGGTCCGTATAACAGCAGACTTTGGAATCATGGTCTATGAAACCCTTGTGTATCGTAAATCCGGCGGAAAAATCCACATTCCCCACGCCGAATGTATGGAATATGCTTTTAAGCCTTTCGATCTGGGACTGCTTGTCGCTGAGTATGCATATCCTGTATCCGTGGTCGGCACGGGTTTTCAGATCCTCGGTAAGAAGTTCGAAATTCTTGTTGAAAGAAGGCTGCGGGGAAGTATTGAATTGTATCTTGCAGGCATCGCCTCCTTGGGGAAGCATGGACGTCGCACCGAGGCACACCCTCCTGTAATTGGAAAAAAACTTGAAATAGTCTTTATCCCTGAACATTTCCACGGTATCTATCCAAAGGACGGTGTCTTTCGGAATGAACGAGAAAAAACCGCATCTTTTCACGTATGTTTCATTGCCGGCGGAAATATCCGGAAAAATCTCGACCCTGTCCACGCTTTCGGAAGACAACTGCGTATTCGTGTCGAACAGCCTTATGGATTCTATCTCGTCGCCGAACAAGCTTATCCTGTAAGGGACATTGTTTGAAAACGAGAACACGTCTATGATACCCCCGCGCAAGGCGAATTCTCCCGGAACCGACACATAATCCGTCTTTACGAAACCGTGTTCCAGAAGTTTTTCTTTCAATCCGGTCATGGATATCTCTTCGCCCGTTTTCAAAACCAGGATGGAATTCCTTACCTCTCCTTTGTCCACGAACTCCTCTTCGATTGCCTCGGGATAGGTCACTATTATGACGCCTTTGTCATCGGCGGAAGACCTTTTTCCATAATCCACAATGGCGCTTATGGCGGCTGTCCTCTGCACATTGCACGTGGCTTTCCGCGCACTCTTCTCCAGTCTCGCGCCCGAGACAGGCAAGAGATAGATAGATTCGGATTTCCTTATATTGTAAATGTCGGATGCGAAATATTCGGCATTTTCCTTGTCAGGCATCAATATCACGTGGATGCCGCTGTCCGCGACGGCATCGACTAAAAAACTTTTTGATGAAAGATAAAGCCCGTTCACATATATTTCCGGAGCTGATTGTGCGAAAGCACGCGATACCTCGGCAGTCTTCTCTGAACTTATAAACATCCGTTCCGATTTTTATGTTGAAAATATGTTGATAATGCAAAAATAACCTGTTAATAAATTTTAACAAAAATTTTTCGCCGTCAGCGATAAAAATACATACGGGGAGATTTTTTACGGCACAAGAGACAAAGGGAAAAATTGTATTAAAGATACCAACACGGAAATCAACTGTGGCTTTTTAATTATTAAAATTGCAAATCACTTAAAATCAATGCATAAAAAAGTTATCAACATATTAACACCGCATAAAACATATACATCGGGATATTCTTATTTTATAAAAGGATAGTATATTTGTATGATGAATTTTGATAAAATGGATAACGGGAACTTTGATCCGAGGAAAGCCTCCATCGGAAAAGACAAGGATTTCGAAGGGCTGATAAGGCCTCAGGGATTCGGGGAATTTTCAGGACAGGACAAGATAATAGAAAATCTTAAAATCTTCGTGAAAGCGGCCAAGATGCGCGGCGAGGCTTTGGATCACCTATTGCTTCACGGGCCTCCGGGCTTGGGAAAAACCACTTTGGCCAAGATTGTAGCCAATGAGCTGGGGGTAAATATGAAAGTGACCTCAGGCCCTGTACTGGACAAACCGGGAGATCTGGCTGGACTCCTCACCTCTCTGGACGAGGGGGACGTGCTCTTCATAGATGAGATACACCGTCTTTCCCCTGTCGTTGAGGAGTACCTGTATTCGGCCATGGAGGATTTCGTCATCGACATAATGATAGACAAGGGGCCTGGAGCAAGGTCGGTCAGGATAGCCTTGAATCCGTTTACTTTAGTCGGGGCGACGACCCGTAGCGGGCTTCTTACTTCCCCGTTGAGGGCGAGATTCGGTATAAAGTTCGCCTTGGAGTATTATGATACCTCTACGTTGATGAAGATCATAGAGCGCAGTGCATCCATACTCGGAATAGAGATTTCGGAAGACGCTTCATTCGAGATAGCCCGCAGGAGCCGCGGTACGCCGAGGATAGCCAATTCGCTGTTGAGGCGCGTAAGGGATTTTGCCCAGGTGAAGGGAAACGGGTGCATAGATCTGGCCATAGCCAAATATGCCTTGGACGCGCTTAACATAGACAGGAGAGGACTGGATTCGATAGACAATAAGATCCTCCGTACCATCATTACGAAGTTCAAGGGCGGTCCGGTAGGCATCAATACCGTCGCTACGGCGGTAGGGGAGGATCCGGGTACCGTCGAGGAAGTTTACGAGCCATTTTTAATAAAGGAAGGGCTTATCATGAGAACGCCGCGGGGTCGCGAAGTCACGGATCTCGCATACGAGCATTTGGGTATTTCGAAGTTCGATCCTGAAGGAGGGAATCTGTTTTAATGTCAAATCTGGTAATAGATATAGGGTATTCTTCGCTGAAAGCCGCATGGGCCGACGGGGATGTATTGGGAAAATGTTTCCGTTATCAGGGAGAACGCGCCGCTGGTTTCATAAAAGACATAACATCGGGGCAAAAAGCCTCGACAATAGTCGTTTCATCTTCAAGGAAAACTGATGGAGAACTTTATGAGGAATTGTCCCGCAATTGTTCCAAACTGATAGTCTTGAAGGAAAACGACGGGATAATATCTTCGGTGACAAGCGGAACAGGAGGTATAACCACCGACAGGGCGGCGGCAATCATCGCGGCAAGGCATCTGTTCAAGGGCAGGCCTGTAACTGTTTTCGACTTCGGTTCTATCATCAGCGTGGATTTTACGGACAGGAACGGAAAATATATTGGCGGCAACCTTTCTCTGGGTCTGAGGACAAGATACAAAGCGCTTAACCGTTATTCTAATACCCTTCCGTTGATAGGCAACGGATCCTTTTCGGACGGCATAGGCACGAGCATTGAAACTTCAATTCATTCTGGCGTAAATTCGGGCATAATCTTTGAGATTGAGGGCTACTTGCGAAAATATCCCGAAAACGAGGTTGTTTTTACCGGCGGTGATGCAATTTATTTTGCCGATAAGATTAAAACCCCGATATTTGTAGTTTGTAATTTGGTATTGATGGGTCTTGCCCTGTTAGCTAACGATTATGGCTTGAATGAAATCGTTTAGATTGTTTTATATATTGGTGGCGGTTGCTTTATTGTTGCCAGTTAATGGAAAAGCCCAGAGCGAGGATGCATTGGGCAATTTTTCCCCGTTTTCCGTTTTCGGTGTAGGCGATCTTTCACCGAAAGGTTCCGCGTTCAATAAAAGTATGGGTGGGGTCGGCATAGCCACGCGTAATACAAGACATATCAATTTCATCAATCCGGCGGCTATTTCCGCAAGGGATACTCTGGCTTTCATGGCCGATTTCGGAGTGGAACAGAAAAACTCTTATTTCAAGGACGGCGGTACGAAGAGCCTTTTCAATACCTTCAACATGTATGACTTCGTCCTGAGTTTTCCAATATACCGCAGTTCCGCCATTGCCATAGGAATAACTCCTTTCAGTGATTTAGGATACAATTTTTCCGCATACGAGACGGATGACAACATTCTGGCCACTGTCGGTGATGTAATGTACGATTATTACGGGGAAGGAAGCATCTATTCATTGTTTCTGTCTGCCGGAGCCACATTCTGGAAAAGGTTTTCCATAGGTGCCGAGCTTACCTACTATTTCGGGAATCTGGAAAGGCATTCCACAATCGATTATGAAAACTCGGCCTACAGGTCATGGGACATAGGCACATCGCATCATGTAAACGGTATATCGGGCAAATTCGGCATACAGTACGAACAGAAATTCGGAAACGATTATTCCATGATAGCCGGGGCGACTTACAGGCTGGCGACCACATTGAAAAGCAACAAGACAAGATTCGCGTATGCCAGCACTTCTTCGATAATCGATACTGTAAGGTACGATGCCACCACCCCTTCAATAAAGATTGCGGACGAGATAGGGGTCGGACTTTCATTCAAGAAAGCTGACAAATGGAGTGTCGAATTGAATTATCTGAGGTCGGACTGGAGGAATACAGGGGTAGAGTCCATGACTTCGTTCAACAATACGGATGTATTCAAGGCTTCGGTAATGAATTCTTTCAGGGCCGGTTTTGAACTGGTACCCAACAGGTACGATATCCGTTATTACATGAAGAGGGTGGCATATAGGGCAGGAGTTTATTACAACCAGTCCTACTATACGTTCAAGGGCCACAATGTGGGAGAAGTGGGCATTACATTGGGACTTAATTTTCCTGTCTATATGTGGAACAACGGTATCAACGTGGGCATAGATTTTGGCCAGAGGGGAGGATTCGGCGGAGTGTCCATGAGGGAAAGGTATTTCAAATTCGTGATAGGATTCAGTCTTCATGATATATGGTTCAGAAGATTCAAATATAATTAACCGTTTAAACCTTTACGTGGATTTGAAGTCTAAAGATAGATGCATACAGGCGATGCATGTTGGTAAAGCAGGGATAACTATTTGATTTTAATATAGAAAATTATAAAAACAACCGAGCAATGATTAAAAGATTTTTTTTGACTATCGTTTTTGCGGCAGTTTTGGGAGTAGCCGCGAATGCGCAGGGCAGATACGGCGCCGACAGTGCTGAATGTGTCAAATATCTGTCTTATTACACCCAGTACATGAAAATGGATGCTATCGAAGAAGCCATTCCGCGTTGGAGGAAGGCATACGAACTGTGTCCTCCATCTGCCAGTCAGAACATGCTGTTGGACGGTCAAAAAATAATGAGGACCCTCATAGCCCAGAATTCCAAGAATGCCATTTACAAGGAAGCCCTCATAGACACTTTGATGGCTCTTCATGACGTACGTATAGCCAATTATCCTAAATACGCCCTTACGGCAACCAACAACAAGTCTTTGGATATGATTAACTATATCACTGACAACAATAAACTGTACAACGGCCTGTTGGAAAACATGAGGTACACAAAGGCCGCTACTAACAGCGTGGTATTCGTAAGGCTTATGAGTGTGACCAGCGATCTTTATGCCCAGGGGCTTCTCGTTGCCGATGACGTTATGAGCGTATTCGGGGAGATAAGCGGCTACATGGAGCAGGCCATAGCCGATGCAAAAGCGAAGGGAAAGTCTACGGAAAATCTTGAAAATGTATTGAAGGACGTGGAAAGCCTCTTCATAGGAAGCAATGTGGCTAACTGCGAAAACCTTATCGCTTTGTTTACCCCGAGGTTTGAAGAGAATCCTGATGATCTGAACCTCGTTTCCAATATAGTGCTTATGATGTCTTCGGCGGAAAACTGCACTGACAACGAACTGTTCCTTAATGCGGCCAAATCTTTGGACCAGCTGGACCCTACCCATTCTTCCTCATACTTCCTGTATCAGGTATATGCTGCCAACGGTGAAAACGATCTTGCTGTGGAATATCTCCAGCAGGCTATCGACCGCGAAGATTCCGATGCGGCAGCCGATGCCAATTACTATATGGAATTGGGTACTTTCTGCTACAAGAACAATATCAGCAAGGCAAAAGCAGTCCAGGCAGCCAAGAAAGCCGTTGAATTGGATCCCGCACTTGCAGGAAAGGCATATTTGCTGATCGGTTCCGTTTGGGGAAGCATGGATTGCCAGGGAAATGAAATAGACCAGAGGTCTCCGCTTTGGGTAGCCGTGGACTATCTTGTAAAGGCAAAGAGGGCGGACGCATCCCTTGCCGAAACCGTGGATCCTATGATAGCCCAATATTCGAAATATTTCCCTGACCAGGCAGAGGCTTTCATGTTCAATGTATTGGACGGCGATTCATATACGGTTTCATGCGGAGGTCTGACTGAAACCACGACTGTTCGTACACAGAAATAGTTTTGTATTGGATACAAGAAACATAACCAGGATAATTTTGTCGGTAGCAGCCGTTTTTTCGGCTGCTACCGTTGTAAATTCGTGCAAAAGCGAACTCGGCGAAGCGAAGAAGATAAATCTGGACGAAACCCCTTCGCAAGTCGTGGAAGGCATATTCCATATCCAGTCGCAAAACGGCCTTCTGCAATTGAGGGTGGAGGCCGACAGGATGGAGAGATATGTAAATGATTCGGTTTCCTACGAGATTTTTCCCGAAGGCTTCAATGTATTTGTATACAACGAGGAAGGACTGTTGGAAACGGAGATAACTTCATTGAACGCGATGCACTCCAAGTCTGATGAGGACGGCGAGAAATGGGAGGCATACGGGGACGTTGTCGTGAAGAACATCATAAAAGGCGAGCGGATGGAGACGGATACCTTGTATTGGGACAGGGACAATGAAAGGATTTACACCGATTGTTATGTGAGAATGTATTCCCCGAGCGGCTTCATGCAAGGCTACGGAATCATTTCCGACCAGAGGGCAAGAAACTCCAAAATCCTGCGTCCGTTCGACAATTTTGCCATCATAAATAACGATTCTACGAAAACTTATATAGATTCTGTCAATTTTATAGGTCCGATATTGTAAAAAATCACTATCTTCGCACTCCTAAATTCAGGCTGAAAATTAGAAACTAAAAAATATTAAACACAATGGCGGTTATTGAAAAAATTCGCGTTAAACTGGGTGTCTTGATCACCGTTCTTATTGCCCTTGCTCTGTTGTCGTTCATACTCGACCCGACGACATTGCAGACGGCATTTTCTTTTATGTCTTCAAAAAATAAGGTAGGAGTGATAGACGGAAAGAGTGTAGATTATACGGACTTTCAGAAAAGAGTGGACTATTATACTGCCATAAACCAGATAACCACTGGTTCTTCCACTACTACCGAGCAGCAGAATACTGCTATCCAGAATATGGCATGGCAGTCTTTCGTGGATCAGATCCTTTTCATTGAAAACGCAAGGGATGCCGGTATCATCGTCGGTGAAGACGAGTTGGTAGACCTTACCACGGGGAGCATGGTTTCCCCTCTTATCAAGAACAATCCTGTTTTCCTTGACGAGAACGGCAATTTTTCAGCGGCGAATGTCGTGGAGTTCGTACAGGCGGTAGGGCAGGACCAGTCCGGCAACCTGAAACTTTACTGGGATTATCTGCAGAATACGATTTTCGACCAGCAATATTATACCAAATATTACTCATTGTTTTCTTCATCCGATTTCATCAATCCTCTGATGTTGGCCAATACCATCGAGGAAAACAATGTCACATCTAATGTGGACTTCGTGATGGTTCCTTTCGGGCTTGCCGATTCCACGGTTACCGTCAGCGATGCTGAAATCCACGAGTATTACAATGCCCACAAGAACATGTACGAGCAGAATGCGAGCAGGGATATCGAATATGTGGCATTCGAGGTAGTGCCTTCGGATTCGGACATAGATTTTGCAAGCGATGCAATAGAGGCCGTTTATCCTGAGTTCGCCACAGTGGACAACATGAAGAATTTCCTCATGAGGAATTCCGACGAGCCTTTCAATCCTTACTATTATGAGGAAGGCGAGCTTTCGTCGGTTTCTCCTGTTTTCGAGGACTATGCTTTCGGTGAAAACCAGGGCGGCGTATCGGAAATAGTCAATACGGATGAAAGTTTCATGGCCGCAAGGGTCATGGACGTGAAGATGATGTCCGATTCGGCATTCGTGCAGCACATACTTTTGCAGGGTGATTCCGAAGCCCTTGCCGACAGTCTCCTTTCGGTTGTTTCAAGCGGCAAGAACACTTTTGCCAATGTTGCCATGACTTATTCGGCGGACAACAACCTCAACGTGGAGGAAAGGGGCGACATAGGCTGGCTGACACAGCAAATGATGATACCGGGCTTTGAAAGCGTGCTGTATGCCAAAACAAACGCGCCTTTCATACTGAAGACCGATTGGGGAACGCATATAGTGAATGTCAAAGAACGTACTGCGGCCAAAGAGAAGAAGCAGGTGGCATTCCTTGTAAAGGAAATAGTGGCAAGCAAGGAAACATTCAATGATTTCTACAATAAAGCCAACCAGATAGCTGCAAAGAGCGAAGGCAAGTACGAACTGTTCAAACAGGCTTGCCAGGAAGCCGGCCTTTTCCCTCTGACTGCGAAGAAAGTCGAGGAATCATCAAGGAGCCTCGGTTCTTACCAGAATACCAAAGAGGTTACCCGTTGGGCTTTCGAAGCTAAGAAAGGCGAGGTTTCCCCTATCATTACAGTGGATAACGAGTACTTCTTCGTTGCTGCACTTACAGGCATACACAAAGAAGGATACGCTCCTGTCGAGGAAGTAAGGCCGTCGATTGAAATGTATCTGAAGAACCAGAAGCTTGCAGACAAGAAGGCTGCCGAGGTTGCCGGGAAGATAGCGGGCTGCACTACAATGGAAGCCGTTGCCGAGGCTCTCGATGCTACTGTAAGTTCAAGGGAAGGCGTTGCTTTTGCTTCCATGTCCCAGCAAGGTTTTGACCCTGCATTCATCGGAGCTGTTTCAGGCGCTTCGGAAGGAGTGATAACAGGTCCGGTCAAAGGCAATATCGGCGTATACGTATTCCTTGTAAAGAGCCGCGATACAGGCGCGTTCTATACGGAAGACGATGCGAAATCAAGGCAGACCCAATTGGAGCAGTACATGCTTCAGACCATCTTGCCTGTAATGATGGAAGACGCCGGCGTGAAAGACAACAGGGCAAGATTTTATTAACAGAGATACTTTCTATGACTTTGGATTTTCATAGTAATTGGATTTAAATGTTGAACTTTTTTGGGATTGAGGGTGATTCTGTGGAGTCACTCTCTTTCTTGTTTTAGAATGTGCTATGGGACGTATGTTTGACCATTTTTCCGGCCGGATGCTTGTATGGGCTTTATTGACGGTGTTTTTTGCCTCGGATACGCATCCCCTGTACAGCGTTCCTGTTCCGACTCATTGAATCGGGTTTGGAGATATGATATGGAAAAAGGCGAATATGCCGATGTTGTCCGAAGTGCCGTACAGGTTTATTCCGACTGTGATACTCTTTCGGAACTTTCCATGTATGCCGCAGTAAGGGCCGGACAGGCGTACGGGATGCCGACGGCACATCCGTGACCATCCGCAACGGGCAGGACGGCGAGGACGGGCTCACCCCTCCTTCGATAACGGTAGTCGAGGAAGACGGTACCTATTACTGGGCATACGAGAACGCGGACGGCAGCACCGACTTCATCCTTGACGACGACGGGAACAGGATACCCGTCACCGGCGAGGCCCCTCGGGTGCGAATCAATGATGAAGGATACTGGGAAATCTCCACTGACGGCGGGCAGACATGGGAGAACACCAATGTCAAGGCCGAAGGCGGGGATGGTGACTCTTTCTTCTCCGATGTTTACGTTGAAGACGGCATCCTTTACTTGGTGCTTGCGGACGGCACAGTGATAGACGTTCCCATGACTGCGGAGCTTTCCTTCGACTTCGGCACGGAAGCGGACACCCTTTACTTCGGTGCCGGTGAGAGCAGGACACTGGCCTACACGATGAGCGGCGCGGAGAACGTCACCATAACCAAACCCGATGGCTGGCGTGCCTCGATAGAGGGCGAAGGGCTTGTAATCACCGCGCCTGCCGCCGAAAACACATTCGCCGAGACCGAAGGCGTGATAAGCGTGATATTGTTTGCGGCCAACGGGCAGAGTCTTCTTGCTGAACAGATTGTTAAAATAGGCGAGGATCCAGATGCTGCCAAAGTCATAGATTTTCCTGATGCAAACTTGAAGGCGTATTTGGTTGAAAACTATGATTTGAACGGTGACGGGGAGATAGATACCGGGGAGGCAGCCCAGATTACGGATATCACACTCAATACCGCTTATTCGACAGATGACAAAAAAGTCAAGGATGTTACAGGACTTGACAGATTTGAATATTGACGGTTGTACTGCCATTACGTACTTCAGCGGTGACAACAATCAGCTGTCGGACGCGTCGATATTTTATCAGTGTGGCGAAATCACGCACATAAGCCTTCCGGGCAATAATATCACATCGTTTGATCCGTCCAACTTGCCTATGCTCGGTGCGCTTGATCTTGCGGACAATGATTTGAAAGGAACATTGGACATTTCTACCATGCCGGATCTGAACATGCAGACCGATGTCATAGGCAATCCGTCATTGGAGAAATTGTATATCAGCGAATCACAAGCAACCGCGCTTCGAATGCCGTTCTTCAATGTACAAATAAAATGGGACGAAGAAACCACGGAGGTGCTGATTGTGGATGAAAACGGAGAAGTGATACCGAATCCGGGTGCATAACAAGAGCCGGCAGGGTCCAAGCATTGTTTTGACAAAAGTGGATGCGCTTTATCTTCGGATGGAGCGCATTTATCTTTTTTTTAATTTTGCAAAAAGGAATGTTTTTAAGTTATGTGCAAGTTTTGGTTATTTACAGTGCCATTGGCGGTATGCGTTTTTGCCGGCCACGTCCCTGCAAAAGGTGATGTTACCGGAGAAACTGTGCATGCATGCAGTACCCTGTCTGTGGCAATGTTTAGTATGGAGGGGAGTAATTTATTAGATAACAATAAATTAGATAATTCAGACAAAGAAAATCCAGTCAAAACTCTTCTTGACTCGGCGGATTATTACGAATCGGATTTATGCAGTTATTCCAAAGCCATAGAAATTTTGGAAAGAGCTCAGGGGTTCCTGCCGCAATATCCGGACAGGCATCAGGAGGCCGTCATCGAATACAGGCTTGCAAGGCTTTATTTGAAAAAAGAGTTATATCACAAGACACTCGAACATGTTTTAAAGGCTCAGGACATTTTCAGCGGGGAAAAGGACACCTGTGCCATTCTGGACTGTTACAATCTGCTCGGTGTCATATATTATATATGCAGGGAATACGGGATATCGAAAGAGTATTTTGACAAATTCGCCATGGGAGCCAAGGAGTTGAACGATACTACACGGATAATATCTTCTATGAACAATGCGGCTCTTCTGGCAAGTACTGTCAATGATACGGCGGCCATGTATAGATTGATAAATCAATCAATCGATTTGTGTTCCATGCAAAAAGATTCTGTGCGCCTTGGCAAATTGTATCTTAATGTGTTCGAGGCTTATCTGGGTCTCGGGGATACGGCGAAGGCTTCCGAATGTCTTTCTTTTGCGGAAAATCTGATAAATTCGGATGAAGACAGAGGAACATATTATATGAAACTCGGGCTGCTCAGTTCCATGTACGGTAAGATAGAAAACGCGATAGTACAATTGAATACAGCATTGGAATATTTCAAAAACGGCGAATTTGAAAAGAAAAAGCTTTTTTGTCTGAATGTCCTCCATAAATTGTATGCTGAAAAAGACGATTGGGAAAAAGCTTACCACGCATTGGAGTATTATTACGAAATAGACGGTATTACCGAGGATAAAGATGTACTGTATGAGTTGTTCCGCTATCAAAGTGAACAAAAGATAAAGGCCGTCGAAAGCAAAGAGCAGGCGAAACAGAATAAAATAGTGCTCATTTCTTTTTCAGTATTGAGCCTGCTTTTGTTGGTGGTGATGTATGTTATCATGAATATGAAGAAGAACAGATTGATGGTAAAATATAAGGAAAACGAACTTGCCAACGAAGCAAAGATATTGGAAATGAAGAAACTCCAGCAGTATTATATCGACAAGTTAGCCGAAAAGACTGTGGATGAATTGAATGTATTGAAAAAAGGCATAAAAGAATCCAACATCCGCAATAAAGTCAATCAGATTTCGCGTGAAGTATTGCGCTACAAGTCCGATGAAAACAATTGGGGCGAACTGAGCCGTTTCATGCCGGAATATAACAGTCCTTTTTATCAGAATCTGATACGCGAATTTCCGAATTTGTCCATAAATGAAAGAAGACTGTGTGTCTTGCTCAACAAAAATATGACTACAAAAGAAATCTCGGAGATAACACAGCAATCCCAGCACAGTATAAACACTGCGAGGGGGAGACTGAGGGCCAAATTGGGTATTACAGACAAT
Source organism: Candidatus Merdivivens pullistercoris (assembly GCA_017694935.1). Lineage (GTDB taxonomy): Bacteria > Bacteroidota > Bacteroidia > Bacteroidales > UBA932 > Merdivivens > Merdivivens pullistercoris. The sequence goes on from JADIME010000084.1 coordinate 21,186, forward strand.
AAAATCACCCTTCAGGAATTTCTTTCCAAATACAATTAAAATTGTATCAGCGGTTTATACATGCATGTGTAAACAATGTATAATAACTCGGCGTTACGTGTTGTTTTCTTTCGCATTACTTTTAATTCCCAGAACGAATTAAAATAATGATGAATATGAAATGGAATGTTTTGTCATGCATGTTTGCTTTCATTCTTGTTTGCGCTGTTGCGGGATGCAACCGTGACACGAATGTATCTTTGAATCTGGCGGAAGCCGAAATTAATCTTGTGATGGGACATACTCACAAGCTCAATGCGGAAATACGTCCTGTCACAGCGGAAGTCGAATGGTCGAGCAGCAATCCTGAAGTGGCATTTGTCAATAGCGAGGGGGTTGTAACTGCAAATTATTTAGGGGAGGCTGTAATTTACGTTTCCTGCGGACAGGCCATGGACTCGTGCTTGGTGACCGTCATCGGTCAGGCGGCTGAATCAATAACGTTGGATATAAACGAGATGTCGTTGTTCGAAGGGGACACGCTGCAACTAAATGCTACTGTTTCGCCTGAAGATACTTATAATCGCACTGTAATATGGAGCAGCAGCGATGAGAGCGTGGCTGTTGTATCGGAAACAGGCAAGGTGACTGCCCTTTCTCCAGGAGAGGCACTTATAACGGCAGCCATAGACGAAGTGTCCGCCAATTGTGCCATAACCGTGATCGATGTCCCGAATGTGGGTGATTATTATTTTTCTGACGGGACTTTCTCACATGATTTGCAGGATGGAGAAACTCCGCTCGGAATCATATTTTGGGTAAACGAGGACAAAGTATCCGGCAAGATGGTGGAACTCGGCGAGGCCTCCCTTCCTTGGGGTACAAGCGGATATGCTTTTGAAAATTATGACCGTTATGACGGTAGTGCCAATACCCTGAATGTTTTGCAGAAACTTCACGAGGACGGGCTTATCGAAGCTTTTCCGGCCTTTGAGTATATAGACAGTCTGAACACTGCCGGAGAGATTGATTGGTATCTGCCTTCAACGGTCGAATTGAAGCAGCTTTATTGCGCCATAAGCGGTGTCAAGTGGGTAGAGGACAACCCGGGAGAAGGAGAGCAGGTCGATTGGCCTGATACCGGCATGGGGGTTCTTGTCGGGGACGAATGGGCTGCTAACCGCGATGCTTTCAATGCAAGGATAGAAGCTGCGGGAGGCACGATTCTGAATTTGAGAGGATATTCGTACTGGTCTTCGACTTCAAATAATCTTGATACTGTATACCAGATATTTTTACATACCGGGGTCGGTTTTATGATAATCAGGGAAGGTACCAACCGTGTAAGGGCGATTGCAGAATTTTAAAACAAGCAAATAAAAATATGGATTATGTTCAAGCATAGATTAACAGTATTTACATCGATTTTGATTTTTATGTCGGCATTGTCTTCGTGTTCTGTAAACGGCGATGATTCGAGTGGCAGTTATGAAGAAATTGGAGTTTTTTCGGTCACGGCATCCGGATTCACTGGCGATAACGGTGTAGCGGACGGACTGTTCGGATTCGAGGACGGTGACTGCATAGGATTGTTCGCCGTAAATGACGGAGCGATAGAGATTGACAATTTATGTCTGAAGGCGGTAAAGACGGACGAAGGCATGGCATGGACTGTTTCTTCTGGAGACACGCTTTTTAATTCGGAAGCATCATACTATGCGTATTTCCCGTATGCGGAGTCGTTGCCTGAAGATGTAAATGCGGAAGCTACTGACGCATTGGGCTTTTTCGCGGATATGATACACGTATGGGAACCGGCTTCCGATCAGAGCGATTTACATGGCGGATTCCGCAAATCCAATCTCATGACAGGTTCGGGTACATTGTCTGAAGGCACGCTGGTTCTGGATATGGTCCCGCGCATGCAGCTTTGCGTATTCGAATTGCCAGGCATCCGTTACCGTTTTACCAATACGGATTATTCATTGACCGATTATTCCGTCCCATCGCGTATGGTTTATTCAGGCTTCTCCCCATATGAAAATGGTACTAAGTCTTATTACATAGTCAATCCTTACCTGCAAAACTCGGTAGAGGGTGCGTACTATTCAGGCGGAGAGGAGACAGAATGGACTTTCAGCGTATCGGATCCGGGCGGATGTTCCGTCTTGGAAATCGGGGGAGGCTATTCGGAAATCGAACACAATCTTCAAATAGGTGACTTTTTTCTTGCGGACGGTTCGTTGATGTCTAAAGATACAGACGAAAGCGAAGTGAAATCAGCAGATGTCATAGGAATAGTATTTATGTTGGATCCGTCCAGAATAGGTGAAGCTGAAAAAGAGGCGTTGGGAGGGGATGCCCATGCTTTGGTCGTTTCACCTATGAATTCGCTCGATTCATACATGAGATGGTATACCAATTATGATGATTTGACTTTTTCGCGGGACGAGAGTGAGGTGGGACTGCCCGCCGTATTGTCTGAAGGCAACCCTTCAGCTACGTTTTTGAATGCCGATTCGGATATAAGCGGTTACAGGAATACCCATTTGATTATTACGGAACGGGCTGAAGATGTGGAAAAGGGGTATTATACGCCTTTCAAGTCCGCTGTTGATTTCGCGCAGGAAGCAGGAGGGCCTGTAGACGGGCTCAACACTACGGGGTGGTTTTTCCCTTCATATGGACAGATGATGGACGTATTCAGGGCTTTCAGCGGTTGCGAGCTTGGCGTTGATGAGTATTTTTACGAATGGGGGGATGAATGGTACTGGAGTATTCCGGGTGCCGGGGATTTTTCCGAAATTCTGAATGCGGCCGCTTCCAAAATATCTGATGACCGTAAAAACGATTTACAGTTAGGGGAAATATTCTGGACTTCCACTCCAGTAGATGATTCCAGAGCCTGTAACATAGGTTTTTCCGTGGATTATGTAGATTGCATATATGAGTACAAAAGCAATGGAGGCTTTTTACGCCCTGTCTTGGCTTTTTAGAAGTTATCGTTGATTAATAGGAATATATAAAGAATAACAATGATGAAGATTCGTTACATTGTATCATCGATTTTGTTAATGGTGCTCGCCGTTGCCTGCGAGAAACAGAAATTGCAAGAAGAAGAAGGTAACACTGTACCGGGTACAGACGATTCGACAGAAGTAGTCTTAGAAAGGATAGTGCTTTCGGACACTTCGCTCGTCTTGAACGAAGGGGATATCCGTGTATTGTCTGCAAAAACTTTCCCGGAAGGAGGTTCCTTCACTTTGTCATGGTCGAGTTCGGATAGCAATGTGGCCGTTGTGGACGGTTACGGTATGGTAACGGCATTGTCGGTGGGCGATGCCACGGTAACGGTAAGCTGCGGGGACATACATGCGAGCTGCGCCGTGACAGTCATGGGCAACATTCCTGATTTCCCTGTCGAGACAGTGTTGGTTCCGGCCGGGACGTTCATTATGGGAACGCCCGTGAGCGAACCGGCAAGAGGGGATGACGAGTTGCAGCACGAGGTTACCATCTCCAAGGATTTTTATATCGGAAAATATGAAGTGACAAATGCCGAATATGCAGAGTTTCTGAATGACACCGGTGTTCCCGGGACTGGTCAGTTCGATACAGGAGAATATGGAACACAGCAGTTGGTGTTGCCGGATGAATGGGGTGTCCTTTATGAAGACGGGCGATGGATTCCGGCTGAAGATTTGGAAAACAGTCCGGTGGTAATGGTCACATGGTATGGCGCCAATGAGTATGCCGAATGGGCCGGAGGTTTTCTGCCTACTGAAGCACAATGGGAATACGCCTGCCGCGGAGGTCAAAAGGAAAGCCTGCCTTTCGGCATAGGTGACGGTACTGTATTGAACGCCACTTTGGCCAATTTCAGAAGCAATTTCCCATACGACATGGAAAGGGGAGGACAATATGAAGACGCTTCGGCATATTATCCGGCAAGACCGATGGAAGTTGGATCGTATGAGCCTAACGGGTATGGGATTTATGACATGCATGGAAATGTTTATGAATGGTGCAGCGACTGGAAAGACGCTTATCCGGACATGCCAGTGACGGATCCTTCCGGACCCGATTCCCCAACATCCGATTACACAAAAGTGCTGAGGGGAGGAAGTTGGTTTATTCATGGGCAATATTGCCGTTCGGGGGACAGGGACCATCTGTTCCCGACAGGCATGGACATATATATAGGTTTTAGAGTGGCATTTCACGATGAATGATTTAATAAAGAATAATTTATGAAAAATATAGTGATTTGTTTGAAACGAGCATTGTGCACTGCAATAGTTCCGGTTTTTGCGGTTACCGTTCTGAATGGTTGCAATAACGATGACACCGGGCTTCCCGTTTCAGGGATAGATTTGGAGTATCATGAAATCACATTGGAAGTAGGGGACACTTTCAAGTTGGACTATTCGGTTTCCCCTGACGGCGCAGTATTTTCCAGTGACCCGGTATGGGAGTCTTCTGACAATTCCGTAGCTGTAGTGGAAGATGGGACTGTATCGGCGACAGGTGCCGGAGAGTGTATTGTATCAGTTTCGATAGACGGAGTTTCAGATACATGTACTGTGGTTGTCACAATGCAGCCAGCATCGGTCGAGTCTGTTTTGGTAAGTCCGGCATCAGCTTCTTTGTCTTTTGGTGAAACGCTTCAATTGACTGCCTCGGTTTTGCCGGAAGATGCTGTGTGGGACGTAATCGTATGGAGTTCTTCGGACGAGTCCGTGGCTTCCGTAGATGAAAACGGGCTTGTTTCCGCCGTTTCCGAAGGCGAGGCTTCAATTACGGCGTCCGTGGGCGGAGTAACCGGCGAATGTATTGTAGAGGTGAGGGATGCCACATCTCCTGAGACAGTGGATATTCCTGCCGGAGTGTTCATGATGGGCGCTCCGATTACTGAGTACAATGCCTATACTAATGAATATCCGCAGCATCAGGTCACCATAACCGGTGGCTTTTCGATGACCAAGTATGAGATAACCAATGCCCAGTATGCCTTTTTCCTGAATGAGTCAGGAATAGGACAGGATGCAACGGGCGATGTCACTTATATTGACAATGGGACCGAGGTCACAGGCTCCCATGTCCTGATAGCGGACAGCAGGATATGGGCAGGGACTCCTAATGAATCGGATTATGGCCTGCACTATGAAAATGACAGATGGATACCTGCTGAAGGGTGTGAAAACTATCCTGTTACGTATGTGACATGGTTCGGTGCCGTGGCATACGCCGATTGGCTTGGAGGAAGACTTCCGACCGAGGCTGAATGGGAGTACGCATGCCGTGGAGGACAGGAAGAATCCTTGCCTTTCGGCATCGGGGACGGCAAGCGGCTTGTGGAAGGCATGGCCAATTATAATACAAAATTCTATTATGACGCCGACATGGGAGGGCAATACAGGGACGACACTGCGGAACCTATAGGGCATCCCGTGGAGGTAGGCAGCTATCCGTATCCTAACGGATATGGCCTGTATGACATGCACGGCAATGTATTGGAGTGGTGCAGCGACTGGTTTGCCCGTTATGATGATAGCGCTTCTGCGGAAACCGACCCTACCGGACCGTTGTCAGGAGAGTACAGGGTAGTACGTGGAGGAACATTTACCGTATCGGATGCCTGGGACGCCGTGTCATGCCGTACTGCTTACAGAATGAGTTCCGCGCCGTCATACACGCTCATGAATTGCGGGCTGCGTGTGGTTTTTGATGAATAATAATTTTAAATCAAGTAATTGTTATATGGATTCATGCATCATGATTAAAAAGATATTACTAGGTACGGTATGTTTGGCAGCAGCGTTTTCTTGTTCCAAGGAAACAGGGGAGAATCCTGCCAATCCCACGGAAAAATATTCAGGGATATCTGTAGAGGATAATGGTTTTTCGTTTCCAGATACAACTATTGCCACATCCTTTATGGCCGGTGACGAAATAGGTGTTTTTGCAGTAAAAGACGGTGCCGTGCTGGACAGTATAGACAATCTTCGCTTGACTTTGGGCGATTCCGGATGGATTGCGGACGGGGATGTCTCTTTCGTTGAAGGCGATGGGATAGTTTATTATGCATATTTTCCTTTTTCTGAATCATTGTCTGGAAATATAGATCCTTCCGCTTCGGATGAAAACGGTTTTTTCGCCGAAGTGGCAGCCAATTGGGATACACCGATGGACCAAGGCGATTCCTTGATATTCGGTGGCGCCGACTTGATGACGGCGCAGGGGCATTCCGAAGGCGATGTCTTGCATTTTGGAATGAATCACCGCATGTATCTCGTTGTCGTGGATTTGCCGGGCACGAAGTATACATTTACCAATGAACCGGCCATTCCCGATTATTTCGTAGGAGGGGGCAATGCCGGTTTTGACGGTTTCACCCCGTTTCAGTGGGAGGATGGTACCTATCGTTTCTTAGTGAATCCTGCATTGCCGCAGATGACAATCGGAGGTTATTACGGAAGCGAAAACAATCCTAATACATGGGAAATGGATGTGGATGCCAAAGCCGGAGAAGGCTATCTTTTGAAGATCGATGGAGGAGGCAGGGTAATAGAACATGAGCTTATGGCGGGGGATTTCTTCCTTGCCGACGGCAATATCCTGCCCAAGGATTCCGATGAGGCAATTGTCGGGGCGTCGGATGTAATCGGAATAGTGTTTCAGACTGACCCTGAAAGAATCGGGGATGCTGAGAAAAACGCTTTGGGAGGCAAACTCCACGCATTGGTAGTGGCGACGAAGACCGTACAGCAAAACAATTATTTCGCATGGTATTCCAATGGCGATATCTATGAAAGGGATGAAACTGAGATAGGCTTTATGAACAGTTACAGCGATGATCCCTATGAGGCTTTCTCACTTTCTGACATGGACATAAACGGCTTTCTGAATACTTCCGCAATCAGGCAGTACAGGACGGAAGATTATGAGTCCGGATATTACGGAGCTTTCAAGGCGGCAGTGGATTTTGAAAGCGAGGCAGGCGGACCGTCACCAGAAATTGCCACCACGGGATGGTATCTCCCTACCGCAGGCCAATTTTTCGATATCATCCGTAATCTTGCCGGTGTGACCCTGGATGACGGGGACGGGTTCGTAGGATACAGTCTCGCAAGTTTCGCATGGGAAAACAAGGGCGATGTGATTTTATCGCTTAACGAGGCTATGGGAGCTGTGTCTGAGGATGATAAGGTAGAGTTCAAAAGCAGCGGATATTACTGGACGGCATCATCGACTCTTGACGGGGAAGCGAGGTATATCGGGCTAGTCTATAGTGGTACTAATGTAACGTGCGTAAGCACATATAAGTATGACATACTGTTTGTAAGGCCGGTACTTGCTTTCTAAGCGGCTGTGTCATTAACTTGAAACTAAAGTATATACAATTAAATAATTATTAATGGTGAAAACAAAGATAATGGCTTTCATGGCAGGCATTTCATGTTTGTGTTTGGCTGCTGTTTCCTGCGACAAGACAGAGAAAAACAATTCTGAGGTAACAGAAGTTTCTTCCGTAACGCTTAATGAGACGGAAATAGATTTGAACGTCGGCGACTCTTTGCAGTTGGAAGCGTCCATATCGCCTTCCGATGCGGTTTATGAAAATATCGATTGGGAAAGTAGCGACACAGGTGTGGCTACCGTGGATACTTCGGGCCTTGTCATCGCCGTAGGGGAAGGTGTTGCCACTGTCAGTGTCACTGTGGATGGCAAGTCTGACGAATGTACGGTGACCGTGTCCGCTCCGGAACCTCTGCCGGTAGAGGTAGAGTCGGTCGAAGTGGCACCGGCTTCCTTGGAACTGTATGTCGGTAATGAGTCGGTATTGGAAGCGGCAGTATTGCCTGAAGATGCTGACTACGAACTTTTATGGACTTCTTCCGACGAGAGTGTGGCAGTCGTGGATGAAAACGGTACAGTTACGGCTCTTTCGGCCGGAGAGGCGGAAATAATCGCATCTGCCGGCGGAAAAGAAGGTGTGTGCCTCGTCACTGTTTTGGAAAGGATCGTGGATCCGCAAGTCGGAGATTATTTCTATTCTGACGGTACATGGTCTTCGGCCCTGAATGAAGCCAAAACTCCTGTCGGCATAATCTTTTATATCGGACAGCATGACACCGACAATACTGATTACTCCTCTACCGGAATAGCTTCTTCACAGTGCCGCGGGTACGTGGTGGCGATTCAGGATGCTTTTGACGGCCAATGCAATTGGGGAGAGTTTTTTGTGGAACTCGGCAATTACATGACAGATGAAAGCGGCAATTATATCAATGACGGGGGAAACGATGCTGACATCGATTTCAACGGTTACTCATATACGGCCAATATGATGGATGCGGCTGAAGCGAACGGAGGCTTGTCCGCCGATGATCCAGCCGGATACCCTGCGGCGTTTTATGTTTCCAATTATACTGCCGCGCCTTCGGGTACGAGCGGATGGTTCTTGCCTTCCGCAAGCCAGTTAAAGACCCTCAAGGCTCAGAAAGAGGCACTGAATGCCAAAGAAGGGTTTACTCCGTTTCTTGAAGGTGAATCGGACTATTATTGGTCTTCGAGCGAGTCTACATATCTTGGTGGCGCTCCGATGATGTATTCGCTGATAGTATGTTTCGGGGAGCAGGGTGAATTCGGAAGTATATTCGATGAGGTTAAAGATTACGGATCACATCATGTACGTGCAATCCTTGCATTCTGATGTAATCATTTTTATTAATAAATTAAATTGGAAGATTCATGAATTCGAAATTCGATAAAATATTGTTTTGTTCTGTTTGCGCTGCCATGTCTTTGTCGTTTTCGGCTTGTACTTCCCCTGTGGAAGCTCCCGAAGAAGATGTGAGGGCGGAAAGCATATCGGTATACCCGGAATCATTGACCCTGAAAATAGGAGATACCGTGTCTTTGGAGGCTGTAGTGCTTCCTTTGAATTCGTCAGATTCCATTGTAGCATGGGTTTCAGACGCCCCTGAGATAGTGTCTGTGGAACAGAACGGGCGTGTTACCGCAGTTGCCGCAGGTGAAGCCAATGTCATAGCTTCCGTAAACGGCGGGGCATTGTCAGACGGCTGCGTTGTTACGGTAGAAGAAAGTGTGGAAGAATTTCCGCACGGTATACAGACTGTCAGGATAAGCGCCGGTACTTTCCTTATGGGTAGCCCGGAAAGCGAACCTTACAGATATGAAGGCAGGGAGACTCAGCATGAGGTGACACTTACGAAAGACTTTTACATGAGCATTTATGAAATCACCAATTCGCAGTTTGTCGAATTTTTAAATGATATGGAAATAGCCGAGGACGGCATGGGGACAGTCACATATGTTTCCGGAGGCCAGACATTGACCGAGAGCCAGTCTTTTTTGCGTAAAAGTTCAGTGGACAACGACTGGGGAATGGCATACGACAGAGAAGAGGGCAAATGGGTGCCTGTCGAAGGCTATGATAATTATCCGGCGATGCATGTCACATGGTATGGCGCTACTGCATACGCCGATTGGGTGGGAGGAAGCCTCCCTACCGAAGCACAGTGGGAATATGCCTGCCGTGCAGGCAGTACTACCACATATCCGTGGGGAAGAGACGAGGCTCAGCTTGTGGATTATGCATGGTATATTGACAATTCCGACGGGCATACGCATCCTGTCGGAGAACTTGCTCCCAATGCATGGGGGTTGTATGACATGCTCGGCAATGTATGGGAATGGTGTTCTGATTGGTATGCCGATTTTACCGAAGATCCGGTAACCGATCCTGTCGGTCCGGAAACAGGTGAAACGCGGTCATTGAGAGGAAGTGCGTATTATCATTATGAGAGTTTCACGCGTCCGGCCATGCGTTATGATCATGCCCCGTGGAGGGATTTCGATTTAGTAGGTTTTCGTGTAGTGTTTAATGAAGAACAATAGGCTGATTATGAAAAGTGTTATTTTGAAAACCGCCATTTTGGCCATGTTTTTGGCTGTGTCCTGTGAAGGGACTCAGGAAGAGAGGGAGATACATGTGGAATCCGTATCCATAGAACCGGAGGAAATAACGGTCAAGGCAGGTGATACTGCATCCCTCGCGGCAGTTATCGTACCGGAGAATGCCACGAACAAAAATGTCGGATGGTATTCGGAAGACAACAGTATAGTGACAGTAGACAATGATGGTTCGCTGACAGCCGTTTCAGTAGGTGAAACGAGAGTATTCATTGTGACAGAGGACGGTAGCAAGACGGCGTATTGCGGAGTGACTGTCGTGGACAAGGACATACCGGTTGAGTCAATAACAGTGGATCCGGACAATCTGAGCATGGTCGTCGGCGATATTGTCGCGCTTTCGGTACGCATGTTTCCGGAAAATGCGACTGGAAAGTCTGTGGTCTGGACAAGTTCCGATGAGAGCGTAGCTTCTGTCGATGAAGACGGAAAGGTTGAAGGTACAGGTATCGGAGAGGCGGATATTACAGTCTCTTCCGAGCAGTGGGGCAAATCAGCGGTCTGTCATGTTACCGTAGGAGATAATTACGTGGCAGTCACCGGAGTAGCCGTTTCTCCCGCAAATATGACTTTGGAAATAGGGGAACAAGGCAAATTCACTGCTCTCATCTATCCTTCCTATGCTACCGAACAGTCTGTTACATGGGCAACTCTCGATCCCGATGTGGCTTCTGTCAGCGATGACGGTACGGTCACGGCTTTGTCGTCCGGAGTCGCTTTCATAACTGCCACGACGGAGGATGGAGGTTTTTCTTCATATTCGAAAGCCGCAGTTACTGGAGGCGACGTAGTTCCTGAAGAATGGGTTTTGGTTCCGGCCGGCACATTTATGATGGGGTCTCCGGAGACCGAGGAAAACCGTATGGAAAGCGAGGTACAGCACGAGGTCACTATAAGCAGGGACTTCTACATAAGCAAATACGAAGTTACCAATTCTCAGTTTGCGGACTTTCTCAATGAGGCCGGGATAGGACAAGACGGCATGGGTGAAGTCACATATCCTGACAAAGGGACGGAGGTTACGGAAACAAGGCAACTTATCATGGATAGTTCCCTTGATGCCGGCCTCGGTGGCCAATACGATTTCGGAGTACATTGGGACGCAGAAGCTTCCATGTGGAAACCTGCCGACGGTTGTGACAATTACCCTGTAATATTCGTTACATGGTACGGTGCCATGGCCTACGCTGCTCACAAGGGAGGATGCCTTCCTACCGAGGCGCAATGGGAGTATGCATGCAGGGCCGGTTCGTCGACCGCATATTTCTGGGGAGAAACTTCATCGGAGCAAAATGAATACGGATGGTGTTACACAATCGGTGACAAGGCGATAAGTGTCAGGCTGCATCCTGTAGGAGGCAAGAGTCCTAACGGATGGGGCATATACGACATGGTGGGAAATGTATGTGAACTCTGTCTTGATTGGGACGGGGATTATCCCGAAGGTCCGGTTACTGATCCTGTGGGACCGGATACCGGAGAATGGCGCATACTGCGAGGCAGTTGTTTCTTGACCGGAGGACCTTATTCGCGTTCTGCGTACAGAGACGGCTACCATGCTGACAATCAGGGGGCTTATGTCGGATTCAGGATTGTAAAATATTAAAAAGCAAATAATCCAAGATGAAATCGATTGTACGTTTTATCTTATCAGTGTCTTGTGTGGCACTTTTGATACACGGGTGCGATAAGCAAGCAAATGAATCTTCATCACCGGTTCTGCGATTGACGGCAGATGAAGAAATTACGGTTCCGGCAGAAGGCGGGAACTTTTCCATTGGCTATACTGTGGAGAATCCCGTGGCGGAAGGCAGAGTCGAGGCAGCGGCGGATTCTTCCGACTGGGTTGGCGGGTTCGACTGCTCGTCCGAGGGAACAGTGTCTTTCCATGTGTCTGAAAATGCTGGAGACGAATCCCGCGTGGCGGTAGTCAGCCTGACTTATGTCTATCCCGAGGGTGAAAGCCTCCCGGTGACTGTAGAGGTAATGCAAGAAGGGACGGCAGAGAATGTCCCTGACGATAAAGATATCTTTGGAATAGACGTATCAGACGTAACTGTATCGTCCGTTTCCATTCATGCCGTATGCAATGAACCTGGCTTGGCGTGGACAACGCAAGTGATTTCCAAAAACGAATTTGAAAGTCAGATAGGCAGCATGGATAATATGGAGGAATATTTCATGCAAATGCTCGAAGCCACTGCCCTGCATTATGGTTATGAAGACATGACTGATTTTCTTGAAGAATTGTTAATAACAGAGGATTCATATGATTATGTCAATTCTTCTCTTATCCCTTCCACGGAGTATATGACTTACGCCGTAGGAATGGACTATGGCATGAATCTTACGACGGATTTCTTTTGGGGACCGGAGTTTGTCACGTCGGATGTTCAACTCGGCGGACTTGAGTTCGATGTGAATGTCACTCCTAAAGTGTCATCTGCGATATTGGAGATACATCCCTCAGATGCGGAAGCCGTATACGTGGCTACAGTGATAGATGCCGGGTTTTATTCAGGGTACACGGATGAAGAAATAATGGGGCAGTTGTCAGAGTTTCTCTATCCGCGGTATTCGTTTTCGGGAGATGAAACCTTGGAAGTGAGTGATCTGAAACCGGGTACACGCTATATTGCCGTAGTTTTCGGGATAGATCCATCGACCGGTCTGTACAACTCGGCTCTTTCAAAGACTGAATTCAGTACCGAAGAGAACACGGAAAGCGATGCGTTTGTCGAGGGGAGTGTTACCAAATATTGGTCTGTGTATGATTTGATAGATTACAATCCGGAATACCAGAACCTGTTGAGGGACACTTCAAAGACCGGCATAGCAGCTGTCGAGCTTGAATACAATGAGTCTGCTGTGTCATGTTGTTTTTCATTGTGGAGTACCGATTATTCATACATGGATTATGAGACTATGTATGCTTATACGGCGGAATACGGGCAGATTGTAGACAAAGGAGACCCTGCTACGTTGATTTATGTCTCATTCGGGGCAACCAACACGCTTTGCTCGATAGGCATAGACGCGGACGGCAATTACGGCGAAATGCATACGTATTATGTCACGTATACCGAAGACGGCAGATGCATGGATTTCGGGCTGTACGATGAATATTACGCTGCCGCCCTGGCTGGGCAGACTGCCGTGAGGATGCCTTTCATCATGCCTGAAACGGTTTCAAGTACTCTCTTGTCCGTTCCTGCGGTTCATGGACCCGTTACAAGCGGGACCGGACAGCCGATAGGTGATTAGAAGATGCGCGGCCCTGAACAGGGTCAAGGTAAAGAAGTCATATAAAATGGGGGCGGTTCTTGTGAGCCAGCCCCCATTTCCTTATGAAACGTTTTTATGTAATGGTTTTCTCGAACAATCAGAACGCTAGAATATAATAATACGAGGCCTCATAAAGCTTAAGGTATGGCGACACCATCCCGTAATCGGCGTAGACCGCGTATGCCTGCAGAGGAGAACTCTCATAATGTTCCGTACTAGACCAATAGTATGTATTGGTTCCACCTACTATGGTGTCGGCGCCCTCTATTCTGGCTAATGACGCATTTATTACATCTGTGTTCTCGGTATCGCCGAATATATCGTAGATATTATCGTACCCATCCCCTGTAATAATCAGACTTACTTCTTTTACCGATGGCAGATACCATCCGCTGGTCCCTGCCGGTGCAGGCGTGTCGGTCTCAAAAGCGGAGATATTGCTGACTACTTCCACTGGGTAATCCGCATGCGACGGATCTTCATTGAAAGCTTTTATGGCCTTGGTGTACTGGTACCCGAGCATCTTGTTGAGGTTGCCGTCGTTGCCTGTATTGCCCCCGAACATGCTTTCATAGCCTGAAAGATTGGCTGAAACCCAGTCGTTGATAGAGGCGTTATAATCATAGCAATTGAATTGCCATGGCCCTGTATGGCGGCGTATGGAAATGACCAATCCGTGAGTGCAATCAGGATGTTCGCTTCTAAGTATACCGTCATCCTTGGCCGGGTCTCCCGTATAGAAAACCACGCCTATGGCCGTCTTTGAATTGTCAAGTTCAGAAGACCATGTACCGTCCGAATAATAGAAATCACCCAATATCGGATCAGGCAATTGAACGGACGTGACATTTACTTCGCATGCTGCGCTCTCTCCCTGGCATGACACTGTTATCGTGCAAGTGCCGTCGGAAACGGCAGTGACGGTTCCGTCGGTCACCGTAGCGACATTTCCGTCCGAAGAGTCCCATTCCAGGACAATATCGTCAGCGTCTTCCGGAGATACGGTGGCAGTCAGTGTGTAGGAGTCGCCCACTGTCAGATCTATGGATGTTTGGTCGAGGGTTATGGACTCTACGGATTTTCCTACCACCTCTATTTTACATTCGGCAGAGGCTGTATCGTACTGGGCAGTAACGGTCGCCTGACCTTTATTCACGGCAGTTACCATGCCCTCTTCGTCTACAGTTACCACTTCAGGATCTGATGAAGACCATTGCACAGTGGCTCCGGACGGGATTTCCGGAGATACTGTCGCCGTCAGCTGCAATGTCTCTCCCCTTTCGAGTGTGCATTCTATATGATTTAATTCTATGGACACCCCTTGTTCTTCCTCCGATACGGAAATGGAACATTGTGCCATGAGTTCCCCGCTGCTTACAGTAATCGTAGTATTGCCAGAAGCCAGGGCCGTAACCAGACCATCCTGCACAGAAGCTATGTCAGGAGCGGAAGAATCCCATTCAAGATCCGCCTCAGCATCGGATGGAGACAATATCACTTCCAGCCTGCAAGTATCGCCGACAGTAAGACTGATTTCGTCTTTTTCGAAACTGATACCCTTCAGGGACGATTCATCCTCTTTGGTACATGCAGAAAAAAAAGATACGCCGCAAACCGCGAATAGGATTAAAACCCACAATGGGTTTTTAACGAAATAGGTAAAAGTTTTCATATAGAGATATATTTTTATTTTCACACAAAAATAAATTTTAATGTCGTGTGCTGTTTTGAAAAAGGCCTGTTATGCAATATTACATAAATTACACAACCGGTATTATATTGTTGATAATCAATAATTTGCTATAAGTATTAGCGAACCGTGTATTAGATGGCCTGCGGCCCATTCCATTAGTGCGGGCAAGGCGGAAGACGATACTCCCGCGATGTTTGAATATCCGGGAAACTGTTTAAAGAGTTGCAAAACGGCTTTTAAGGAATTTCTAAAAGCTTTTGAAAAAGACAAGGGCAAAAAAGGGGAAAGCTGTAAAGCTTCTTAATTACCCCACCATTTTGAGCCCGATGACTGAAGCTATCAGTGTGCAGATGAAAAATATCCTTGCAAACGAGGCCGGTTCGTGGAATACCAATATTCCGAGGATGACCGTCAGTACCGCTCCGATACCTGTCCATACAGGGTATGCCGTGCTTATGGGCAGCACATGTGTGGCTTTTGCAAGCAAGACCATGCTTATTATGAGGCATATAATGAATCCTGCCCCCCATAGCCACCATGCGGTAGTGCCGGCGACTTCTTTCATTTTTCCGAGGCAGAATGCAAAGCCCGCTTCGAAGCATCCGGCGATGATGAGTATCGCCCAACTAACGTTTATCTGCATGATTCCTGTTGTCTCTTATATTTTTTAAGCTATGGCAAAATTGATACTATGCTTTTTATAGAACTGTTATCATACATTGAACAAGAAATGCATCACATCCCCGTCTTCAACTACATAGTCCTTGCCTTCCACATAAAGTTTTCCGGCGGCACGGCAGGCTGATTCGGAACCGTATTTTACATAATCCTCGTACTTGATTACTTCTGCACGGATGAAGCCTTTTTCGAAGTCGGAGTGTATGACACCTGCCGCTGCAGGGGCCTTGTCCCCTTTGTTGATAGTCCATGCCTTAACTTCCTGAGGTCCGGCGGTAAAATATGTGCGGAGGTTCAGCAGCGAGTACGCACTTTGGATGAGCCTTACCATTCCTGACTCTTCCAGACCTATCTCCTGCAGGAACATCTGCCTTTCATCGTAGTCTTCCAGTTCGGCTATTTCGGACTCTATCTTGGCGGAAATCACAAGTATTTCGGCTTCCTCGTCCTTGACGGCTTCCCGCACGGCTTCCACATACTTGTTTCCGGTGGCTGCCGATGCTTCGTCCACATTGCATACATACATGACAGGCTTGTCTGTAAGCAGGAAGAGTTCTCTTGCGGCTTTGATGTCGTCCGGACTGTCGAACTTCACGGTACGTGCGGATTTGCCTTGCACGAGGGCCTCTTTGTAGCGGACAAGTATGTCGTAGAGGCGCTTTGCCTGCTTGTCCCCACCGGTCTGTGCCTGCTTCTGTACTTTGGCAAGCCTGTTTTCCACTGTTTCGAGATCCTTGAGCTGTAGTTCCAGATCGATTACTTCCTTGTCCCTTACGGGGTTCACGTTTCCGTCCACATGCACAATGTTCGGATCATCGAAGCATCTTAGTATGTGAAGTATCGCATCTGTTTCACGTATGTTGGCGAGAAATTGGTTGCCGAGACCTTCTCCCTTGCTTGCCCCCTTGACCAGACCTGCGATGTCCACTATCTCTACCGTGGCAGGCACTACCCTTTGCGGATGAACGAGTTTTTCCAGAACTTCAAGCCTCTTGTCCGGAACGATTGTAGAGCCGATGTTGGGTTCAATGGTACAGAATGGGAAATTAGCCGCCTGTGCCTTGCCGGTGGATATACAGTTGAACAGAGTGGATTTGCCTACGTTCGGCAATCCTACGATACCGCATTTTACAGCCATTGCAATATTTTTTTATTTTTCGCGGCAAATTTAGAAAAATTATCGGAAATTTGTTCCTGCAAACGTGGTTCTGTCGGACACTGCACGAATTTCGCGTGCAGTCATTAAGGACTTGTTGGAATAACCATGAAGAACTTTCATGCATTGGAGTTTGCTTTTCTACTCTTGTCCCTTATTTTTGTCTGTGGGAGGACTTACCGTGACAGGGAAATCGTGATGTTCTGGAATCTTGAAAATCTTTTTGTCCCGTGGGGCGGGCCGGACAGCCTTACCGCCGAATTCCGTTACGGAGGGAAGCGCGGATGGAACTACGACCGTTTTATAAAAAAATGCGCCGCCATAGCGAAAACTGTTGTTTATCTTGAGGACAGCCTCGGGCAGAGGCCGGGCTTTATATGCGTTGCGGAAATAGAAAATAAAAGCGTGTTGCACATGTTGCTTTCGCATACTCCGCTGCACGGTTATCCGTATTGTCCCCTGCACTACGATTCGCCCGACAGGAGGGGCATTGACGTAGGGTTGCTTTATGATTCTTCGAGGTACGGCCTGGTCTCTTCATCCAGCCGTCCTGTAGTTGTCGATTCCACTGTCCTGGCCACGCGTTCCATACTCTATGCCTGTTTTTCACGCAGGCATTGCGCGGCTGACGTGACTTCTACGTCCGGAGGACCGATGACAGACACGGTCCATATCTTCGTGAATCATCATCCGTCGAAATTTTCCGGTGCCGAGGCTTCCCGGCCTTTGAGAGATGCGGCCATGGGTTTGCTTGCTTTCATGGCGGATTCTGTAGCCGCAAGGCATCCGGACCATGCAGTAATACTTGCTGGAGATTTCAATGATGTGCCTTCCTCGGACAGCATCGCCGGTGCTCCAGGCTTTGAAAATCTCTCTTACAGACTGCACAAAGAAGGCAAAGGGACAATAAAATATGCCGGGAAATGGGAGATGATAGATCATTTTTATGTATCTTCCTCAATCACAGGCAGGTGCCGCACATACATATTCTCTCCATTGTTCCTGCTCGAAAAAGACAGAAAGACACTCGGTTACAAGCCGCGGAGGACTTATGTCGGACCGAGGTACAACGGAGGAATAAGCGACCATCTTCCCATAATTTTGGAAATATTTTAATCTTAAAAATTTTTACTAATTTTATGTTTTGTAATCATTGGTGTAAGTTATGATGACGATTAGAGACAGGATTTCGGAAAAATTCAAAGAACTGTTTTCATGTTCCGGGACGGTTTACATGTCAGCCGGGAGAATCAACCTGATAGGTGAACATACCGATTATAACGGGGGATTCGTTTTCCCCGGAGCGATAGACAAAGGGATATGGGTGGAGATGAAACCCAACGGCGGGAAAAATGTCAGGGTCTATTCCCTTGACTTTGGAGAATATTCCGAGTTCGGCATGAATGAAGAGGATGCGCCTTTCAGGTCGTGGGCGCGTTACGTATTCGGGGTCTGCCGCGAGATAATAAAGAGAGGCTATGCATTCGGGGGATTCGATGCCGTGTTTGCCGGCGATGTCCCTCTCGGGGCCGGCCTTTCGTCATCGGCGGCTTTGGAAAGCGCGTTCGGTTTCGGTATAAATGACATGTATTCGCTCGGGATTTCCATGTTCGACCTTGCTCTTACAGGGCAGGCTACCGAGCACAACTATTGCGGGGTCAATTGCGGTATCATGGACCAGTTCGCCTCGATTTTCGGCAAGGCCGGAAACCTGATGAGGCTCGATTGCATGACATTGGAATATGAATATTATCCTTTCAAACCGAGAGGCTACCGTCTGGTATTGTTGGATTCGGCGGTAAAGCATGAACTTGTGGGGTCGCCTTACAATAAACGCCGTGAAAGCTGCGAGAGAGTGGCTGCCAGGCTCGGGCGCAAGTTCCTCAGAGGGGCTTCAATGGATGAACTGGATGCCGTCAAGGCGGATATTTCCGAAGAGGACTACAGGAGGGCGAGATATGTGATAGGGGAGGAAAAACGCGTGCTTACGGTCTGTGATGCGCTGAACCGGGGAGATTATGAAACCGTGGGGCGCATGATGTATGAAACGCACCGGGGAATGAGGGACGATTACGAGGTAAGTTGCGAGGAACTGGACTATCTGAATGATATGGCGGCAGAATGCGGTGTCACTGGATCGCGCATAATGGGCGGCGGATTCGGCGGCTGTACGATAAATCTCGTCAAGGATAATGTGTATCCTGTATTCACAGACAAGGCTGTAGCTTCCTTTGAAGCGCGTTACGGACATGCCCCGAAAGTCTATGATGTCGTTATTTCCGACGGGGCAAGGAGGGTAGAGTAATATTCGCTATGGATTCTAAGTTCGGACTTTGGTTCTCGATCATAAGGCCGCGTACCCTTCCGGCTTCGGTGGCAGGGGTCGTGGCGGGCTCCGTTTATGCTTGGTCCCAAGGATGTTTCGTTTGGTTTCCGGCACTGGCTGCCTTGATTTTCGCAGTGTCGGCGCAGATAGCTTCAAACCTTGCCAATGACTATTTCGATTTTCTGAAAGGTGCTGACGGAGAAGGGCGTGTGGGGCCGAAACGTTCTCTTGCGACAGGGGAAGTGAGCCCGAAGTCCATGGTGGCGGCAACGGCGGTGGCTCTCGTGATTGCCGCGTTATCCGGCCTGTCATTGCTCTTCATTACCGGAAAATACTGGCTGCTCGGCGCTGGAATCGTCATTGTGCTTGCGGCATTGGCATATAGCGGCGGCCCTTATCCGCTTTCGCGCCATGCGCTCGGGGATGTGGCCGTTGTCCTGTTTTTCGGTCTTGTTTCAGTATGTTTCACTTATTATGTACAGACTCTTGTCTTCGATTGGGGAGTATTGCTTTTGGGGCTTGCCGTGGGGCTTGTAACTGATAATATATTGGTGGTGAACAATTACCGTGACATGGAACAGGATGCGGCAAACGGGAAGCATACCCTTGTCACGGAATACGGCCGCAGGTTCGGCCAGAGGCTTTACTATTGGAACGGCGTCGCTGCCATGTTCCTTGCCATTTTTGCGGCTGCAATGTCTTCGCACTATGGATGGGAAGACTGGCTGAGGGCATACGTGATAATGAGTTTCTATCTGCTTTTCCATACGTACACGCATCAGTCGCTCAAACGGTTGCAAGGCACGGCGCTGAATCCCCTTCTCGGCAGGACGGCAAGGAACCTGCTGGTATTCGTTGCGCTTTTCGGGGTCATAGTGCTTACCGACATTCTGTAGCTGCCGCTGTTCTGCTCCAGGCGGCAGTCTTTTGCTTCAGGCGGCTGTCTTTTGCTCCAGACGGCCGTCGGGTTGCCTTGCCTTATTTCCTGACTGCCAGATATAAAGTACAAGTTCCGAAAGTCAGGGATTTATAACTGCATTCAGTGAATCCGCATCTTTTGAGGATGGAAAGAAAATTTTCCCGTTGAGGGAAAGCGGCGATGCTTTCCGGAAGGTATGAGTATGCCTTGCGGTCTTTTGAAATCTTTCCGCCTATTGCAGGAATTATCCTGCCTGCATACAGGTTGTAAAACTGTTTGAACGGGAAACCCGCAGGTACTGAAAGTTCGAGTACCGCAAGCGTCCCTCCGTGGTCAAGTACGCGGTATATTTCGGATATGCCTTTTTCGAGGTCTTCGAAATTCCTTACTCCGAATGCAACTGTGACGGCATCGAATGACCGGTCGTTAAACGGAAGCCCTTCGCAGCAGTCGCATTTGATGAAATCCGGGGCAGGCGTGTACGGATTGCCTGACGGATTTGCCGTTGCATTTTGCCGCCCTTTTTCTCCCGGCAAGCCTCGTTTCACTGGTTCTTTTCTTTCCTGTCCCTCCCGTATTTGTTTCCATTTGCGGCGTGCCACTTCAAGCATCCCTTCCGATAGATCGGCCCCGACGAGTTCTTTTGGAGAGAGTTCCCTGTGGATTTCGAAAGTCATGTCCCCGGTACCGCAGGCGATGTCAAGTATGCGCCCCTGACTGTGTTTTTTCAGAGCCTTGATTGTTTTTCGCCTCCATGCCCTGTCCGAGCCGAAAGACATAAGATGATTCATCCTGTCGTATGCCGGGGCTATGTTGTCGAACATACGTTCTACCTGCTCGTGTTTGCTGCCCTCGTCCCCGTATGGTTTGATGATTGTTCCCATATATGGAATGTCGTTTTTCTAATTAAGTAAAAACTTATTGATAATCAACAATATATCTTTTTTGTCGTTTTTCAGGTTAAGTAAAATTACCCCCAAAAAGGGATGTATTCGACAAATTTCATAGAGGTATTGTTAGGGTCTTTCGGTTTGATTTTGTGGCATGCCAGAGCTTCCTTTATGACCAATGAAACTTGCGGCCTTTGCCGTTCACTCAATTTGAACCGTTCACGCAAACTTGAATTAGTCATGCCTCCTGCAGAGTAATATTGGATTATGCAGTGTTGATAGCAGGCCTCAACTCTTTCATGGAGGGTGAGTTTTGCAAACGGTTTAGGACTATACATCGTTACTCGGAAAGAATTTTCCAACTCTTCCAGTTTTAAAGGAGGCAGTCCGTATAATTCTATTGCCGAAACCGCCTTTTCGAATCCTGAACCGCGTTCCTCACATATTCCATATCTCCTGAAAGCTGATGCCAGTATTTCGTTACGCGATTCAGGTGTCGTTCTGATAAGCCTGTCTACCTTTTTTGACGGGAGCAATTTCCCGGGATTGGAAATTTCTATTCTGTCATTGAATATTTCAATCATTGGCCCGGCTCCCTTTACTGTAAAATCTTGATGAATCAATGCATTGGCAATCAGCTCTCTTAATGCTATTTCAGGATATATGGTAGTTTCGCTCCTAAGAGAGTTCCTTATGATTTCGTTGCTTGGAAGCAAGGCTTTGATGTAATTTATAAGATTCTCATAGCCTATTGCATAGCCTTTTGTCTCAATCTGTTCCTTTTCGGTTTCTTTCTTCGTGATTCCATTGTACTTTATTATGCGGATGCTTTTTCGTACAAGATTGTCGAATTGGTTCAGATCATAAGCGCAAGACAATGCCCCGAAGTTTAAAATATAATACCTGTTTTCTTCAACCTCTTTTATCATTTTTTCATCTTCCATCCAACGGAGTATTTCATCCGAAGTCTGGGGCGTAGGCTTGTCCAATAATTTTAAAACGCTACGAAAATTCAGTAAATCAAATATTTCCGACGATGTTTTCAGTGTGCCGGCATACAATTCCTCGTAATGGATTGTTTTGCTGTTAAGCATCATGAATCCAAGTTCCTGACGAGAAGCTTTCCTTGTGCTTCCTCCGCTTCTGATATATGTGTCTTCTATTGATTTTGAGACCGAAACCGGTTTTACCGGATTTTCTTTGATATGAATGAAAAGCAATGGTATATCTTTATATTTTTCAATTGTATGGTCAATACTGATTGCAGGGTTTAACGAGTCACGGCTAAGATTGCTTATTTTAAGCACGATTTCTTCAGCTTTTTCCTTGGTGATGCCTTTCAGTTTTGCCGTATTGTCCTCTATTCCGAATACCATGAAGCCTCCGTCCGGATAATTGGCGAATGCCGAAAGGTGCTGGCAGAGTTTCTTATTGTCGGGAGACAGTTTTTCTTTCCAGTCTATTTCATTCATTTCGTGGGGAATAGGTTCTAATGACCGTTTCAGGCATTCCATTGCCTTATTTATCCAGATTTTACTCATGTCGTTTTTCTAATTAAGTAAAAACTTATTGATAATCAACAATATATCTTTTTTGTCGTTTTTCCGGTTAAGTACAAATATAGGCATTTTTTTATCCGGTTGCTTGAAAATTTTCATAAAGATTATCCGCAAAATTACCCCTATGAAGATGAAATCACTATCATGTCAGGGGTAATTTTGCGGATAATCATTTTTTTCTTAACTTGCAGGGAAATAATTTTGGCATTATGGAAGTCTGGCATATTTGGGCTATCATAGCCCTCGTTTTTGTTATAATAGAGATTTTCACGGCAGGTTTTGCTGTCCTGTGCCTTGCTTTCGGAGCCGCAGCCGCTTCTGTTGCCGCGGCATGTCAGGCGAGTTTCACATGGCAAATCGTCTGGTTCTCGGCGGTCACATTGGCGGCTTTCGTGCTTGTAAGGCCTTTATTGTTGAAGGCGTTCAAACGTGGCAGGCACGGACGTGAAAGCGGCGTGGACGCTTTGATCGGGAGGCAGGCCATGGTCACCGAGCGGATTTCTCCGGCAGACAATACCGGGAGAGTCGCAATAGATGGTGATGACTGGAAAGCCGTGAGCGAGGACGGGCATGAAATAGACAAAGGGGAAAAAGTGACTGTCTCAGGCGTGGAAAGTGTCGTATTGAAAGTAAAAGATTGTAAGAAAGATAATACATTAAAACCTTATTGATATGGGAACTATGATTATCGTGGGCCTGATAGCCCTTATTGTCATCATTTTTGCGCTTTCCGGACTGAAAATCATCCAGCAGGGAGAAACCAAAGTAATCGAGAGGCTTGGAAAATACCACAGCACTCTTTCGTCCGGCATTAATATTATATGGCCTATACTTGACAAGCCACGCAAGATATACTCGCGTTATGTACGTGAGGGTTATGGTGGCGAGGCGCATGTCGTTGTAAGGCTTTCCGACAGGATAGACCTTAGAGAGCAGGTCTATGATTTCCCGGGACAGAGCGTCATTACCAAGGACAATGTCACGACGCGGATAAACGCTTTGCTGTATTTTCAGATAGTAGACCCGTTCAAGGCGGTTTATGAGATAGACAATCTGCCCAATGCGATAGAAAAGCTGACACAGACTACGCTGAGGAACGTTATCGGCGAACTTGAATTGGACGAGACTCTCACTTCGCGCGATACTATCAATTCGAAACTCCGCGCCGTCCTTGACGAGGCTTCCAACAAATGGGGAGTCAAGGTGAATCGTGTAGAACTTCAGGACATAACCCCTCCTGAAAGTGTCCGCAATGCGATGGAACAGCAGATGCAGGCTGAACGAGAGAGGAGGGCAAAGATTCTGAAAGCCGAAGGGGAAAAGACATCCGCAATCCTCAAATCAGAGGGTGAAAAAGAGTCCCAGATCAACAGGGCCACGGCGGACAAAGAATCCCAGATACTTTTGGCTGAAGGCGAAGCCCGTGCGAAAATCCTTCAGGCCGAGGCTGAAGCTACCGCTATTGCGAAAATCTCCGAGGCTATCCAGGGTACCGGCTCTAATCCGGCATCCTACATGCTTGCCGTCAAATATATCGAGACTATGAAAGAAATGGTCAGCGGCAAAGACAACAAGACGGTATATATGCCATACGAGGCTTCTTCCATGTTGAGCTCGCTCGGAGGGATTAAGGATCTGTTTGAGAAGCAATAGGGTAGTAACTCCAAAAAATGGAGAACAAATAAAAACACTTTTGGAAAAGCTAATTTTTACCAAAAAATCACTTTCCCAAAAGTGTTTTTTGTATATTTGCAGTCAAATAAGATCATAATATTATGGATTATACCGACATTCAACCCCTGATAAATATTTATCATAGAAAACTGGCCGCTACGGATTTGCGTTTCAAGCGGTATCTGCATGACCGCATAGATTGGAGTTTGCGTTTGATAGGGATTAAAGGCGCACGCGGAGTGGGTAAAACGACGATGTTGTTGCAGCACATCAAGGAGTCATTCGGCAAGATCGACGATGCGTTATATGTATCGCTTGACAATCTGTGGTTTAATACTTATAAACTTGAAGATTTGGTCGAGTTTTTATATACACATGGTGTAATACATATTTATCTTGATGAAGTGCATAGGTATAAAGATTGGGCGGTATTGCTTAAAAATTTTTATGACAGTTATCCAGATCTGAATATTGTTTATACAGGCTCGGCAATGCTTGCCATTGACAGTTCAAAGGCTGATTTGTCACGCCGGCAATCGTTATATTCTCTTAACGGTTTGTCATTCAGGGAATATCTTGCTTATGAAGGCGTAGTTTCAATACCAACTATAAGATTGGAAGAAATGCTTTTCAGTCATGTTGAATATGCTGTCGATGTAATATCCCGAGTCAAAGTCCTTAAATATTTTGACAAATATTTGCGTGAAGGTTATTATCCGTATTACAAAGAGGCCGGAAACGATTATCTTATGCGTGTGGGAGAGGTGGCGCGTCTTGTCATAGACAACGACATACCTTCCGTGGAAGATATAACTTATGCTACTGCACAAAAAATCAAGACATTATTAATGGTAATTGCCGGAAATGTTCCATTGGAACCGAATATCAGCAAGCTTTCATCACAGTTGGAATCTACGCGGGACCAGACATTGAAGATGTTGTATCTGCTTGACAGGGCGGATTTATTGCTTTTG
This sequence comes from Candidatus Merdivivens pullistercoris, assembly GCA_017694935.1. GTDB lineage: Bacteria > Bacteroidota > Bacteroidia > Bacteroidales > UBA932 > Merdivivens > Merdivivens pullistercoris. Next base: position 46,318 of record JADIME010000084.1, read on the forward strand.
CTTACTGAAAAGTTGAAAAATTACAAGCATTTGACCAGTCCTGAAAAAATCTATCTGAATAATACCAATCTGATGTATGCCTTATCCGGGAAAATCTCGGAAGGCACTGTCCGGGAGACTTTTTTTGCAAATCAGGTAGGTGCTGTGACTGCCTTGACAATGCCGAAGCGGGGGGATTTCATGGCCGACGGAAAATATCTGTTCGAAGTCGGCGGAAGTAGCAAGACTTTTGATCAGATCGCCGGTATTCCCGACAGTTATCTTGCAATAGACGATATAGAAACAGGCACCGGGAACAGAATTCCGCTATGGGTGTTCGGGTGTATGTATTAAACAGTTTCTAAAAATCCAAGCAGTTTCTAAACAATGAGGGTGGCCTTGAAATCCCACCTTTCTGGCCACCCTCGATCAAGTAAAGCAGTTTATTCGGTTTTAAGCTTGAATACTATAGGGAATTGGAATGTGACATTGACAGGTTTGCCTTCAGTCATTCCGGGTTCCCATTCAGGAGACTCTTTGACTACCCTCAGGGCTTCGTTGTCCAGACTTTCATTGACTCCTTTAATGACTGACGGGTTTACAAGTTTCCCGCTTTATTGAGTGGGTATTTCTTGTCGTCCTGCCCGGATTGTTCCGAAAAACTGTAGTTTATGACTATTCCTTCTCCATCGGAATCAGCTACTATGTATATTGTTCCGAGTTTGCCTTCGAGGGCTACATCGTAGCCTTTGGTTTCCTGTATGTCCTTGCCGTTAATCTGGAATCTCACGTTTTTAGTCAGGTCGAAAAACAACTCGTTTTTATCGATGCCTTCGTCAGTGAGCGTTATCACTGTGGAGTTTCCGGATTCTTGTACAATTATCCCCTTCTTTTCAAGGAGTTCGTTCAGGCTGATTGTCTGAAGGGTCTTGCCGGTCTCATCGTCGATAAATGAAAATGAATGTACCATGTTTTCCGACTTGCTGTCTTTGGTTATCGACATGATATATTCTCCGGATTTCGATTTCATTATGACTACGGCTTTGTCGTCATCGGAAGATTGTTTATCTTTGTCGTCTGTATAGTAGGAGGTTATTGATATGGAAGCCTGTCCCTGGCCGTCTTGTCCGTCGGCGGCAGTAGGAGGAATGTCTCCCGATACGACATAATCTATATCGGTTCTGGCATTGGCAATCAGGCATATCCCGATCAGCGGGATTGCGAAAAGCACTCTGAGTGCTTTGGCGAAAGTTGATTTTTTACATGACATCATAGTAATACGTTTTTTAAGAGTACTGTGATTAAAGCTGTTGGTTATTGAGTGGCCGCTCATGCCAACGGCTTTTCTGATTAATAAAAGTTGGTATTGTGTAGCATTAATGCCGGATTTGAGCACTTCCCTGTCGGCCTCGTATTCATGGATGGACCGCAAGTCGCCGCGAAGCATCCAGATTACCGGATTGAACCATTGCAGGGCAGTGAACAGGTTGATGAACAGGATGTCCCATGAGTGGCCGAGGCGGATGTGGGCCTTTTCATGTATCAGGATTTCATCATGTTTTCCCGACCAGTCCTTTTCGGACATGATTATGTATTTCATCCAGCTGAAAGGGGCTGTATTGCCTTGGATTACGACTATTACAGTCCCGTCAGGCCGGGGAATCCTGTTGCCGTTGCGGATGATACGCATTACACTGTAAATTGATAATAGGGTATTTGCAATTATCGCTATCGCCCCTGCCGCAAGGATGTACAGCAGGATATCGTCGATCGGAAATGTTTTTCCGGCCTGTCCTAAATCTGCCACAATCGGGATGTCTGCCGTGTTTCCAATACGTGCCGGGATTTCTACGGTTTTGTGTACCGTAATCCTGAGCAGCGGGAGAAGCGCGGATGCCATTGCCGAGCACAGAAGAACCGCCCTGTTCAGCCTGTGAAATGTCTCTTTGCTGAGCAACAGGCGGTAGAACAGGTAAAACACGGCAAACAGCACGGCCGTCTTTATTTCATATATGAGAAAACCAGAAGTCATATTGTCTATTCCGATTCGTGTCCGCTGTCCGTCTTTTCTATCTCGCTGATGAGCGCCTTCAACTCTTCTACGGTGATTTTCTCTTCCCTGACAAGCTCAGATACGGCGTTCAGATATGAGTTTCCGAGGTAGTTGCTGATGATTCCGCTGAGGCTGTTCCTTCCGTACTCTTCCCGGCTTATGACAGGATAGTACTGATATGTGTTCCCGTATGCCTTGTGCGACAGGAAACCGTTGCTTTCGAGTATCCGCACCATAGTGGAAAGGGTATTGATGTGTGGGTGCGGCTCCGGGTAGAGGCTTTGCAGTTCCCTGACAAACATCGCCCCTTTGTCCCAGAACAGATTCATTATTTCATTTTCCCGTTTCGTCAATCTTTTCATGTTACTTGAAGTTTTACGATGCAAATATAAAACTAATTTTTTTAGTTGCAACTATAAAAGTTAGTTAAATTCGGTATTTTTTCAAAAAATCTCGAATCCGGGCGGATGTTTTTGCCGAATCCGGGCGGATGTTTTTGCCAATTTAAATAAAATTAGTAATTTGGCCGCTGTTATGAAAAAGATTGATTATTTACCAAGATTAATAGACAGGAAAATCGAATCGTTGCTTGAAACTTTTGGCGCGATATGTATTGAAGGACCGAAATGGTGTGGTAAGACCTGGACCGGGATGCACCATAGCAAAAGCAGTGTAATGCTTGGGGATCCTGCCGGGAATTTTCAGAATCGTCAGTTGGCGATGTTAAATCCGGCTTTGGTTCTTGACGGGGAAAATCCCAGATTGATAGATGAAAGCATGACAGATACAAGATAGAATTGCTGCTTAGGTCCCTGGCAAGGAATGAAAGTACGACTGCGACCAACAACAAACTGATACAGGATATAAGCGATATTGATTCACAGACAATAAACAAAGAAACCCTGTCGGAATATCTTGAAGTTCTTGAAAGGCTGTTCCTTGTTGAAAATATAAAACCGTTTTCCCCGGAATTGCGTTCCGGAATAAGGATAAAGCAGGCGAAGAAACGTCATTTTACGGATCCGTCGTTGGCCTGTGCGTTGCTTGGGGCAAACCGGGAAAGGCTGTCGGGGGATTTGAATACATACGGTTTCATGTTTGAATCATTGTGCGAGAGAGACCTTCTGACATACGCGGAAGCCATATCGGGTGAGCTTACGCATTTTCAGGATTATTCCAATAATGAAATCGATGCCATTATACAATCCGGTGATGGGAGATGGGGCTGCATTGAAATCAAACTCGGAATGAACCAAGTGGACAAGGCTGCGGCAAATCTGTTGAAAATGAATAACTTTTTTAAAAATAACAGTTCTTCTTCTCCTGCGTTCCTTGCCGTAATATGCGGAATGACGTCTGCGGCTTACAGAAGGCCGGACGGAGTATATGTAGTTCCGATAACATCTTTAAGACCTTAACAATAGTGAAAGTGAACCGTTTTTTTCTTATTTTTGTCTTCGACAGAAGGATTCTTCATATTTGAAAATTGGATGTTATGGAAAAAGAACGGAAAGAACAACATTCGGAAGCAGATGGGATAATAAAAGACGGGCTTATGAAAAAAGCCGGGGAAGAACGTAAGAGCGAAGAAGAATTGATGAAAATGTGCATCATAACCAATATGATGACTCAATAAAAAATATCCGATATGATAACAATAGAAACAGTACCTTGGGGCAAAGGCCCGGAAGGGGAAGACATCAATCTGTATAGGATGACAAACGCTGCCGGGGCATCGGTCGTACTTTCCGAGACGGGCGCCGGAATAGTGGAAATCAATGTTCCGGACAAAGAAGGGAAGATTGCCAATGTAGCTTTGGGATATGCCCGGCCGGAGGACTATTTCAATGACGGCCCCTGCATGGGAAAGGTGCCGGGAAGGTATGCAAACAGGATAGCCGGTGCGAGGTTTTCTCTTGACGGGAAGGAATACAGGCTTCTTTCGGACAAGCCGGACTTTCAGCTTCACGGCGGTCCCGGAGGATATGCGGACAGGATATGGAAAGGGCGCGTGTCGGAAGGCGGGGTCGAATTCCTTTTGGAAGACCCTGACGGGAAAAACGGTTATCCCGGCAATGTAGAGGCGTTTGTCCGTTACGAGTGGGATGACGAATGCCGCTTGACGCTGAGCCTCAGGGCTCACAGCGATGCTCCCACGGTAATAAATCTTACCAACCATGTTTATTTCAACCTCAAAGGCGAAGGAAACGGGGATATACTGGGACACGAACTTGCCCTTAATGCTTCGGATTTTGTCGTGACGGATTCCAACCTCGTGCCTACCGGTGAAATAGCCACGGTAGCGGGGACACCGATGGATTTCACGGAACCCAAGGCAATCGGCCGCGATATGGCGATGGATTTTCCGGCATTGAAATCAGGCAAGGGCTATGATTCCTGTTGGGTGATAGACGGCCGTCCGGGAGAACTGAACCTTGCGGCCCGTCTGGAAGAACGGCAGTCGGGACGTGTTCTGGAAGTATTGACCACTCAGCCCGGAGTGCAGGTCTATACGGGCAACTGGCTCAGCGGCTGCCCGAAAGGCAGGGGCGGGGCGGAATACCATGACTACTACGGTGTAGCCCTTGAATGCCAGCATCTTCCGGATTCGCCCAACCATCCGGATTTTCCTTCTACGGTGTTGAGGCCCGGGGAAGAGTTCAATGAGTTGATAATTTATAAATTTTCAATAAGATAATCATAATATTTTATGCTTTTATTTGTTGGAACGGAAATATTTGTGAGGGGGAAAAATGAAAGAAAAAAATAAATATGGTCAGTATTTTACTATTGCGCCTGTTGCGGAATTTATGGTGAAACTGATATCCCACAACGAAGATTGCAAGATTTTGGAACCTTCCTGCGGGAAAGGAATATTCTTATCAAAACTGTATGAAAAAGGATTCAAAAACATTGATGCTTATGAAATAGATGAAACATTGGATAATCCTTTCCATTGTGTTAAATATGAAAGTTTCATAAGTGCTCCTTTGAATAATTATGATGTTGTTATAGGGAATCCTCCATATATAAGATGGAAAAATCTGGAAAAGCAGTTAAAAGATGAATTAGCGAGTTCACCATTGTGGAATCATTATTTCAATAGTTTATGTGACTATCTTTTTATTTTTATTCTGAAAAGTATTGAACAATTGAATGAAGAAGGCGAGCTGATATTTATCTGCACCGATTATTGGATGAATACAACTCATTCGAGTACATTGCGCAATTATATGGTTCGTAATGGATATTTTTCTGAAATTTATCACTTCAAGGAAGCTCCATTGTTTGAGAATGTATGTGCTTCATTTATGATATTCCGTTATGTAAAAACTAAAAAAAGCAGTGCGCCGAAGATAAAATTATTTAAATATATTAATGAGAAAAAGATAAAGGGGATAGAGGATTTATTGGATGGGAATAGTTTCATATTGTCGGAGATCCCTCAGTTCAAAGAAAATGAAAGATGGCTTTTGGTTCCAGAGAAACAGCAGGAAATTTTATGCAAGATAGAAGATTCGTGTAGGAGAAGGATACCGATATTGTTTGAAAATGCAGATATTAATCGTATAGGTGATGTTTGCGATATCGGTAACGGGATGGTGTCCGGTTTAGATAAGGCATTTAATATAAGTGATTTGGTCTTTCTTAATAAAGAAGAAAAGGCTTCTACTATAAAAGTGTTGAAAGCCAAGGATCTGAGACCTTATATGCATGTTTCGGAAAGTGCGTATTTTTTTATAGATAAGCGTATCTCAGAAGAAGAGTTCATACGATTTTATCCTAATGTGTTTCAGTATATGATTCGATATAAGGATAATTTATTGAAAAGGTACAATTATGGGAAAGATATTCCTTACTGGGAGTTTGTTTTTCCACGTAATCTTAATCTTTTTATGAGAAAAGAAAAAAGAATTCTTGTCCCTTGCAAAGAACGTATTTCAAATAAAAATTACTTCCGTTTTTCTTTAGCGAGTGAGAATTATATGCCACTTCAGGATGTTACAGGTATTTTCAAGAAAAGAACTTGCAAGGAAAGCATAGAATATATAACAGCATATTTGAATAACTGGCGTGTTTTTGACTGGCTTAAATATAATGGTATTATCAAAGGCCACATAGTTGAGTTTTCCGAGTCTCCGATAGCGAGTATTCCGTATCGTCCAATAGATTGGGAAAATGATAACGAACGGATGATTCATGATGAAATCACCAAAGATGTCATTAAATACGCAGAAAACAAAGATGAAAATTGTATTGAGAAAATAGATAATTGTTTTAATATTTTGTTCTCATGACTAAAAACGATTACGATGTATTGATTAAGGGGTTAATAGGAAAAACCGTTGAACGTCCTAATAAAACTGACAATGGGACGTTGTCTGGCCATGCTGCTGGAGAACCGTTCGAAAAACTCATATATCATATTCTAAAGGATAAATTCCCTCATAAAATATTCAAGCAGTATGAGTTTCTGAATGATATTTACATGAGACATCCGCAGTATATTACAGTCGAGGACAGGGCTTCGCTGTTTGATTCTCCAGTAGCACTTTTTCTGTTGAATAGAGGAGACAAGGCGACACGTGAATGGAGTCATGAAAATGTATTTGAAGAAAGACAGAACGATACAGCAGATATATTGTGGTGTTTTGACAATTATTTTGATATTATAGATGTGAAGACACGTAATATGTCAAAGGCAGCGATGCCTCCTAATATTATATCTGCATATAAATTAGCAAAAGCATGTGCTATTATGATTGACAATAATGATTTTTCTTCTGTGGGCATTCATTATATAGAGGTGGAATGGAAAGAGGAAAACGGTGTTCTTAGATGTAATGATGCGCATTGGAAAAATTTGTTTATGGCCGTTCCTGAAAATTTATATATCAATTGGGCAGCAGCTATGCAGATTCAGTTCCATGTTTCGGAATTAGATCAAAAGTTTAATCAAGGAATAGAAAAATGGTCAAGAGAATTTTTGAGATGTTTTGTTTCCAGTGCCGAAAAAAGGTGTCAGAAGATGTATGATACTTATGTTAAACCATTTAAAAAGTATGTAGAATAAATGAAACAATATTTGGAGCTGCTCCGTCATGTGAAGGAGCACGGGGTTTTGAAACATGACCGTACCGGAGTGGGAACGAAGAGCGTTTTCGGATACCAGATGCGATTCGATCTTTCGGAGGGTTTTCCTCTTCTGACAACCAAAAAAGTGCATCTGCGGTCAATCATATATGAGTTGCTGTGGTTCATTTCAGGGGATACCAATATCAAGTATCTCCATGACCACGGAGTGTCGATCTGGGACGAATGGGCGGATGAGAACGGCGACCTCGGCCCTGTATACGGTCATCAATGGCGAGCATGGCCTGCTCCTGACGGGACGGTCATAGACCAGTTGTCGGCGGTAGTCGATTCGTTGAAACGCAATCCTGATTCGCGCCGCCATATCGTTTCGGCATGGAATGTGGCGGAGGTGGACAAAATGGCCCTGCCTCCGTGCCATACACTTTTCCAGTTCTACGTGGCGGACGGACGGCTGTCCTGCCAGCTTTACCAAAGAAGCGCGGACCTGTTCCTCGGAGTGCCTTTCAATATAGCTTCCTACGCTCTGCTTACAATGATGCTGGCCCAGGTCTGCGGCTACGAGGGCGGGGACTTCGTGCATACTTTCGGGGACGCGCATATCTATCTGAACCATTTCGAGCAGGTCGATCTGCAGCTTTCACGCGAGCCGAGGGCTTTGCCTGTAATGAAGATAAATCCTGACGTAAAGGATATATTTTCATTCAAATATGAGGATTTCACCCTTGAAGGATATGATCCGTGGCCGGCGATAAAGGCTCCGGTGGCGGTATAACAGCTTCTTGGAAACCGTTTTTTGCAAGTTAAACAGTTTTTATGTCATACAAGGATTTAAAGGTTAATATCATAGTGGCGGTGGCGGACAATCTTGCCATAGGCCGCGGGAATGACATGCCTTGGCATTTGTCCGAGGATCTGAAATATTTCAAGCGGACAACCTCCGGCCATACCGTGATAATGGGCCGTCGTACTTTCGAGTCCATAGGCCGTCCGCTTCCGAAGAGGAAGAATATAGTGATAACCCGTGACCCTGCCGCCTGCGGCCTGTACGGGAAGGAGGGCATAGAGTGCGTTCCGTCATTGGAAGCGGCTTTTGAAAAATGCCTTGCTGCGGCTACTGAGGACTGTCCATACAGGCGGGAAGTCTTCATCATCGGAGGCGGAAGCATTTACGCAAAGGCGTTGGAATATGCGGACAGAATGTACTTGACACGCATACATGCCGTAATACCGGATGCGGATACTTTTTTCCCGGAGTTTTCCGGGGATGACTGGAAAACCGTTTCCTCGTCCGAGGAAATGAAAGACGAGGAAAGCGGTCTGAGGTTCAATTTTGAAGTTCTTGAAGCTGTTTAGCTTCTTGCTTTACAGTTGCGTTTCCCGGCATACACCCACGCTAACGCACCGGCCAATATCAGGATCAGTACCCCGGAGGTGGCCATGCTTATGCGGTCCCCTTCGATAAAGGACTCGGGTTCGAATTCAAATATGATTTCGTGCTTTCCAGCCGGGACTTCCAGGGCTCTCAGGAGATAATCCGCACAGAGTATCTCCGTTTCAGCCCCATCGATGTATGCTTTCCATCCGGCAGGATAGTATATCTCACTGAACACGGCAAGTCCTCCTTCATCGGATTCTGCCGTATAGGCAAGCCTTTTAGGAGAGTATGATGTAAGTGCGATTGTACTTTCCGTGCCGGCGGGGCTGCCGTCTGCCGAGGCCATTATCACGGCATCTGTGCGTGGATTGAGGCCTCCTAATGCATCAAGGGCTTCGGCCGGGGATGCTGCAGTGGAGATGTTTTTTGCAAACCATGCGTTGCCTGCCGCCCATGGATTTGTCAAAGGAGGGATATCCCCGCCTATTATGATATATTTGCAGTTAAGCATCGACAGTATAGGCAGATACGGCAGCCTCTGCTGTGCTTCTTCAATTGTGGAACAGTCATTAAGTGAAGCGTAGACCGTGTTCAGTTCGTTTCTCAGATATCTGTCTATGAGATTCTGGTAATTGCTTAATTTGGCCGCACTGTACCCGCCGATGTTTTTATGCCAGTAGCTGGCGGAAGAACTGTTGAATACGTCGCTGCTCAGATCCACTACCCTGTAATACGGTTGCGGATCCTGAAGTATGAAGGCATCCACAGGTCTTTGGCGCAATTGCGCCTCGAAGGTGTTTTTATTTACGAAATGATTGTCGTTCAGATAACGTTTGTCCACTCCCCACAGGTCGAACAGGACAAGTGCCGCGACAATGGCGTATGCGTAATTTTTCCTTTTTGCCGGGATAAATGCCAAGGTCCCGGCCGCAAGCAGTATGAATATGGCCGTCCTGAGCGCATCTGTACACAACAGTCCCATCCTGTCGCTCCTTAAAGCGGAGGCAAGTTCATTGCCGTACTGCATGTCCGACGGGGAGGTGAAACTGCCGGCTATCCCAGGGAAGATGCACACCAGCAATGCTATTCCCGCCGTTATCCCGGTGACTGCATAGAGGCTTTTGGCGTATTTCTTGGGTTCTTTGAGAAATTCACTGATACCCATGATTGCCAATAGCGGAGTGGTTATCTGGAGTATGGTCAGGGACATGGAAACGGTACGGAACTTATTGTAGAACGGCAATATTTCGTACATCAACCTTGTAAATCCCATTATATGCGACCCCCATGCGAGCAGTATGGCGAAAACCGAAACGGCAAGCAGCCACCATTTGCGCCTGTCCTGCGAAATCACGAGTCCCAAAAGAGCAAGCATGACGATTATGGCGCCGAGATACATGGGTCCGACAGTGAACGGCTGGGGACCCCAGTACAGCGGAAGGTTGTCCATCATCGAATCCAGATTCTGCGCCCCGGCCTTCTTCAAAAGACTGTATGTGTCGGAACGTTCGCCCAGGGAACCCGCCGAAGACCCTCCGTTAAAGTTGGGGATCATCAGATTCGGCATCTCGTTTATGCCATACGACCATGCCGTGGCATAGTCGAGGTCAAGCCCTTCGTCTGTTTTTTCCCCATTGTCTCCGAGCCCGTCCCCTCCGCGTATCGAATACTCGGTATATTCGAGGAGCGGCATCAGTTTATTGGATACGGTTGCAATGCCGCATACGCCTATGACAAGCAGCAATGCGGATGTCACGGCAAACTGCCTGAACCGTTTTTCCTTAATGGACAGCACAAGTTCCGTAATGGCGTATGCAAGGACGATGATTGCAAGATAATATGTGATCTGTGGATGGTTCGGCTGGATCTGGAGCGAAAGGGTTATCCCGAAAAACGCGGCCCCGAGCAGTTGAAGCGGGAAATTGCGCGCCTTGTATGCATAGACTATCGAGGCCAGGACCCAAGGCATGTATGCTATGGCTAGCATCTTTGTGTTGTGCCCGGCCTGGATTATCTGTATGTTGTATGAACATAGCGTTATGGCGATGGCTCCCAATACGGCCGCTGTCTTGTTGCATCCGAAGGAGAGCATGAGCAGGAATCCCCCTATGAGGGAAATCAGAAGGTAGCTTCCAGGCCTGCTTTTGTCGAGCAGCGGGTTTATGTATCCTAACAGATTGCCTTCCGTGTTGGCATAGTAAGATACGTTCGGCATTCCGGAGAACATGGAATTGCTCCATCTTGTCTTGTCGTCAGGATGCGCTGCATTGTAATCTTTCGTTTCTTTAGACGCTTCGAGCCATGCGACCCTGTCATGCTGGTATATTACTTTGTCCCCGAGCAGCTGGGGGGCAAAACCGAAGGCGATCACCGTGAAAAGCAACAGTATCCCTATGTAGGTGAGAATCTTCTTGGAAGTTGTATTCATATCTGTCAGTCTGTTGAAGTTATCTTGTCTAAAAGCCCGGCCATTTCTCCTGTGAGCCGTCCTCTTTCATATTTCATTACAGTTTCCTTGTCGGTGCGCGGGGTCTTGCCGTTGAGCCGGTATCCGTCCCATAGCCGCAGTATCTCGGTTTTCAGGTCTTCCGTCGCGTCCCACCCGAAAGTCTTTCCGCAACCGCTTGTCTTCAGGATTTCGGCCATGGCCCCGTCCGTGGCCCCGATGCCTATTATCGGACTTCCGGATGCCATGTATTCAAACAGTTTTCCCGGCAATACGGCTTTGTATTCAGGCTCGTTCCTCAGCGGCAATATCAGGACAGATGCTCCGAGCTGTTCTTCGATGGCGGTCTCATGGGGTACATAGCCCAAGTCGTCGGCCTCCAACCCGGCTTTCCGGATTGATTCGAGTATCTGCCTGTCGGTCTTTCCCGCAAGCCTTATGCGGAGTTTCCGTGAAAAACCGTCATTTTCCCGGCACAGTTCTCCTAATATTGTCCATAGGTTTTCCGGATTCCCGTCTGCCGCGAAAAGTCCCGTATGTACTATGTCGAATGTAGGAAAATCCGTCTTCCCGTTTTCGGCGGAATCTGTTTTTCCCGAAACGGAAAAATCATTTTTGTCCCATCCGTTCGTTATAAGCACAACCGGTGTTGTCGTCTTTGCCATGAAATCCCTTTGGACGAGAGGCGATACGGCGACAACGGAGTCTGCTTCATCCAACACGCTTTTTTCGAGCAGGACATGTTTTTTACGGACCTTGGAACACATGGGGATGTGCTTAAAGTAAAATATTTCTGTCCACGGGTCGCGGAAATCCGCTATCCACGGTATCCCTGTTTCACGTTTCAGCCCTCTGCCAATCAGATGCATTGATTGAGGCGGCCCGGTGGTCACCACGGCATCGATGCTGTGGTCCCGCATGTATTTTTTCAGGAATCTTACAGAAGGGCCTATCCAAAGGCATCTCGGATCCGGAATGAAAAAATTGCCCCTTGCCCACATTGAAAGGCGTTGCAGCGGTGATTTGTCGGCAGAAGCGCTTACTATATTGACTTCTTTGGATATTCCTTTGCCGCCCGTGATGCGCCTGTATATCCCGTAAGGTTCGGTAATATGCCTTCTGATGATTTCCATGCCCGGAAGGATGTCTTTTGCCAGACTTTCGTCCGTCACCAGGCTTTCCGGATTCTCGGGAGTATAAATCACAGGCTCCCACCCGTATTCCGGCAGGTACCGTGAAAATTTGAGCCATCTCTGTACTCCCGATCCTCCCGTCGGAGGCCAATAGTATGTAATGATCAGGACCCTTTTCATTCCTTGCGCTTTGAGGGTACAAATATACGCAGAAGCCGAGAGAAAAGGAAATGAACTTGTTCAATTTCCTTTTCCGAGGCGCAACAGTATTTCTGCCCGACAGGGCAAATATAGCCAGAAGCCGAGAGCAGAGCAAATGCTTTTGCATTGGCACGTTCCGTCCGGAGGAGCCGGGAGGCCTCACGGGAAAGTGAATCGATTTGCCATGGAATCGAAGCACTTTCCCCCGGGGAATAATCGCGATGTCGGCTCTACGGCCATTCTGTCGGCATTCCCCGCACATCCATTCCGGGAAAGTGAACAGTTTTGCCACGAAATCGTAGCACTTTCCCAAAGAAGAAATAACGTTTTATGGTGATTATGTCTTATATTTGCTCTATAATGATTTGACAACTAAAAGTTTTTGTACAGAAAAAAGATACCTGAGGTGAAGTTTCCGTTGTTTTTCAATATTATTCTCATTGCCGCGGTACCGCTTTTTGCCGCCGTGCCGGTTTCGGGCGGGGATGCTACCATATATGAAGCATACCGGGAAAATCTGGATAAGGACAGGGAACAGGCGGTGCATTATGCCGAGATGTATCTCGGGTCTTTGGAAGACGGCATAGCGGATTCGGTTTCGGCGGAGATGGCCTCGTTCCTTGCGGACTGGTGGGGAAATGAAAAATTCCTGTTTTCAAAAGCGATAAGATGGGAAGAGGGGTTACTGGACTATTACATAAGGGAGGACAATCCGTGCAGAATCGCGGAAACCGAGTCGAGGCTTGCCGGACTATACTATAAGACAGGATATTATCATAAGACTCTCAGGTATGCCAATTCGGCAAGATACCACTTTGAACGTTGTGAAGACACGGTGGGGCTGCTGAATGTGTACAATCTGTTGGGGCAGGTGTATTTTGTCTGCAATGATTACAGGACTGCGGAAAAATATTTCATATCGTTCGAGCAGGGCGCCAGGGCGCGAAATGACAGCGTAATGTTGGTGAGAGCCATAAACAACATGAGCCTGCTGCCCCGCAAGAGGAACGATTTTGAAAAAGCAAGATTGCTTATAGGCAAATCCATAGAACTTTCAAAGTCCATAGGCGATTCGTCATTGTTCTTCCGGGGCTATCTTAATCTCACGGCTTCATATATTGACAATCCTGACACTCTCGGACTTAAAATGATGACCGACTCGCTGGGACGTTTCAGCGGTTATGCCAGCACCCGTGAGGATAAAGGGCTCTATTACTATACCATAGGGGCTTCGGAACTTAGGCAGGGAAATTATGACAGGGCGGCGCTTTTCATGGAGTCTGCCATTAAGGAGTATTCTGCCGGGGAATTTTTCCTCCAGCTCCGCTCTTGCTGGAACATACTGCATACCATATACAGGCATTTGGGAGACATGCCGAAGGCTTACCATGCGTTGGAAGAGTTCGTATCAGTATGCGAGGCGTTGGAGCACAACAATGTTTTTCTCCAGTTGTTCGAGTTTCAGGACAGCCTGATACTTCACAATCAGCGTGAAACTTTAATCAAGAAGGAGAACGCCCAAAGAATCACATGGATTACCATGATATTTTCCGTTCTTGTCGCGGCTTTGCTATTGGTCTTGTATTTTTGGAGGCGTTCGGTGAAAATGCATCGCCGGGAAGAGGAGCTGAATAACAGGCACAAGTTGCTTGAATTGCGTAAAATACAGCAGTACAGACTGGACAGGCTTTCAGAGGAGGTATTGTCCGACCTGGACAAACTTAAAAAAGAAGTGGATGACGATTCCGTCCGCGGCAGCATCAACAAGATTTGCCATGATTTGCAGAATACCATGAAAAACGAGGGAGACAATTTCGATGCTTCGGCCTTTATCCCGGATTTCAACAATGATTTCTATGCAAGACTGTTAAAGGATTTTCCCAATCTCACGCTTAACGAAAGGCGCCTGTGCGCATTCCTGAAAATGAATATGACTACCAAGGATATTGCGGAGATTACGCGCCAAAGCATTTCGGGAATCAACAAGGCGCGTACAAGGCTTCGCAATAAGCTCGGCATTACAGGCGGCGGTGTTTCTATTCAGGAATTTCTGTCAAAGTACGATTAAAATACCATTGATGTCCCATTATTGTCCTATCGCAAATCCGTAATTTTATTTTGACCGAGTTTAATTTTGGGGAAAATAAATTATAGGATTATGAGAAAGTTTTTGTTTTTGTCTGTTTTGCCCGCCGTTGTATTGGCAAGCGGTTGTGACAAGCCGCAGCTTCCACCTGAAACCGTTCCCGAAATAAGATCCGTCGTTTTGTCCGATGACGGGGTCTCCATGTTTAAAGGTGACGAAATGGACCTTGGGATAACAGTCGATTCGGACGAAGGATATGCCGTCCGGTCCGTCGTCTGGGAAACTTCATCCCCTTCTGTCGTTGCCGTGGAAGACGGGAAAATCGTCGCGACAGGAAAGGGAGAGGCTTTTATTGCGGTTTGTGTAGACGAAAAGGTTTCGGATACGTGTACTGTAACGGTATACGACCCGTCCGTAGGGGATTATCTGTATGAAGACGGGAGTTTTTCTTCTCAGCCGGAGGACGGGAAAACCCCGGTAGCGATAGTTTACTGGCTCGGCGACCCGGGCGAAGACGACGCGCTGTTGGCCGGTGATTTTCCGGACTGCACCCATGGCCTGGCAGTAAGCATGGAACAGAGGACGAGCTATTGGCAATATTGGTATGACGTTTATCAGTCTTCAATAAGCGAGTGGATTGCGGGAAATGCTCCCAGTTTCAATTCAATAGCCACGGGCATAGAGGAATCCGACCCGTTGAACAAGAAAATGGGTTACAATAATACCAAGGCTCTGGAGGCTTTCAATGCCGACCCTGCAAATGCGGAATGGCCGGTCGAACTGGCCGAATGCCTTTTGTCTTTCCGTTCCGAAGTGCCTTCCCCGCAAGGGACATCCGGCTGGTATATCCCTTCAGCGAAAGAAATATCCATGGTATGTTCCGGTGACCTGCCCGGGAATATATGGGGACAGAGAAACCAGACGTCCAATATGGAATTGCTTAACGTGGCGATTTCCAGGATTCCCGGAATGCCGGTTCTGGAAGGCCTGTACTGGAGCAGTTCCGAATATGACGAAATAGACGTGTTCGACCTTAATTTTTATTTCGGCGACGTTTATTATGCGCAAAAGGATTTTGAGGACAATGTCCGTTTCGTGCTTGCATTTTAAACGACTTATGAGAGCCTATTATGTGATTCATTAATATGATTATCCGCAAAATTACCCCAAATGATTGTGTATGCAGTAATTGCCACGGACAGCGTGGCCGCCCGTGGCCTCGTGAACGGGTCGTGAACGGTTTATGAGAATGTCCGGTGGACATTCGAAAGTGAACAGCATTTTACGAGACCTGAGGGATA